>NZ_JBKHHI010000005.1:0-51228 GCF_046539235.1 Coleofasciculus sp.
AGCCACAACGCCAACAGAGGCAGAGCCAGTCGATAATTTTGCTCTGAGCCATAAATCAAGCCTTTGTGTTGTAATCCCGCGATCGCACCTTGCAGACTTCCCCCTCTGGATAGGTAATGTTTGTGAATATAATCGCGACTTTGGGGCTTGTCAGTCGGATCTAACGCCAAAGATTCCAACAGATGCGCCTGATTCGCCGGAAGCAGCATCAGTAATGACTCAAAAACCATGGATAGGTCAGATAATAGATCTTGGATTGCCTGCTGGATGTGGCGATCGCGAATTAATCCGTCAGCCACTCGCACCGACTGGAGGCGTCGCACCAGTGCGGAAGCATCGCCTAAATGTCCCTGTACCGCATTGACAAACAATTCTAAGGCTTGCGATCGCGGATCGAATGTTAGCCCTTCGACATGGAGGATTTCTTGCGCCCAAGCCGCCACCACATCATCTGCTAAGGGAGCAAGCTGCACGATTTCTAAACTATTACCTGGTTCATCAGGATGAATGCTAATTTCCGCGATCGTTGCTACCAATACATAACTCACCTGAGTCTGACGCTCGATCTCTTGCTTCAAAAAATTTTCCCACACCCCATGGCGATCCCAAGAGCGAATGTGGGGAAAGCTTTCCAAAATCAGCACCACCCGTTCACCCGTAGATTCGGCTAATACTTGTAGGAGTTCCAGTAATCCCTCAAATGCTCTCCATTGCTGCTCTTGGCTCTTTGCCCGAATCGGTTTTAGCTGCGCTCTACCTCGTCCTTTATTATTGAGGACAAATAATTCAGCCGCCTTGTGTTCAATCCACTCTTCCATGAGAGCGTGAGCCGTTGCACTGAGAAACGTCTGATTGATGCTCTCGCACAACAATTGCACAAAGCGTTGACCATCAGTCACCCGGATACAGTCAACTTCCAGAATTTTCACGCCAACTTCCCGAGCCGCCCGTCGTACCAAAGTCCGCCTTCCACTTCCCGGTACTCCCACAATCAACAGGTTGCCCTCATGGGCTAACACCTGGATGATTCGCTGGAATTGCGCTTGCCGTCCAACCAACTGAAACGGTGTTGATACATCCAAAATGGTCACGGTTTTATTGTCCTGATCGCAAGAGTAGAAAGGTTCCGGCGGTACGTCTTCAGTCCTTGATCCGCCAACGGTATTCGGTGACTCAGGGCTGAGGTTAAGTATTGATTTGCCACGAATCGGTTCTCTAATCTGGCTATTGCATGTTTTATCATGTCGATCCTCTGCTCAAACCAACCCGTTGGTGTGGTATGAGTCTATCGTTGATATTGACACTTTTCAATAGTGTCAGTCTTTTTTAGCACTATTAAAACGTGCTATACATGTTTTAGCACCTTTTCACCGGAAAGCATAGCCGTGTTAGCAGCTTGCCTATTCGCCACCATCCTGGGCGGATTTTGCGGCATCATCTTAAAAAAGACGCTAGCACGGGATCATCCGACTTTAGAACGCAGCGAGATTAAGAAGCACAATACCCCATGAGTACATTAACGATTACCTGGATCGCACTACCGCTATTTGTGGGGTTCAGCATTTATCTGTTCCCCAAACTTGACCGATATCTGGCACTGGGCGTCGCCCTGGTTTCGGCTGGATCTGCATTGGCGTTATTATTTGCAGTTCAATCGCCGATAACCCTGCAATTATTAAATAATTTCGGCGTCACTTTAGTCGCTGATCAATTAAGCGGTTTTTTTATATTGACCAATGCCTTGGTCACAACCGCCGTTATTCTCTATTGTTGGCACACGAATAAGACAGCGTTCTTTTTTACACAGACGATTATTTTACATGGCAGTGTCAATGCCGCGTTTCTCTGTGCCGATTTAATCAGCTTATACGTATCGTTAGAGGTGATTAGCATTGCCGCATTTCTGTTAATTGCCTATTCCCGAACCAATCGTTCGATTTGGGTGGCGTTGCGCTATCTGTTTGTCAGCAACGTGGCAATGCTGTTCTATCTGGTTGGTGCAGTGTTGGTGTATCAGGCGAATTATTCCTTTGCTTACACGGGTTTAAGCAATGCACCCATCGAGGCAATTGCTCTGATCTTTCTGGGATTGTTGAGTAAGGGGGGTGTCTTTGTATCGGGATTGTGGTTACCGTTAACCCACTCGGAATCGGAGACACCAGTGTCAGCGTTGCTATCGGGGGTGGTGGTGAAAACTGCCGTGTTTCCCCTGGTGCGCTTTGCTTTGATGGTGCCAGAAGTTGATCCCATTGTCAGACTCTTCGGCGTGGGAACTGCACTGCTGGGAGTCGGTTATGCCATCTTTGAAAAAGATACCAAGCGCACCCTAGCATGTAGCACGATTTCCCAATTAGGCTGGATACTCGCTGCACCAGAAGTCGGCGGCTTTTTTGCCCTAGCCCATGGATTGGCTAAATCATCGCTGTTCCTTCTCGCGGGGAACTTACCCAGCCGAAACTTTAAGGAACTTAAAGAGCAGCCAATGAACACTAGACTCTGGATTGCCCTCGTCATGGCTAGCCTCTCGATTTCGGGCTTTCCCTTGTTCGTCGGCTTTGGCGCGAAGGTATTAACGTTGAAGAATGTCCTACCTTGGCAAGGGATACTCATGAACTTGGGGGCGGTGGGAACCGCGATGGTGTATGCCAAATTCATCCTTCTGCCCCATGGGAAAGGGAAGCCTGTGCGAGCCAGTTTCTGGACTCCAATCGTACTACTGCTCACTGCGCTGATTGCCGCAAGCGGGATGTATTTAGATGTATACACCCTGTTAAATATCACCAAAAACCTGGCAATCATTGCCGTTGGATGGTTAGCATACGTTTTGATTTTTCGGCGAGTGGTACTCAAACTACCCCGTATGCTTGAGCAACTGGAGCATCTGATCGGGGTCATGGGGGTGATCAGTCTCACCTTGATCCTACTATTCAAAATGGTATTGGCATGAGGGAGATGGGGGAGATAAATTGACTTCTTCCCCACCCAATTTTTTCTCCCCCCGCTCCCCCAGCTTCCCCCGCTCCCCCAGCTTCCCCTGCTTCCCCTGCTCAAACCAATCCGTTGCTGTGGCATGAGTCTATAATTGGCATTGACACTTTCCAATAGTGTTAGCCTTGGTTAGCACTATTAAAACGTGCTATATATATTTCAGCACCTTTTTCCAGGACAGCATACCCGTGTTAGAAGCCTGCATATTTGCCACCATCCTGTGCGGATTTTTCGGCATCATCCTGAAAAAAAACCTGGTGATGAAGATCATCTCCATGGATGTAATGAGTACGGGGGTTATTGCCTATTACGTACTGATTGCATCCAGAAAAGGAGAAGCCCTGTTCACACCGATTATTCCTGTCGAAAATGGGATTATTTCCCACATCGAAAATGGCGCTTACTCTGATCCAGTTCCCCAAGCGGTGATCTTAACCGCGATTGTGATCGGCTTTTCGATTCAAGCTCTAATGCTAGTCGGTGTGATGAAGCTAGCACGGGATCATCCCACCTTAGAAAGCAGCGAGATTGAGAAGCACAACACTCCATGAATACATTGACGATTGCCTGGATTGCACTACCGCTATTTGTGGGGTTCAGCATTTATCTGTTCCCTAAACTTGATCGATATCTCGCACTGGGCGTCGCCCTAGCTTCGGCTGGATATGCATCGCAGCTATTTATAGCTCAGTCAACCTTAACCCTGCCATTATTGGATAGTTTCGGCGTCACCTTAATCGCTGACGAAATGAGCGCTTTTTTTATAGTGACCAATGCCTTGGTCACAAGCGCCGTTATCATCTATTGTTGGCACACGAATAAGACGGCGTTCTTTTTTACACAGATGATTATTTTACATGGCTGTGTTAATGCCGCCTTTATCTGTGCCGATTTCATCAGCTTATACGTGGCGTTAGAGGTGATTGGTATTGCCGCATTTCTGTTAATTGCCTATCCCCGAACGAACCGTTCGATTTGGGTGGCGTTACGTTATCTGTTGATCAGCAACGTAGCAATGCTGTTTTATCTGATGGGTGCGGTGTTGGTGTATGAGGCGAATTATTCATTTGCTTATCAGGGGTTAAGCAATGCTCCCATCCAGGCAATTGCCTTGATTTTTCTGGGACTGTTGAGTAAAGGGGGTATTTTTGTATCGGGATTGTGGTTACCCTTAACCCACTCGGAATCCGAGACACCGGTGTCGGCGTTGCTATCGGGGGTTGTGGTAAAAGCCGGGGTGTTTCCCCTGATGCGCTTTGCTTTGATGATTGAGGAGATTGATCCCATTGTCAGAATCTTTGGCGTAGGCACAGCCGTGTTAGGAGTCGGTTATGCCGTCTTTGAAAAAGATACCAAGCGAATGTTGGCATTTCACACGATTTCGCAGTTAGGCTTTGTCCTAGCAGCACCAGAAGTCGGTGGTTTTTATGGGCTAACCCACGGGTTAGTTAAATCAGCGCTTTTCTTAATCGCGGGAACCTTACCTAGCCGTAACCTCAAAGAACTGCACCATCAGCCGATTAATACCTCGATTTGGATTGCCTTAGTCATCGCCAGTTTCTCTATCTCTGGCTTTCCCCTATTATCTGGTTTTGGGGCGAAGGTGTTGACGATGGAAAATCTTTTGCCCTGGCAAGTGATTGGCATGAACATTGCAGCTTTGGGAACGGCAATATCCTTTGCCAAATTCATTTTTCTGCCTCACAACCCACAAGGAGAGGGAAATGTCAAGCCCGGTTTCTGGTTAGCTATGCTCCTATTAATCGGGGGTTTAATTTTAGCAAATGTTGTGTATTACGAGGCGTATACGGTTAAGAATATCGTCAAACCACTGGCAACTATCGCACTCGGATGGTTGGCATATTTTTTGATTTTCAAACGACTTGCCATCAAACTACCTCGTATGTTTGAGCAATTCGATCATCTGATTGGGCTGATGAGTTTAATGTTGCTGCTGCTGTTCGGAATGATATTCGCTTAATCTCAAACTCTTACAAATGACCAATGACCAATGACCAATGACAAAATATGATTGGACATCTGAATTTGATATTGCGATTAACCATCTGGTTTTTGCTCACCGCTAATCTAAGTGTGCCAAATATCATCATTGGCATCGCCATTGCCCTTCTCTTGCCGGGACGTCCCAAAACTCCGGAATCCTTAAAGGATTGGTTTCGGGTGCTGGGTGAGGTAATTGTGGCGATTCCCCAGGCGTATTTTGAGGCATTTGAAATTATGTTCCGTCCTCATAAGTACGAAGATGTAATTATGGAACGAGTCAAACCCCAGCGCACACCTGGACTGATTTTTCTCGATATATTTTTAATTACGTTTACACCCAAAACCATTGTTTTAAAATACCACGAGGAAGGGTCCTATGAAGTCCACCGAATTAGCCGGAGAAGACGAACATGAATTTGATTTTAATTGGCATGATGTTGGCGCTACTTATCCCCATGTATGAGGCATGGCAGGATGATGATATTTGGCAAAAAATGTTGGCGTTTGCCAGTATTGCTACAAAAACCTCAATTATGATTCTGGTTGTTTCTGTCTTACGGGGTGACTGGATGATTGGAGTTGTGGGGGTGATTATTCTGAGTGTGGGAAATGCCGGATTGATGTTGTTGGCACATATCCTTAAACGAATCAATGATTTAGCAAAAGAGTCCTATTATGATCAACGTGCTTAGTTATATCTGTATCGGGTTAGGAATTGTCTTCTGGTTTTGGGGAACGTTTCCGTTAATTGGTCACAGATCTGTACTCTTTAAGCTGCATACTCTTTCGGTGGCAGATACTCTTGGCTCAATGAGTATTATCGTCGGATTGTTGCTAAAAATACCCAGTGAGTGGCCCCTACTGATTCTCGCCATTATCTCCTTGGCGATTTGGAATACGGTGCTGGGGTATGTGTTGGCATATTGTTCGAGTAGCGGGGAGGAATTTGACTATGAATCAGAGTGATCTTTATGTGATTATCGCCCTGCTGCCTTTGGCTGCTTGTATGTTAGTTTTTCAAGTGAATCCCTACCATGCTTTGGTAATTCGGGGCATTTTGGGAGCGGTGGCAGCATTGGTTTATGCAGTTTTGGGGGCGGCGGATGTGGCGTTGACTGAAGCCTTGGTGGGTACGATGCTGGCGATTACGCTATATGCCGTGGCGGTGCGTTCATCCTTAACCCTGCGTCTGGGTGTACTTGAAGACGGTGGCGCTAAAGTGCCGACTACGAAAGAAGTTGAGCAGCATTTTGGGGAACTGATGAATGATTTACGTCGCATTTTTAGCAAGCACTATATGCGTGTTGAGGTAGTCCCCTATACGGATCAGCAGGCGTTGAATCGGGCGCTGATGGAGAAAGAAATTCATGCTACCTGTACGCGATCGCACCAAGCCGAACTGGAGCCTCAAGACCCGACAGCACCTGAGTCTGAGACGCCATCCTATCACACCGCGACTCGGGTTCAACGTCTCTATGACATCATGCGAACCGAACTGTCGTCACCGGCGACACATTTAACCTATATCAATACACCAGATTCAGGGGAGGGACATTAATGAAATGGATCTACATTGCAGCGGGGATCGCGCTGTACGTCATATTCCTAATCACGCCCGATATGTCCAATTCGGCACCGGATTTGTCAGATATCTCTATCGTCGAAGCCGTTGTAGAAGACAGTGGCGTGTCCAATGTGGTTTCGGGTATCATTTTCCGGAATCGGTTGTATGACACGATCTTTGAAGTGGTGGTATTTACGATCGCGATTATGGGTGTGCGGTTTCTGCTGGCGGATGAAAAGCCGTTCTGCACCGTCTATCAATTTACCGATCAACCCTCGATCATTCTGGCGCGTCTGGGAGCAACCATTTCCGCCTTAGTGGGTATCGAACTGGCGATTCGGGGACATCTTAGCCCTGGTGGTGGGTTTGCCGCTGGGGTAGCTGGGGGAACCGCGATCGGCTTGGTGGCGATTACCTCATCAACCGAGTGGATGCAGGGAATCTATAAACGCTGGCACGCCTCTAGATGGGAGAAAGTTTCGGTTCTGGTTTTCATTGTCCTAGCGGTGATCACCCTGGCTGGAGTCGAGTTACCCCATGGAAACTTAGGCGCACTGATCAGCGGCGGGATTATTCCCCTGCTGAATATCCTAGTCGCCGTAAAAGTTGCCTTGGGTTCCTGGGCAGCTATTTTAGTTTTTGTTCATTATCGGGGATTGTTGTGATATCAAGTCCGGTAGCATTGGTTGTGTACAGTGAGCATCGTATTTGAGCGAGAAACAGTGGTGTCAATCCCCTTGGGAAAGTTCCTATGGTGAAAGATAGATTTCATGATGTTGTTAGAACGGCTCTAGAAAAGGACAACTGGAAAATTACGGCTGATCCTTACGAAGTTAGTATCGACGATGTGGATTTTGAGATTGATTTGGCAGCGGAGCAATTGTTAGCAGCAGAACGAGAAAATCAGAAAATTGCTGTAGAAGTAAAAAGCTTTATCAGCACGTCCAATGTTTCAGATTTTCATACGGCATTGGGTCAATTCCTAAACTACCGAGATGCACTGGCAAGGATTGAAACCGATCGTCAACTTTATCTGGCTGTGCGAGAGCCAATTTATGAAAGTTTCTTCCAGCGACGCTTCATTCTGGCAGCAGTTGATCGGTATCAAGTCCGATTGGTGATTTACGATGTGAAAAAGGAGGTGATTGTGCAATGGCTGTAGAGCAATATCGCCAGTATATCCAACATCTTCTTTCCGAGCGTGCCGAGCGTGCTGCGCGGCAAAGAACTGCCCCAGAATATGAAGTTCAGACTGTTTTTGATACACAGCAGGATCACTATCAACTGCTGTATGTTGGTTGGCGTGGGAATAAACGTGATTTTGGCTGTATTCTGCATGTTGATATTAAGGGTGGAAAAGTTTGGATTCAGCATGATGGTACAGAAGAAGGTTTTGCCAACCGATTAGTCGCTATGGGAGTACCGAAACAAGATATTGTTTTGGCTTTCCATGAACCTGAAGTGCGTCAGTTTACGGGTTTTGGTATAGGTGAAGCGATCGCCGATTAATCCAAGTTATATCATGTCTGCCTAAACAGTCATCGTTCCCTTTTACCCTGCTATCTGCCTTCTGCCTTGTTTCCATCAAAGTGTGAATATTTAACCCGACTTGATATCAGGAATGGGGTTCGCCAAACAGTACCATCGAACAGGTTAATTCCTTAACCACCTGAGTCGTCACATCACTAACCGCTAATCCCCCAGCCGTGCGACGGCGTACTGATCGCAAAATCACCATGTCAAAGGATTGAGCGGCTTTGAGGATCACCCGCGCCACATCATCATGGGCAATGGTTTTAATCGTGGATTCCAGCGATGGAGCGACTTTTGAGAGAATATTGGAAATTTGCGACTCAAATTGGGCAATCTGTTCCGGTGGCGTGCGGCGATCGCAAACGTGTAATAATGTAACCTCTGCCTGGTGAGTATTGGCAAACAGTTCAGCAAACTGCACCACCCGCACCGCTTGCGGAGTGAGGTTTTTCACTGGCACTAAGATACGGTGCAGATTAATCGGTTTATCCAGCAAGCGCATCACCGCCACCGGACAATGGGATGACCAAAACACACTATCAATCACATTGCCAAACAAGCGAGCCCGCAACCCCGTGGTTTCACTCCACCCCATGATAATTAAACTAGCATGTTGCTCTCTGGCGGTGCGGCTAATCCCCTCGGCGACATCATCATCAATCCGCAATTCTGGCTTGGCGGAAGCATTAAACTCTTGGCTCACTTCTAAAGCCCTATCTAATAGCCTCCTACTTTGCTTGAGCGCCCCATTTAACTGAGGTTCATCCATGTGGACATGCGCCTTGGCGATGGATAAGGGTACAATCACACCGGACTCATGGCGAGCCAATAGCGCTGCTGTTTCAATTAAATACCGCTCAGTGAGAGGATTGTAGACAGGGACAACCACCGTAAAGGGAGGTGACTCCTCATCTAACTCCATCAAGATTTCATCGAAGCGAGGTTCCCGACTTTCCCACCAAATTGCCGAAGTAGCTGTCTCTAGGTTCGCCTTCGGTAAAGGCAGTTTACTGGCAAATCGTTCCGTGAGTAAAGGTCCCAGCAGAGACGTAACCAGCATCAGGACAATTACCGTATTAAACACCGCATCCGAAAGCAGGCTTTCACCCGCCGGATTAACCGCTTGGAGTCCCGCCAGCGCCGCCGCTAAGGTGGCGGCTACCTGGGGCATGGATAGAGACCACATCGTCAAGGTTTCATTCCAGTTGTAGCGGTATAGGAGTTTCGTAATCAACGAGGCGACAAACTTACTAATAATTAATCCACCCACAATACCAAGTGTCAGTCCAAACTCCGAGGTTAGGGTATCCATAAAGGCAGGAATATTCAGCAGTAAGCCCATCCCGACAAAGAAAAAGGGGATAAATAAAACACCGCCAACAAACTCCACCTTTTCCTTAACCGGTCCATTTCCCACCGCATCATTAACCGCTAAACCTGCCAGAAAAGCGCCGACAATCTTATCTACATTAATAATCTGGGCACCCACCGACGCCAGAAATAATGCAAGTAGGACAAAGAGAAACTGATTGCCTTGCTCATCCCCCGTGCGCCGAAAATACTCCTTCCCCGCCCAGTCAAACCCAAATAATACAATTGCCGCATAAATTGCCAACGCCGCCAACTGGATGGCTAGCACGGTTGGGGAGAATTCTCCTCCATGAATTGAGACGCAAATCGCCAACACTAAAAGCGCCGCGATATCGGTGAAAATTGTCGCCCCAATGGTAACGGTTACGGCTTGATTACGAACCACACCCAACCGTTGGATAATCGGATAACCCAAGAGGGTGTGAGAGGCTAAGAGGGAACCAATCAGAATCGAGGCATTCCAACCATAACCAAACAGTCGCCCCACCGACATACCCATCAGCAGGGGCAAGATAAAGGTTAGCGCCCCAAATCCCAAGGCTCGATTTTTGGTTTTGCTAAACTCCTGTAAGTCAATTTCTAGTCCCGCCACGAACATCAGATAAATTTTCCCGATGTCCGATAAAAGCTTCATCGTCTCGGTTTTCTCAGAAAGAATCTTTATCCCATGGGGACCTAAGACGACTCCCGCGACTAACAATCCCACTAATCCCGGCAATTGTAGCCGTTCAAAAATGGGTGGAATCGTCAAGATGACTAACAGCAGAATCGTAAACTGAACGATTGGGCTTTGGGGTAAAACTTGTAAGGCTTGTTCCATCTAGCAGTAGGTATGGTGTGGGATGTAGGGAAGGGAACTCCCTTGTGGTAGGTTAGATGCAAGGCAAGTGGGATGCCGCGACTTCCAGTATACTGTTGTTGAGAAGGCAGAAGATGAAATAAACCCAACTCTAGTCAGTTTTGTCAATACTCCTCAAACCCTTACATAAGCCGGGAGCATTTCAGGGACAGCATAAAATGTTCAAGTTAACCAAGGGAGTTGGGTTGAGGAATAAGAAAAAGGGAAACCATGAAATTACTAAAAGTCTCCCTTTTTGAAACAAAATACATCAGCCAGTAGTGGCGTGGTACACCGAATTTGATAAATTAGACTTAGGCACAGAAAAATCATCGGATCAGGGGCTAAAGCCCCGACTACGAACGGTTAAGGAGCAAGGATTTCATTCATCCGTTACCTTTCGTCGCATCGCTTTGATATGCGATCGCCTATTTTTGCTGTCCAGACGTTTCCGTTGAGAACTTCGAGTTGGCTTGCTGGGTTTACGGCGTAAGGGAAGCGCGATCGCACTCTTAATCAACTCTCGCAATCGCCGCCGCGCTTCTTCCCGATTCTGCTGTTGGCTGCGGTGTTCCTGGGCTTTAATAATAATCACCCCGTCTTTGGTAATACGCTGATCGGAACGCTTTAACAGCCGCTCTTTGTAGCGATCGGGCAACGAGGAAGCCAGAATATCAAAGCGCAGGTGAATAGCACTCGCCACTTTATTCACATTTTGCCCCCCTGCTCCTTGAGAGCGCACCGCACTCATCTCAATCTCCTCCTCTGGAATGCTCACAGTATTAGAAATTTGTAGCATAATTTAACAATTGCCTAGAGATGAGTCACACCAGTATTTGAGCAGATTTTAGCCGAGTTTGCCTTTACTGATTATCGTCCAGCAGACCGAGTTGTCACCCAAACAAGCCGATGGATCGATTGAATTTCAAGGTACTCCAGCAATTTTGGACGATCGCCAAATCCTATTGGTTAGGGGATGAGAAATGGCTTGCCAGAGGGTTACTCCTGAGTGTTGTGCTGTTTCTGCTAGCCTATACGGGATTGAGTGTCCTACTCAATAACAAACGAGGGGTATTAATCTCAGCCCTTTCTGCCCAGGATGAAACCCGCTTCTGGCAAACGGTGATTATTTTCATCGGCGTGCTGGTTATTTATGCACCTCTATTGGCGGGTTATACCTATCTACGCGATCGCCTCAGCCTGCAATGGCGCAAATGGCTCACCCATCGATTTGTGGATAACTATTTTCGCGATCGCGCCTATTACAACCTGCATATTGGTAAAACTGAGATTGATAACCCAGATCAGCGGATTGCTGAGGATGTCAGGAGTTTTACCCAAGAGTCTCTCACCTTTTTGCTGGTGTTGGTGGAGTCGGTGCTGTCGGTGATTGCGTTCAGCAGTGTACTCTGGGGCATTTCTAAACCCCTGGTGTTTTTTCTGGTGCTGTATGCTCTAATTGGAACGCTGGTGACGACTGTGGTATTTGGTAAGCCCCTTGTCCGACTCAACTTTGAACAACTCAAGCGGGAAGCGAATCTCCGCTTTAGCTTGGTGCGAATTCGGGAAAATGCGGAAGCGATCGCGTTTTACCAGGGGGAGGAGCAGGAGTCGCATCAGGTTAAGCAGCGGTTTTTTGATGTGTTTGAGAATGTCAAACGGCTGCTGGTTTGGGAGTTGAATTTGAATATTCTCACCAATGCCTATGAGTTCATCCCCTTTATCCTACCTGCCCTAGTTGTCGCCCCGGCGATTTTTGCCGGAGAAATGGAGGTGGGTAAAGTGTCTGAGGCGCAGGGAGCCTTTATCCGCGTCTTCTTCTCCCTCAATGTTGTGGTTGCTCGCTTCCAGCAATTAACCACGTTTGGCGCTGGAATTAACCGTCTCTATACCTTTGCCGAGTTTTTAGAACAGACAGAGGCAACCCAGGTATCGGATGAGCAGAAGCCACGGATTCAGAGGGTTGAGGCACAGCGGCTGGCAGTTGAACACCTGAGCCTACAAACTCCTAATTATCAACGGACGTTGGTAGAAGATTTGTCAATAGAGTTACCGACTGGAGAAGGACTTTTGGTCATGGGACCCAGTGGTTGTGGTAAGAGTTCACTGCTACGCGCGATCGCGGGATTATGGGATTCTGGTCAGGGTACGATTATTCGTCCTGAATCTGATCAGATCCTATTTTTGCCCCAGCGTCCTTACATGGTGTTGGGTACTCTCCGCGATCAATTGCTCTATCCTAACACCCACCTTGAGGTTGATGAGCAACAGTTGAAACAAGTTTTAGAGCAGGTGAATTTAGCGGGTTTAGATGAACGATTTGGCGGGTTTGATGCCGAACAGGATTGGGCAGATGTCCTCTCCTTGGGCGAACAACAACGGTTAACCTTTGCCCGGTTGCTACTGAACAAACCCCAGTACGCTATTCTGGACGAAGCGACCAGTGCCTTGGATCTGGGTAATGAGGAACGGTTATATCACCATTTGCAGGCGAAAGGGACTACTTTTTTAAGTGTGGGGCATCGCTCGACGTTGGCAAATTACCATCAGTCTTTGCTGGAACTTTCTCAGGACAAAACCTGGCAGATCAAAGAACTTATGGCTGGGGTTAAAGAATAATCGAAGTACCAGCAAGGGACTCAAGTCCCTTGCTAATAGCTTAAGTCCTCTAAAGAGGACTGCAATCCTCTCCGCCAGTCCGTTTCAACGGACTTTGGCTATGAGACAGGGGTTTGAACCCCTGGCAGGATAACAACGGGTTAGGATTTAGGGTAGTGGGTTCTTATCGAAGTATGGCAAAGCAGAAAAATCCCCTCACCGGAGAAGCACTGATAAAAGAAGTCTGTCGGCGGATTCGGGTTGCCCGTAGCTACTGGGATGCTCATAATAATGCTGCCTGTCGGGGAGAGCGAGAACGCGCTTTAGCCCTTTACAACAAGCTGACTAAAAAACAAAAAGAGCAGATTCCCCAGGTATTGCGGGTGTGGCTGCGCTACCGCAGTGAAAAGTATTTTGGCGCACATCGAACGCCGCCTAAGTCGAAACGGAAGTCGAAATAGAATGAAGCAGACATTGGTATCAAGAAGATATTTCATTCCAAGGGTTCGCGTTCAGGTTTTGCCTAAACTTAATTGATATTTACCTGAATGACATCGCTTACTGGAAAAACATTCCCGATCGCGTCTGGAACTATACAATCGGCGGGTATCAGGTCATCAAAAAATGGTTGAGCTACCGAGAGCAGAAATTGTTGGGGCGATCGCTCAAACTAGAAGAAGTCACCGAAGTTACCAATATGGCAAGACGCATTGCCGCAATTTTGTTACTAGAACCTGAATTAGATGCAAATTATGAGGCGGTGAAACAATCAACTTACCAATGGTCAAATCAAGGAGAAATATCATGACCAATGCCAGAGATCAACTCATTCAAGGACGGGGGGAACTTCAGGTTAACTTTACTTTTGTCCGACTACTTATGATAATAGGGTAGATTTATCTGTTGATCGATTAGACGCTTGAAACAACGACTAGATACCTTATTAGTAGACCTTAACTTATGCGACTCCCGACAACAGGCACAACGGCTGATTCGGGCGGGAGAAGTGCGGGTTAATCAGCAGCTTGTGGATAAACCGGGAACTGAAATAGACACAACCGCCGAGATTAAAATTAATCAAAAATCCCCTTATGTTTCTAGAGGTGGGGAAAAGTTAGTCAAAGCCTTAGACGAGTTTGGTATAGCGGTAGCCGGACGCATTTGCTTAGATGGCGGTATTTCCACGGGAGGCTTTACCGACTGCTTACTGCAAAAGGGGGCAAAACGGGTTTACGGTGTTGATGTGGGCTATGGACAAGTGGCTTGGACATTGCGAAATGATCACCGGGTGATTTTGAAGGAACGCACGAATTTACGCTATTTGCAACCTGCTGATTTATATGGAGAACCCCTCGGAATAGACGAGAAGGATAAGGAGGAGATTTATCCAGATTTAGGGGTTGTCGATGTGTCGTTTATTTCCCTGACGAAAATCCTAGAAGCCTTGTGGAACCTACTACAAGCGCCGCGTGAGGTGGTGTTACTGGTGAAGCCACAGTTTGAAGTGGGACGAGAACGGGTTGGCAAAAAGGGCGTAGTGCGCGATCCTCAAGATCAGGCGGGCGCGATCGCACAAATTTTACCAGCCGCCCAGAATTTAGGTTGGGTCTATCAAGGCTTAACCTGGTCACCTATTACGGGTCCTGCGGGTAATATTGAATATCTGCTCTGGCTAGGAATGGATAGTCAAATTCAGAGTCCTGATTTAAGTGAAATTCAAGACATCACTCAATTGGCTACCACTTATTTTCGCGAGAAACCTTGAATCAAATTTATCTGGGGATCAGGGCGGGTTTTGTCGTTCAGTTAAAGGAAACAAGGAAGGTTAATCCCTAAACCCGCCCCTACCAATCAACAGATTGTTTGGTCAACTTAAGATTCCCTGGGTTGGTAGTCGCAACAGTTATCACAAGGACCTGACGGATTAACCGCACAGCGGATATAAGCCGAACGAGCATTAAATCGACAGGTAATATCACCAATTAAATAACCAACCCCTTCCAGATAATACTGATCAGGCGGTAATGGATTTCTTGGCAGTATCCTAGCCGTTGTTGATGCTTGAATCGAGTTTCTTAACCGGATTTGCGCTTGTTCCTTTGCTCTATGCATCACCCATATCGAAAGCAGTGGGGGGGTCAAACCCAAGACAAACACAATAATCGTCTCGAACATGGTTTTTTCCTCCCGGGTGACTCTACCTAACCTCCTAATCCCCCACTATACCTAATTAGAACTTGCTGCACAACTCCCAAACCCTTAGCTATCAATGCTTTGAGTAGCATTGATATTTGCTCTTGTTCAAGAAAAAAGGGTTAAACCCTTTTATACCCTTGCACCGCTATCAGGGAAAATGTACTATGGCTCCCCCTGCTCCCCCTGCTCCCCCTGCTCCCCCACAACACTTACAGACCCTAATTAGGGCTTAGTGGGGGAGGATGTCAACTCACCATCTGATAGACTGACTCTTCGATTGGCTCCTGAATTTCCGGCATATTCTCAAAACCGCGTGCAATTTCCCTCATTCGCACCTGCTTAGCTTGAAGCGCTGTTTGTAGCAGTTTCATGGCTTCCTTTGGCTTACCGCACCCGCAAAAAAATAAATCAGCGGCAAAATAGCCATGTTCGGGCCAGGTATGGATGGCAATATGAGACTCCGCCAATGTCGCTGTCGCCGTGACTCCGTGGGGACTAAACTGGTGTACACATAAATCAATTAGAGTTCCTTCTCCAACAGAAATCGCATCAATTAAGGCGCGGCGAATTCCCTCAGGATCATTGAGAAGGTCTTCAGGCGCTTCCCATGCGTCAACGACCAGATGAGTTCCCACTTGTTTCATTCTACTCGATTTACTCCACCCAATAAGATTTCAAAGACTCTATTTATAGCATAGACTTAATTCATTCCTCAACCAGATTTAGGATCAATGGCAGTCTTTTGTTCCTTAGCACAGCATGGCGTAAATTTACCAACCCTTCAAATCAGTTGTACCTAGGCATGACAACAGAAGCTTAACAGACGCCAGATATTGCGTCTATGCATGGCTTCTGACTTCCGCCTAGGGGTACTAGGCGCTACAGCCAAGCCGCTCTATTGATTAGGGTAACAAATAAATTATCCCTTGGAGCAAATAACCCCGATTTTCGAGATCATTAAACTTGGTTCTATGCCGCCAAATAATTTTGCTTTAAAACTTCTCTCACAATCTACTCCTAAAATCATCCCTCTTAAGCATGACTCGCTTAAGTTATAAATGGAGCAAACCTCCCCCACAGTTCTCAACTCAATTATCTCTCAACCGAGATTCGTTGACAATTTCATTAGGGGATAAAATCTCTCATCCAGAACCAGGAAAGTTATAAACTTCAGTTATACCTGAAAGTTTATCGCTAACCTGCTACCCTAAGTTTGGGGTCTTATTTGACTCAATGGCGACGTGATGATAGTCAACTATCCCACACTCACCTTAGGCAGAGAATGCGGCTGGCGGGAAACCAAAAGTCTTGTTTACCCGCCTAAGTTCCTAACCACGGGAACTAGGGTATTGGGGTCATGACACCCACAAATGTGTACCCGTTTGCAATTCTATCGTCTGAAGTTAAACCCTTTAAGGTGGATGCCAGGTTTTGCTAACCAGAAAACTGCGATGAATTCTATATTTTCACCGATTCAAAAAGTTCTAATTACATGGTTGCTGGTGTTAGTAACAGGTTGGGTCACGCTGAGTGCGCTGAGTTATGTGGGCGAAATCATTAGTATTTTGCTCACGGCGTCTCTGATTGCATTTTTGCTCAACTATGCCGTTCGGGTACTGCGACCCTTCTTACCTCGAACAGTGGCGGCGATTTTGGTTTATTTAGTCGCGGCGGTTTTTGTTGTCTTCATTGCCCTCACCCTAGCACCACCCGTATTTAATCAAGGACGGCAATTAGTGACTCGGTTTCCCGAATTACTCGAGCAAGGTCAACAGCAATTGGTGGACTTTCAAGCCTGGAGTGTGCAACATAATTTGCCCTTTGATGTGCGAATTTTAGGATCTCAACTGTTGGCACGTATCCAAGCTCAAGCCGAAGCGATCGCGTCAACGGGTTTGGGCTTGGTTGTGGGGACATTTAGCTGGTTTATCGACTTAATTTTAGTCCTCGTCCTTTCATTTTACATGCTCATTGATGGTGAACGATTATGGCGCGGGATTACCAGTATTGTCTCTGCCAAAATCCGTTATGGCTTAACTCAAGCACTGCGACGCAATCTTCAGCGGTTTGTATCGGGTCAACTCTTGCTGGGGTTATTTATGGCAACAACATTAACCTTGGGCTTCCGTTTATTACAAGTACCGTTTTTTCTGCTGTTTGCTGTTTTTATCGGCTTGATGGAGATTATTCCCTTTGTTGGTGCCACTCTGGGAATTGCTACCGTGGTCATTGTTGTCGCCTTTATTGATTGGTGGCTAGCCTTGGAAGTCTTGGGAGTATCTGTCGCCTTGCAACAGGTCAAAGATAATATAATTGCTCCGCGAATTATGGGCAATTTAACCGGTTTATCACCCGTGATTATTCTAACGTCTTTGTTATTGGGGGCGAAAATTGGCGGAATTTTAGGCGTCATTCTGGCGATTCCGGTGACGGGTGTGGTGAAAAGTTTGGCGGAAATTGTACTTGACCCCACGTTACCGCCTCAGACGGGAGATTTTTTCTCCAATCCTTTGAACGAAAAAAAATCCCCGGATACTTTAGCGATCGCTGCTAATCCCGATGCTGATTCTGACAGTTCTAGTCAAGAGGCTAGGGGAATGGAACAATCAGAGACAATTTAAGCCCTCAACTAAAGCCCTCAACTAAAGTTGGGGCTAAAAGCTTAAACCCGTTAAAACGGGTTCAAAGGCTTACCTAGTAAGCTCGATTCTTGCTTTAGCTCCAAGAGAAATTTATTGGCAGGCTTCTTAGGGTAAGCGACATTCACCTTAACCTATTTAAAGCGAACAACCTCTATACTAACGGGGTCAAGATAGGATCTCAGCATAAACCATGTCCTACCAGCGAGAAAAACAAGTTGCTATCCAAGCTGTAACGGCTGCGGCTCAATTATGTGAACAAGTGCGTCAGGAAGAGGGTTCCTTAACCCTAACCAAACCCGATCGCTCTCCGGTGACTGTGGCTGATTTTGGTACACAAGCGGTTATATGTCGGGTATTAGCCGAGGCGTTTCCCGGTGATTCCATTGTGGGAGAGGAAAACTCTAGCTTGTTGCGACAACCAGCGATGACCCAACAGTTGACAGGGGTGACGCATTATGTTAAATCCCAGATTGCTGAGGCGACACCGGAAAAGATTATCACCTGGATTGATCGGGGTACGGGTCAAGTGGCAGATCGCTATTGGACACTTGATCCGATTGATGGGACAAAAGGTTATGTCCGGGGTGACAATTACGCGATCGCCTTAGGGTTAATTGAAGACGGTGAGGTGAAACTGGGGGTGTTAGGATGTCCGGCGATTCCGATTCATCCTAACCAACCGGATGGCGATCGCGGCGTTCTGTTTGTCGGTGTCAAAGGACAAGGAACCACCCTAATCCCCCTCCCTGGAGGTCAACCTGAGACGATCCGTGTCAATGAATGCGATCGCATTGAGTCGCTTCGATTAGTCCAAAGTGTAGAATCGTCTCATGGGAACCCCGAATTGGAAGCGGTTATCACTCAATCCCTTGGTTTTATCAACCCTTCCCTCCAGATTGATTCCATGGTCAAATACGGCATCATTGCTAGAGGAGAAGCCGATCTTTACATCCGTTTACCGTTTCCCCTGGAGTCCTCAAAACGGCAAAATATATGGGATCATGCGGCTGGTGTCGTTGTCTTGGAAGAAGCTGGGGGACGAGTCACCGATATGTATGGTAAACCCTTAGACTTTGCCTGTGGAACTAAGCTTTTTAACAATCAGGGGATTATTGCCAGTAATGGGGCGATTCATGATGCGGTGTTAGCCGTCGTAGCACAGGAGATTCAAGCCTCTGAGACATCCAAATCCATACCCTAGGCTTATCAATAGTGTTGGGGCGGGTTGACCCACTTAGGGAAGTTTGTAACCGGTAATTTATCAACAAAACCCGTCCTGGCGTTGAATGTTCACAGCTAGATTTTACCCTTATCTTGTACCATTTTAAGCAAATTGTCGGGTGAGGAGAGCGTTCGCGTAGCGTTCCTAAAGGGTAGCGTAACGCACCGTTCTGAATACTAAAATTATGGAATAGATTTGATGGTTTGATGGGCGCACGTCGGTGCGCCCCTACGGTTTCTTCAATACGTTCGCGATATGTAACCACCAGATCAAAGTAGCGGGGCTTACGAATAAGAGGTAGGAGAGCTTGAATATCTGAACGCTGTAGATTATTATAATCTAGAGCTTCTTGTAATTCGCGATCGCGATAAGCAGTCAACTCATAAGTATCTACTTGTATGTTTTCCGTAGGGGATATAGGCTTGCGCCCATAAAACCGATAAAGTCTATTGCACTATTTTAAACTGGATGTCACTGACTTAAGTGGGGAATACCCAAGCTACGGTATATCAAGGGTTTCGGCGCTCCCAAAATGCACGCTTTTCAGTGCGATCGCGGTGGACAATTAGGTGGATTTTGTTGTCCCCTTTAAGATGAGTCTATTCATGTTATCCTAAATCTGCCCCTACATCTAGGTTGGGATCAGGGCGGGTTTTGTTGTGCAGTTTGAGGTGGATCTAAGTAGGTTGGTGGAAATAAACTCAACCATATTAAGTTATGTTAACAAGCCTCAAACCCTTACAAATGACGAATGACCAATGACGAATGACGTAGCTTGCTTCTCGCGAAAGCGAGTTCCCCACCGTTAACTTTAATTGTCCCCACCTACTTATTCATTTTATCCCTAAACCCGCCCCTACATCTGATGTCTTTTTTGATCAAGGGATTTCTACTTTAATTTCTTCTCCCAGACGTGCCATGGCACGTCTCTACATGGTTCCCCCATCCCTTACTACCCTAACGCCCCAATCTTTCCCTGGCTTTCTCACGCAAGTCGGCAGCTTTTTCATGATCCGGTTCCAATTGCAGGGCTTTATCCAGAGAAGGAATTGCTTCCGTGGTGCGCCCTAACGCCATCAGCGCTTCACCGCGAGTTGCCCAAGCATCGGCGGAGTTGCGATCCAGTTCAATCGCTTTGTCTAACGCTTGAACCGCCTCAGCGGAACGTCCCACCCCTTGCAGGGCTATGCCATAGCGAATCCACCCTCTGGCAAAATTGGGATAGTATCGAGTTACCCGTTCATAATGTCGCAGTGCGTCGATGATCTGGTTTTGTTGCCATAGGGCATCGGCTTTGCTGACTAAGGCGTCGGCATAATTAGATTGGTAAGCGAGGGCGTCATTACAGGCGACTAAGGCTTGTTCGGGTTGTCCTAATTGATTGAGACTGTAGCACCGTCCCCAATAGGCAGGGGCTAAGTCGGATTGCAGTTCGATCGCTTGATTGTAAACTAGGATCGCTTTCTCGTATTCTCCGGCTTGTCTTAAGTCTTCGGCTTCGGCGAGCAAGGATTCAGCCGTGGGTTCGGGGGTTGGTGAGGGAGAAGGAGAAGGAGAAGGAGTTGGGCTTGGGCTTTCCGGGGGGACATCCTCAATTTGAGACTGATGATTCAATTGAGAGGGGAGTAGAATCAGGGTGACGGTAACCATAGAACTAAACGCGATCGCGATCGTGGCAATTGTCCAAGGCTGCATCAACCATTGCCGAAATCCGCGGCTTCTACTGGTTGTTGACACCGTTGCAGTTGGTTCAAAGTCCTGAGGTTGACTTAGGGATACGGTAGCATCAGTCCGCCCCGGGGTGGGCTGAGAGGTTTGGGTGCGTCCAGTGTCTTGGGTTTGACTAGAACTAGAAGATGATTCGCTATTCGACTCCTCGACTTCAATCAGCGTCGATTCCGTTGGTGTCGCCTCCCACGCCTGAGTCTCAGCGGAATCAGCGGCTAAATTTTGACTCTCCTGATCCGTCGGCGCTTGGGGATCAACCAGGGGCGGCAATTCACACTCAGGGGTTAACGGTTGGGGGGGTGACGCCGACTCCAATAATGGCGCGGGTAAACTCTGGAAGGCTAATAGGGTTTCTGCTGCGGTTGCATAGCGATCGCGAAAATCATAGCGCACCATCTTATCCAGAATTTCCCCAAATTCTGGACTAATCTGCTTGGCATATTTGCGCCAGTTTAGTTCACCCGTATCGGAGTCTTCTTTAATATGTTTGGGATGAATTCCCGTTAATAACTGAATCCCAATAATCCCCACCGCATAAACATCACTACTATAGCGAGGTTTTCCGGCAAGTTGTTCATTGGGCATATATCCCTTAGTGCCGATAGAAATCGTCACATTGGTCAGCCCTGTTTCCGGATTCAGCGACTCACATCTCACCTGTTTCACCGCACCAAAATCAATCAGCACAATTCTGCCATCAGCGGCGCGGCGAATCAAATTGGCTGGCTTGATATCCCGGTGGATCACATGCTGTTGATGGACAAATGTTAGTACCTGCAATATATCTTGCAACAGGGATAGCACTTTTTCCTGTGACCACGTCAGATGAGAGTCTATCTCTTTACTTAAGGGTTGTCCTTGAATATATTCCTGAGCCAGATAAAATTCGTGATTTTCCTCAAAATGAGCCAAAAGCCGGGGAATCTGCTCATGATTACCCAGTCGATAGAGGACTTGAGCTTCCGTTTGGAACAGGCGTCTCGCCGTTTGCAGCCCTTCCTCATCATCATCACTCACTTGAGGTTTTAATTTTTTAACCACGCATTGGGGATGACCGGGCAAATGCATATCCCGCGCCAAGAAGGTTTGACCAAACCCTCCCACCCCTAGCTTTTCGATAACGTGATAGCGTCCGCCTAGAGGTTTATTGTCCCCAGCGTCTTGAGAACCCGACACCATCGTTTTTGTCAGCGCCCCTGTTGAATTTTTCTTCATCACTAGACACGTCCAGAAATTACACGTCAACCCACTATTCAAAGGGTGTTTGACTAATTTTTAGACAAGTCTAATTAACTATTGCATTGAAAACAGCACCCCACTAACTTGTCTTATTCTTTATCTGGCAATCGAACCTGAGTTCATTGTTTATTTTTTCCAAGATAGTCGCTAATTCACCGACAGGAAGTTTACCGACGAATCAGCTATTCTTGTTTCTTTTCAAGAATAACCTTGACCGATAACTGTCGTTCGATCAGTTTGAGGTCATTTAACTCTGGCTTACCCGACACGTTTCTGGAAACACTGCACGTTAGAGTCGGCTCACCTGACTCCGGGGAGCCAGATGCCTACCATGTTAATTATAGAGGCGATACTCACTCTCTAACAAAAAAGCGCTTAACATAAGGACATTCAAGTGTAAATTTACCAACGGAGCCAACAAGCTGAACCGCTGATGACCAAAGACTTTTGTCTGTTTTGTCTAGTCATCAACGCTGAGGTTTAATGGAATTATTTGCTCTACTGTTCACATTTGGGGCATCATTTTTATCTATGGCACGGAAAAATCAGCTAATCAACCGTCGCCGCTTTCTGGTTACCTCAGCCTTAACCAGTAGTGGATTGATCACCGCTAACCTATTATCGAAATCAGGATTAGCCCAGAGTACAGCACCTGGAATTGTCACCTCAGATAAAATGCGTCCACAAACCCCTTACGGGGTGGCTAGTGGCGATGTGACTAGCAATCAGGCGGTGATTTGGAGCAAGAGCGATCGCGTCAGCCGGATGATTGTAGACTATGATACCAGCGAATCCTTCCGCAACCCCTTCTGGGAATTTGTCGCTGGACCCCTGAACGCCGGAACGTTTGAACGGAAGCGGCTGGATAATACGTTTGGACCCCAGGTTAAGTTTCAAAGTGTCTCGTATGATTTAGCACCCAATCGTCCGCCCAGTGAGGGATTACAGTTTTTTGGCACGGTAAAAATTGATGGGAGGAGTGAGGTGATGACAGTCGCGCTGCATAATCTTGAAGGTAAAACCCTATACAGCGTTGATTTGATCCCAGAAGTTTAGCTGCTATAGGAGGCGTGTAGGGGCGACCTGATGCATAAATGCGCCCCCTCACCCTGAAACCTGTTCATGAAAAGTTTCTCATCATTTTTTTACATTTGTTCATAAACACTTCACCAGCCGTTCATCCAGGACTGGGAAACTCAAAGCAGTAGACATAGACGATGAGTTGACTGTCGGCATAAACGTACTGGGAGATATTTAATCATGAGACTGATGGTCTACTCTCACGATTCGTTCGGTCTCGGTAACATCCGCCGGATGCTAGCCATCTGCAATCACCTGCTTGATGCTATACCTGGACTCTCAATTTTAGTGGTATCAGGTTCGCCCGTGCTGCATAGCTTTCGGATGCCTCGGGGACTCGATTATATTAAACTACCTTGCTTTGGGCGCAATGAATCCGGTGAAGTGGCGGCTAAATATCTAAACACAGCCGCTGATGAAACGGTGAAACTGCGCTCTGACTTGATTAAAGTCGCAGCCGTCAATTTCAAGCCTGATTTGCTGTTGGTGGATAAAAAGCCCTACGGCTTACAAGAAGAGTTGAAAGCGACGCTGGACTACCTGAAACTCCGCCTTCCGGAAACCAAGCTGGTGTTGCTGTTGCGAGATATTTTGGACAGTCCTGAACCTACCATCAAAGAATGGCAAAAGTATGGCTACTATGACGCGCTGCAATGGTATTACGACCAAGTGCTAGTTGTGGGTATACCAGAGGTATTTGACCTTTCCAGGGAATATCAATTCTCACCCTGCATTGCCCAAAAAGTACGGTTCTGCGGCTATATCCGCCGAGACTATGGACACAAATCGCGTCACGTCCTACGTCAGGAATTGCAAATTCAGCCAGATGAGAAATTTGTTTTAGTCACACCGGGTGGTGGTGGTGATGGCTACAGTTTAGTCGATACCTATCGGCAAGGATTAGCACAGTTATCCCCTCAGCATAGCATCAAAAGCTTGATTATTTCCGGACCGGAAATGCCACTTTTTCAGAGACAAGCATTGCAGGAGAAAATCCAGCAGTATCCACAGGTTCAGATTTGCGAATTTACCGACGACATTGCCAGTTACATGGATGCAGCTGATGCCGTTGTTTCTATGGGTGGCTATAACACCATTTGCGAAATTATCTCCTTGAATAAACGGGCAGTTGTGGTTCCCCGGATTAAACCGGTTCAAGAGCAATGGATTCGCGCCGAACGCATGGCTGGTCTTGGTTTATTCAAAACTATTCATCCCGATTGGCTGACACCTGCGGCTTTGATGGATGCCGTTTTAGAACAACTCAATAGCAGAAGTCATCATTTTCCCCCTGTCTCTCGTTTGGACTTGGATGCACTGCATCAGATTGCCCAAGATATCCACACCTTGCTACATAGTCCGACAACCAGACTTGTATCCAAAAAGCCCATTCTTTTTCCCCAAGTTATTTCCACACAACAAGCTTGATTATCATTGACAAAATGACCAACAACAACCTGGAGGTATTGATCCGATGAAAAAACTTATGTTTTATTGCCAACACATTCTGGGAATTGGACATCTAATCCGCAGCATGGAAATTGTCCGGGGTCTGATCCCAGATTTTCACGTATGTTTTATTAATGGTGGGGAAGTGATCCAGGGATTTAAAGTCCCTCCAGAGATTGAAATAGTCAATCTGCCAGCGATTAAAACCGACTCGGAATTTCAAAACCTGCAAATTCCCGCCGGGTTCAACAGCTTAGACGAAGTTTTAGAGATTCGCAAAAATCAATTGCTGGAGATATTCGGGCAGTTCCAACCCGATGTTATCATGGTTGAGCTATTTCCCTTTGGCAGACGGCGATTTTCGGCTGAATTAATTCCGCTTCTTGAAGAGGCTAAAGCCAAAGGAACCAAAATTGTTAGCAGTTTGCGCGATATCGTAGTCACCAAGCAAAATCAGGTACGTCATGAAGAGAAAGTTTGTCGGTTAATGAATCAGTATTTTGATATGTTACTGATTCATGGTGATCCCCAATTCGTACCGTTGGCAGAGAGTTTTTCGCGGGTGGATGATCTTAATTGTCAGGTACATTACACTGGCTATGTCGTGCAGCGCCCCCCAGAGATTCAGGCTATGCCTACTCTGAGAAAACCGATGATTTTGGTGAGTGTTGGCGGCGGTAGATTTGGACATGATTTACTCGAATCTATGATTAAAACAGCACCAATTTTACAAGCAAGGTTACCTGATCATATCCAGATGTTTACCGGACCTTTCGTTCCCGACGCCGTGTTTGCCAAACTGCAAAATCTGGCAGCAGGTCAAACCAATATCACGATTGAACGTTATACCCCTCACCTGTTGAATTATATGCAACAGGCTGATTTGTCGATTAGTATGTCGGGATACAACACGACGATGAATATTTTGATGACGGGGGTTCGGGCAATGATTTTGCCGTTTACGGGCAATAATGATCAAGAACAGACGATTCGTGCCAAAAAGTTAGAACAGCTAGGCATTGTCAAAACAATTTGTTCCGAAGACTTACAAGCCGAAACCTTGGCCCACAAAATAATCACCTATCTCAACGAACAACCAACAGCCGCTACGTTTGATTTCAATGGTGTGGATAAGACAAGTGCTTGTTTGCGGCAGCTTTTCCAGAACCAAGAGGTGGCGGCGTGACCTATTTGTGAAGACAACTTAAGGCGGGCGACCCGAGTAATTTTAGTGGATTTGAATTGTTAATTTAGGTAGGCGGGTCGCCCCTACTGTGGATTTGAATTGTTAATTTAGGTAGGCGGGTCGCCCCGACAGGGCTTACACAGGTGTTCCGATGAGACTCTTCTCATAAAAGTTTCATTAAGAGTTCATGTAGATTTGTAAAGCTATGTATAGCAGCATCAAAGCTGTTACTCAAGTTAACCCCTAGCTGATTCAGCAGGGTCGGAAACCTGGAGAATTGTAGTCCTGCGCCTTCTCATCCGTTAAATCCTTCTGCCCAATCAGCTACCGTAATCATGAGAGACAAAGTTTGTATAACTACCCTAGAATATCCCCCTGATGTTGGGGGTGTGGGCGAGTCGGCTCAGCGTATCGCTCAAATGTTACAGGATTTAGGCTATAAAGTCCACGTTGCGGTTTTCCGAGCGGTTTTCCGGACTGAACGAGAAAAAGCGTTGGCTGGCGAATACAGACGCTCTAGTTGTCAAACGACTGAACAGAATGGGATTATGGTGCATCGCCTCAAGCCAGCCATTCGTTCGACGAGTGCAAAAGAACAAGATTATTTGTGCGATATTTATAGTCAATTAAAACAGTTATATCAAATCCATGGATTTGATATATTTCACGCCTTTTTTATTAACGAAACTGGGTTTTTAACCACAGTTCTGGCGCGGGAAAACAATCTGCCTGTGATCAATAGTGTTCGCGGTGCTGACCTGCATAAACATAGTTTTAGTCCCCAGCAGCATGGACAAATTACCTGGACGCTGGATAATTCTTCATGGGTAACATTTGTTAGTCAGGATTTAATGCATCGAGCTAGGGTATTGGTTCCCAGTATCCAGGAAAAATCCTCAGCCTTTTTAAACGCGATCGCGCCCATTAATTTTGACCAATTTACCACCCCGGCGTTAGTTGAGCAGTTTCGGGGAACAGTGATTGGTTCAGTGGGTAATTTCCGCGATAAAAAAGGATTAGAATATTTACTAGATGCTTGTGCTGAACTGGCTCAAGAAACCGAATTGACGCTGCTGCTGGTGGGAGATTTTGTCCAAAAAGAGCGGGGGTACTGGGAACAAGAACTTCGCCGTAGTGGTATTGCTAATCAAGTGTTAATTACTGGAAAGATTAGCCGCCAAGACGCCTTAGCTTACCTGCCTTATATGGATATTTTTGCCATTCCCTCCCTACATGATGGCTGTCCCAATGCTTTATTGGAAGCAATGCTGGCAGGTAAAGCCATTGTGGGAACCACGGTTGATGCGATTGGTGAGATTTTGGAAAATAGGATTGATGCTTTGCTGGTAAATCCTGCCTCTAGCCAGGAATTAACCCGGGCATTCCGAGAGTTGATTCATCAGCCAAGTTTACGCCAACAGTTAGGAATTGCCGCTCAGAGTAAAGTTAAAACCCAACTTACTCCTTCTGGAGAACAACAGAACTGGAACTGGGTGTATCAGCAGGTTTTAAAACAGCAAGAGCTTCCGGCTATGGCTAGGGTTAGGTTGGTTTAATGGGTGGTTGTTGATTGTTGATTGTTTATTGGTCACTGAAATATACTGAACTTCCTACTCTTCTACTTCTATCCTTCCACACTCAACTGAACTTGATAATGAAACAAAAACGCCCAGAAAACATACAGCAAGCCTTACCCGCAATGAAGCGGATTGTGCAGCGATTTTGGCCCCAAATCCGTAAGCAGAGCGTTTTACTTATGATCGCATGCTTGGGACTGGTAGGTGAAATTGTGATCCGACTCTTAGAACCGTGGCCCCTAAAATTAATTTTTGACCGCTTAATTGTGCCGGATGTGGCTACGCCTGACCTGACTATCCCCTTACTCGATAATGCCGACCCGATTGTACTGCTGACGGTCTTAAGCGTGGCGATTGTGGTGGCGACGGGGTTGCGTTCTGTGGCGGCTTATATTGGTTTGGTGGGGATGTCTCTAGCGGCGACTCGTATTGTTACCGATATCCGCGCCCGACTCTATGCTCACTTGCAGCGTCTGTCCCTTTCCTTCCACAACCGGGCAAAAAGTGGTGATTTGATTACTCGCATTACTAATGATACTGACAAACTGCGTGAGGTAGCAGTAACGGCAGCTTTACCACTGATTGTTAACTCCCTCACCTTTGTTGGTATAGTGAGCGTGATGTTTTGGCTGAATCGGGAATTAACCCTGATTGCGATCACGATTTTTCCCCTGTTTGTGATCTCAACCTTGAAAATTAGCCAACGGATTCACGGAATTGCCCGCATTCAGCGCAAACGGGAAGGGGCAATGGCGGCGACGGTGGCGGAATCGATGGGGGCGATTAAAGTGGTGCAAGCCCTCTCTTTGGAGGGAATGTTAGAGGATTCCTTTGCTAGCCAAAACCAGAAGAGTTTAGCAGAAGGGGCGCAGACGCAGCGATTGTCGGCTGGATTACAACGCACGGTAGAAATATTAGTGGCGATCGCAACGGCATTGGTGTTGTGGCGCGGGGTACAATTGGTCATGGCGAAGGTGGTGACACCGGGAGATTTACTAGTATTTATCACCTACCTGAAAACCGCCTTTAAACCCACACGCCAATTGGCTAGGTATACGGCACAGATTGCCAAAGCCACTGCCTGCGGAGAACGGATAATTGACCTCCTGGATACGATTCCTGACATTCGGGATACCCGGGGTGCCGTGGAAGCGCCCCCTTTCCGAGGTGCAGTCCATTTCCAAAATGTTAGCTTTGGCTATGAACCCGATAAAGGTATATTAGACGGTCTCAACTTTCAGGTGCAAGGGGGTCAACGGGTGGCATTAGTGGGTCCTTCTGGGGGCGGCAAGTCTACGTTAGTTAGTTTACTCCTGCGCCTCTATGACCCCTTGGAAGGGCAAATTCTCATTGACGGACATGACTTGCGAGAATACAAACTAGAATCCTTGCGCCGTCAAATTAGTATTGTCCTGCAAGATAGCGTTTTATTTGCCACCACTGTGCGGGACAATATCGCTTATGGTTCCCTGGGTGCGACGGAGGATGAGATTATCGTCGCCGCGCATCTGGCGAATGCTCACGATTTTATCATGGCACTGCCCCAAGGCTATGACACCATCCTGGGAGAACGGGGGGCGACACTTTCAGGTGGACAACGACAACGGATTGCGATTGCGCGGGCGGCAGTACGTCAAGCACCAATTGTGATTTTAGACGAACCAACCGTTGGTTTAGATAACGAAAATGAACGCGCTGTTAGCGAAGCATTAGAACGATTAACTTATAATTCTACTACATTTCTGATTACCCACGACTTGAGATCTGCCACCTCAGCCGACCAGATTTTATATATCGAGAAAGGCAGAATCTTAGAACGCGGGACTCATGCCGAACTCATGGGTCTAGGTCAGCGGTACGCCACCCTTTATCGGCTACAAGTTGCCATTGAAACTCATGATTCTGCTCAACCTTCATCCCGGCATAACACCGCTCAAATCGGGCTTTAGATGTCGCCAAATGTTATCTGTAAAACCAGCCCCTACACCCCCTGTTTTTCTATCCCTTGTCCTATCGCATTTCCATTTGTCCTCTACTTTGTTTCTGTTAAAGATTAAACCAAATTGATAGTATGTCTGCCCTCGTCTACCCATCCTCAAATCCCTCTGTTTTACCCGAAAATGTCAATCAAAATGTAACGAATGCACCGCTTTTTAAGGGGAGCAATTCAATTCTCAATCACCAATCACCTGGCACAGGAGTTATTTTAATACGTCATGGTCGAAGTACATATAACGAACAGGGACGATATCAAGGCAGTTGTGATGATTCCGTCTTAACTGAACCAGGGCGCAAGTTGGCTTATGAAACGGGTCTAATTCTCAAAGAACTGCCCATCGACGCCATTTATACCAGCCCCCTAAAACGCACCCAGCAAACTGCCCATGAAATTATAGCCGCAATTAGCACCGTTACTGATAAGTTACCACCTTTACGAGTAACTGAAACGCTCAAAGAAATTAATATCCCAGCTTGGGAAGGCTTACCTTTTCAGTATGTGCGCGAACAATTTTCCCAAGCATATTGCTGCTGGAAAGAACATCCTCACCAGTTTCAGATGGGGGTGTCGGGGTGCAAGGGTGCAGATGTACACAGGTGCGGAGGAGACAAGGGAGAATTTTACCAATCCCAAATCACCAATCCCCGATTCCCTGTCCTTGAACTTTATGCACAAGCCCAACAATTTTGGCAAGACATTTTACCTCATCATTCTGGTCAAACCATCTTAATTGTGGGTCACGGCGGTACAAACCGCGCCTTGATTAGTACAGCAATCGGTTTAACACCTAATCGCTTTCATACTCTGCAACAGTGTAACTGTGGTATGAGTGTCTTACATTTTCCCGCAGGTGTGCCTCAGTCAGCCCAACTAGAAGCCTTGAATATTACCACCCATCTGGGGAAAACCCTACCCAAACTAAAGGAAGGGCGTCAAGGTTTACGCTTGTTACTGATACCCTCTGGTGACATTCATCCTCAGCAAATTCAAAAACTAACCCAATTACTGGAAGATGTAACCCTTAACTTCAGTATTAATCATGACCGCGACAATGCCCAAGTCACAGCGGCACAAATTCTGCAATACCATCCAGAAACTTTACAGCTACAGGTATCGCGAAATGATTTCCCCCAAGTTTGGCAACAAACCATTGACGCGAACGCTGCATCAGGGATGATGGATTCCCAGCCATTACTAACAGGACTAATTGTGGCGAGTGAGGCAATCCTCAAACGCTTTCTCGGTCAAACACTTGGGATCAGTACCAATCAATTGAATCATTTACCTCTTCACCAGGGAAAAATTAGCGTTATCCACTATCCCTGTGCTAATCAAGCCCCTGTAGTGCAAGGGATAAATATCGGGGAGATAGGCAGACAATGATATTGTTTCCAATTGTTTTGGATTGTCTAAAAAATTCCCACAAACACATCCAACTCCTCGGCGTACCCTCTGCGTCATCCTCTGGGTGCTCTGGGTTAAAAAAACGTGAATTCCGATGCTAGCAGATTTAATGTAAACCATGAACAATCAACAATCAACCATGAAAATAGCATTATTAGTAGGAACATTCCCCACCTTGTCTGTATCATTCATCCTCAATCAAATAAAAGGCTTACTCGATGATGGACATGAGGTTGATATCTATGCCATCGACGGTCGCCCGGAGGATGTATCTAAGGTACATCCCATTGTCAAGGAATACAAGCTCTTAGATCGTACCTACTACCCACCCGAACGTCCCCAAAATGACGGGTGGCGTTGGCTGAAACTCTTAGGATTATTGCTGGTTAATCTCGATAAAAATCCTTTAGTTTTACTGCAACTGATAGATAAGACAAGATTTGGCAAAGAAGCTAAATACCAACGATTACTCTACAAAGCCATTCCCTTCTTGAACCGAAAGTCCTACGATATCATTCACTGTCAGTTTGGTATTTTTGGAATCATGGCTCTGGCGTTTCGAGATATTGGTATAATTAATGGTAAAATTCTTACCACGTTTCGGGGGTATGATATTAGTAAGTACCTGCAAAAGCGGGGGGATAGAGTTTATGATCGGCTTTTTGAACAAGGCGATTTTTTTCTCACCAATTGCGACTATTTCCGACAGCGTGCCATCCAGATAGGTGGCGACGAAAATAAAATTCGGGTTCTTGGTTCAGGAATTGATTGCCATAAATTTGCCTTCACTCCCCGTTATTTTCCGGCTGATGGTCGCGTGAGAATTGTCTCAATAGGTCGCCTGATTGAAAAGAAAGGAATCGAGTACGGGATTCGCGCGATCGCTCAACTTGCCCAAGTTTACCCTAACCTTGAATATAACATTATTGGCGATGGTCTGCTCAAGGAAGATTTCTCAAACCTGATAGCTGAACTTGGCGTCGGTCATATCGTGAACTTGTTGGGATGGAAACAGCAGGAAGAACTGGTAAAAATTCTGGATAAATCTCACATTCTAATTGCCCCTTCTGTGACAGCGGCTGATGGGAATCAGGATGCACCTGTGAACACTTTAAAAGAAGCAATGGCGATGGGATTACCTGTAATTGGCACCTTACATGGTGGTATTCCCGAATTAATCGAAAATGGGATTTCGGGTTTCTTAGTCCCTGAACGTGATCCTGATGCCATTGCCCAAAATGTTAGCTATCTCATTGAACATCCAGAACTCTGGCAATCAATGGGTCAGGCTGGTCGAACCCTTGTTGAACAAAAATATGATATGTATAAACTGAATCAGGAACTATTAGAAATTTATCAACAATTGTTGAATTCCAACTTACCTCAGCCTCAGTTTTCCACTCAATCCGTAGAAGCTGGTTCTTCTGTTTTCATTACCACAGTCTAGTCTGGCTACGTCTCTACTCAATCAGGGCGGGTTTAGTTACATCTGGGTGAGGTCAGAAACGATAGTAGTGAAACCCGCCCCGACAAAAAACTCAAAATTAGTCTACCCTATTTTGGGCTTAAATTTTACCATGAAAATAGCATTCCTAGTGGGAAATTTCCCAGTTTTATCTGAGACATTTATCCTCAATCAAATTGCTGGATTAATTGATCGCGGTCATCAGGTGGATATTTACGCCCTTGATGGTCTGGCGAACCCTACCGAGAAAGTACATCCTATTGTGGAAAAATACAACTTACTCAAGCATACCTACTATTCCCCGACGCCACCGGACAATCAGTTATTACGAGAACTGAAAACGAATGAATTACTAATCGATAATTTTGGCAGAAATCCTTCAGCCTGCCGGAAATTACTAGATGTATCTAAGTATGGAAAACGCGCTAAGTCATTCAAGTTACTCTACAAAGCCATACCAGTTCTGGAGGGTAAATCTTACGATATTATCCACTGTCAATTTGGATCAGTAGGATTGATGGGACTGCTGTTTCGTAATCTCGGTTTACTTCAGGGAACCTTGATCACCACGTTTCGCGGTTCTGATATCAGTAAGTATCTGAAAAAGTGGGGTGATCAGGTTTATGATCAACTCTTTGCTGAAGGCGACTTTTTCTTAACCAACTGCGAATTTTTTCGACAGCGTGCGATTCAACTCGGTTGTGAGGCGACAAAAATTAGGATTCTGGGGTCAGGAATTGATTGTAGTAAATTTGCCTTTACTCCCCGCTATTTCCCGGCTGATGGTCACATTCGTATTGCTACCACGGGACGCCTGGTTGAAAAGAAAGGAATCGAGTACGGCATTCGCGCGATCGCTAAACTCGCCCAGGTTCACTGTAACCTCGAATATAACATTATTGGCGATGGTCCGCTCAAGGAAGAGTTCCAGAACCTGATCACCAAACTTGGTGTCGGTCATATTGTCAATCTTTTGGGATGGAAACAGCAGAAAGAACTGATTCAAATTCTGGATAAGTCTCACATTTTAATCGCCCCTTCTGTGACGGCTGCTGATGGAAATCAGGATGCACCAGTGAATACCTTAAAAGAAGCAATGGCGATGGGATTACCTGTAATTGGCACCTTACATGGTGGTATTCCTGAATTAATCGAAAATGGGACGTCGGGTTTCTTAGTCCCCGAACGGGATGGGGATACCCTGGCGGAAAAACTTAGCTATCTAATTGAACATCCAGAACTCTGGCAATCGATGGGTCAGGCGGGTCGTAGGCGGGTCGAGGAAAAATATGATATGCATAAACTCAACGATGAACTTGTGGAAATTTACCAGCAACAATTAAATTCAAAATCCACTCAGTCACGGGTGGAACAGTTAGCGTCATCTGTTGTAGAGACCTAGGACATCGGTCAAGAAACCGGGTTTATTTGGGTAAAATACCGATATTTCGTTCTCACGAAAAACCCGGTTTCTGGAAATACTTGATGAATGGGTAAACCTAATAATTTAAGTCAAGACGATGATCCTGTTTCTATTATGGTCAAATTCCTCAGCAGATCCCAATCTTCACCCCAACAATGTCCTAGACCGATTTGACCGACTTTATGCCCCCCTGTTTGCCCAAAAACCGCCTCTAAAATTACTCAGTTACGGAAATCTCCATCTAGTTTATTATCAACTAGCTGTTGACGGATGGCTAGCCCCGTTCTATCAAGAAGATGAACTAACTTCAGTTCTGGCAATCAATTTTCCTCTCAACGGACACCAAGTTTTACAACAAAGAGGAATTTCAGTTCAACCAACTTTGGCTTTACCTCAGTTGGCGCGAGAATTGCAAGCCAAACCAGAAAACGTTCTGGGCGAAATTGCCCCTCCAATGTTACTTTTTTGGAATGATAAGTCAACTGAACAGTCTTACTTACTCAATGATGGCTTAGGTCATGCTCAACTCTTTGAATATGAGCATAATGGCACAATTATTCTCAGTAATCGCATCTTTGCCTTTCCCACCCTCAATCTCCCTCTGCAACCAGTTTTTGCCGAATGGGCAGTCAAGTGTTGTCGTTTTTTTGGTTGGTTTCCGCTAAATTGCACTGGCTTTTCTCAGATTAAGTTTGCTGAACCATCAACCTTATACAAGTGGTCTGTCAACGGACTGGTTAAACAGCGGTTAAACGTCCTGGAAAAATGGGTACAACGGGAAAATATGCCAGAAGCCGACTGTCTGGAATTAGCCCGCACTTCTTTAATCGATTATGTCAAATCAACTCAGTCCCTATTTTCCCATGCTTCTGGTGGACTCTCCGGTGGTTATGATAGTCGCGCTGTTTTCTCAACCTACAGACATTTGGGTTTAAACCTGAATGCCAAGGTGAAAGGACCTGCCAATAATTATGACGTGATTTTGGCTAAGCAATTGGCAGAAATTGCGGATTTTCCATTAAGATTTAAGCAGGAAGTAGAACTTCCTCCTGAATCAACAGATTGGCTGAGTCATTCTATTTGTGCATCACTTTTATGGCAAGCGGGCAATATGGTCAATCATAAATTAAAGACGTTCTTGCCTCAGCCAACGGGTATTTCATCGGGTCGGGTTCAGGTGATGGGACATGCTGGGGCTATTGGCAAGCCTTGGTTTGCTAGAAAAGTTAAAGCCGAGAACTGTGAAGTTGGTCAGTATGAAGAAAAGATCACGTCATGGGTGTTACGCAAAATCCCTAAAATTATGCTGAATCAGCAAAAAGATAATGTAAAAAATATCATATTAGACGCTTATCAGCAGGCAGAAACCTTTGGTGTATCTCCGGAAAAACGACTCACTTTTTTCTATTTATTTGAACGCTGTCGGCGTGGTGAATCTGGTTCCCAGAATACCCAAACAAGTTTAGTTCTGTCTCCGTTTCTTAATGCCAATTTTATCCGGGCTGTATTTAGTTATCAGGGTCAGGGAATTAAATCTCACATTTTTCATCGCTATATTATCGAAACCAATACTCCTGATTGGGCTAGTATCCCGTATGAGAAAGAGATGAAGTCTGTCAAGCAAAAGCAAACTAACTCGTTAGCACCGAAAACCTTGGCAACCGATTGGCGTCAGTCTGACAACATTGATTATTACAATCAAAGGTTGTACTGGCAGCACATTGGTAGGGATTTGCTGGAGAAGAGTTTAACTCAAGGCAGGTATTGGCGGGAAATATATGATCCGACAATGAATCTGTTTAATTCAGTAAATTTTGCTGATGAGTTAACGATGCTTTATGAACTAGAAAAACTGCTCAATTAGAGCGTCGCTTGGTGTAATCTCAGTTAGCCGTCATCTAGAGATGTGCTAGGGTATGTCTGTTATCTAATTCGATGACTGAATCAATTTTATCGCCGTTGACAAAATCTATTTACAGGATAAATTTATGACTTTATCACCAGCCTCTGAATTATCAAATAACACCAGGAAAACCCAAGCAAATTTAAACATGAATTCATCAGCAATGACAGATCCACAAGTTACACTGGTTGTTGTTCCTCGCGAACGATTTAGCTACACCCAAGAATCTCTGGAAAGCATTTACGAACATACAGACATTCCGTTTAAATTATTGTACGTTGATGGCAATTCACCCACTCCAATCAAACGATACCTGGAAACCCAAGCCCAAGTCAAACAGTTCCAACTCGTGCGAACTAATTACTACCTGTCTCCCAATCACGCTCGCAATATTGGCTTGAGTTACGTTGATACCAAATATCTTGTCTTTGTGGATAACGACGTGATTGTTTCTCCCGGTTGGTTGAATGCCTTAGTCACTTGTGCGGAAGAAACAGGTGCGACGGTGGTTGGTCCGCTGATGTGCCAAGATGAACCATTACACGAAACCATTCACTTTGCCGCAGGGGAATGCCATGTTGTTACCGATATTCATGGTAAACGACATATCCGAGAAAAGATGTACAAACAAGGTCAGCAGGTATCAGAGGTGCGACCCCAGTTAAAACGAATTGAAACCGAACTTGCTGAGTTTCATTCTGTGTTAATTCGCCGAGAAATTTTCCAAAAAATTGGTTCTCTCGATGCCAAAATGCTCTGTACTAAAGAACATTTGGATTTCTGTATGACGGTCAGAGAAGCGGGTGGTACAATTTATTTTGAACCGGACTCCTTAGTCACCTATGTACCGGGACCGCCAATAGAATTAACCGACATGTACTTTTATATGCTGCGCTGGAGTGATGCTTGGATGTACTCTAGTCTAGAAAACTTGCGCCAAAAATGGGGACTGGTTGAGGATGGATATTTCAAAACCAAGTACAACAAAAAGTTAGGGTCTCGACGCCGACGCACGATTATCAGACCGCTGAGTTACCGCTTCAAAAAGCTAGGCAAGAAGCTGGGGTTAAAACGGAAGCAAATTGAGCATGCACTGCTGACGGTGGATAAGGTTATCAACCGCTATATTACGGATCGCTATGCTCGCAAATACCTTCAGTCTCAGCAACAGCTAACCTACCAACATTCCCGAACAGAATTATGCCAAAAAGATGATGGAGATGTCCGTTCTTTAGAAAAAAGATTGCTATAACGCCTAGCTGAAGATGGCTGAAGCCCTGACTACAAACCCAATTCTTACCATCAATTTTAATCAGCTAAAAATATGTCCAATCATTTGGGCAAAGCTGTGGCAATGGTTTCAGCTTTGTTTACTCTAGCCTCATTCTGCGGTAATATGGCACAAGCAACAGAGAGTTCTGCTGAAGCGGTTTATCCTGATCAGTTATCTGTTGACCCCATGTCTCAAATTACCCCAGTTTGGCAACTTTCGGACATTCAACCGTTCGTAAAAACCTACCCAAATCTGGACATAGCGAGAAAAGAACAGATAGATATTAAACCGTTTGCTCCAACCACAAGACTGGAAGGGGAAGTCCTGTTTGCGATTAGTTATCTAGCCGGTAAAACTCAGGCAGATGGCAGTAAGGAGGATATTGATCCCACCTTTACTGTCGGCAATAAAATTAGCCTCGATATTGATACGAGTTTCACCGGAAAAGACCGTCTCCGAATCAGTTTAGAAGCCAAAAATGCTCCGGAGTTTGAGGATGTCACTGGTACAGAAATGGCGCGGTTAGATTTGGATGGGCAAGATGAAAATGAGCTGGAGTTAGACAGAGTAGCATATCGTTTTCCTCTCGGTAAAAATGCCAGGGTTTATATTTCGACCATTGGTGGCGGCTTAGGTACGCCGACGAGAAAGGTCAATTTAGCACCAAATGCAGCAATTTCCAAGTTTGGCGATGGCAATCCCATTTATGATTTAGGGGGTGATGCTGGAGTCGGTTTGCTTTATGAATTGGGTGAGATTGCCACTTTTAGCTTGGGTTATGCGGCTGACGATGCTAATGAACTAGACTCAGGAATTGGTGCTGAATATGGGGCGATCGCGCAGCTAACCTTAAATCCTAACGATAACCTGGGCATCGCTTTCGCTTACGTCCATTCCTACAATATCATCGATACAGGAACAGGGAGCGATCGCGCTAACGATCCGTTTGATGATCAAAGTAACCATATTGTTGCCAATTCCTACGCTTTAGATATCAGCGTTCGCCTCAGTCCTAAGTTAATTTTAGGGGGTTGGATGGGTTGGACTCAAGCCACGGCGTTGAATTTACCTGGTGATCCCCAAGCCGATATTTTTAATTATGCCCTCACCTTAGCATTTCCCGATTTAGGCAAACCTGGAAATTTAGGCGGGATGGTTATCGGTCAGCCGCCGAAGGTAATCAATAATACTTTTCAAATCGACAATCAAGACTATAAAGATAAAGACACGACTTGGCATCTGGAAGTGTTTTATACCTGGCATGCTAATGACAACATATCCATCACCCCTGGATTATTGATCATTTTTAATCCCGAACACGATTCTAGCAATGACCTTATCTATGTGGGAACTATCCTAACTACTTTTTCATTTTAAGCCTATTTACCTAATTTACCTGAGGTGTGACCAAAATTTTTCCCCACCTACCTGCATCAAGCAGTGTCAGAGTTAATGTAATACATCTAAAGTCAAATCAGGTATAACAGGACTTTCTCATAGATACTGTAATACAGAGGCGTATAACAGGCTGTGACAACATTTCTCCAGTCCTTAGTTTGCCATTCAAGCAGAAGTCAATTCAGGAACATATTCGCTAAAATAAATATCAATTATTGAGATAACTTACGAACCACCAGGGGAACAAACTGTGACCAAATTGGGTGACGACCTAGGTTCAGCAAACCCTGATCAAACTAAACGGTGTTGGGGTTGGCGGAATCTGTTTTGGGAAGCACGAACTCGCATCCTTGCTTGGTATGTCCTGCTAACGGTTTGCTTCACCTATACCTCAGTTGGGCTGATCCGTCAAGTTCTACTTGAGGAGGTACACAAACGAATCGACAGCTATTTAATCCAAGAAGTGCAGGAGTTCCAGCGATTATTCCAACAAGGAAAAAATCCCTTGACGGGTCAGCCGTTTGGCGATGATGTGGCGGCTTTATTTGAGGTATTTCTATCCCGTAATATTCCCAATGACGGAGAATTTCTGCTCACAATTATCGACGGTGAATTATACAAATCCAGTCCGACAGCACTACCCGACCCGCTACAACCGGATTCACAGCTACTCAAACGCTGGAGTAATCTGACCAAACCAACCAAAGGTCAGACAGAAACATCAGTAGGTTCTATTCTTTATTATGTCAAACCCGTGGAAATGGGCGGAGAAATTCGCGGACTTTTTATCGTCGCCAATGTCATCGCGGGTGAAGAGGAAGAAGTCAATGAAGTGGTTTGGGTAATCATTAAAGTAACCTTGATCGTCATGGTTGTTACTTCCGTGATTGCTTGGGTTGCTGCGGGACGGATGCTAGCCCCCCTACGTTCGGTAACAGAAACGGCGCGTTCGATTAGTGAAACGGATCTGACGCAACGCATTCCCATAAAAGGCGATGGTGAAATTGCGGAACTGACAACCACGCTAAATCAAATGCTGAATCGTCTCCAGAAGGCGTTTACCAGCCAACGAGACTTTATTAATGATGCAGGTCACGAACTGCGGACACCGATCACGATTATTCGAGGACACCTGGAATTATGGGATGATGACCCTAAAGCCCAACAGGAAACTTTAGAATTAGTTTTAGATGAATTGGATCGCATGAACCGATTTGTTGATGACTTACTCCTCTTGGCGAAAGCAGAAGGGCGTGATTTTTTACATCTAGAAATGGTAGACATTGGCTCATTCACCAAAGAACTTTTTGCCAAAGTCAAAGCCTTAGCCGAGCGAGACTGGCAACTGGACGCGATCGCATCGGGTCGAATTGTCGCTGACCGCCAACGCCTCACTCAAGCGATCACGAACCTGGCTCAAAATGCTACCCAAAATACCGGCGAAGGTGATACCATCACCCTAGGTTCAGCTATCAATAAACACTATGCTTGTTTTTGGGTTCGCGACAGTGGAGAAGGGATTGATCCAGCCAACCAAAAACGTATTTTTGAGCGGTTTGCCCGACTCCCGAATAGCCGTCGTCGTTCTGAAGGAGCAGGTTTAGGACTGTCCATCGTCCAAGCGATCGCCCAGGCGCATCAGGGTCAGGTGAAACTCAACAGCCGACTCGGATCTGGCGCTCAATTTACGATTGTCATTCCTCTAGATCCAAAACAGGATATTCTACCCCATGAATCGAATTCTTATCGCTGAAGATGAACCTCGTATTGCAGCGTTTATTGAGAAAGGACTGCGAGCGAAAGGATTTACCACTAGCGTAGCCACAGATGCTCAAGAGACGCTGAATATGGCTCTCTCCCACGAATTTGACCTGCTGATCATGGATTTGGGACTTCCGGGTAAAGATGGTTTACAAGTCCTAGAAGAGTTGCGCGGTCAGGGGGAACAAATACCCATTATTATTCTCACCGCCCGTGATGATATCCGTGATAAGGTCGCTGGATTGGAGGGAGGGGCTGATGATTATATGACTAAACCCTTTCAGTTTGAAGAACTCATCGCTCGGGTGCGCGTGCGTTTGCGTAATAACTATTTGCCAAAATCTAAGGAGGAGATGGTGCTGAGTGCAGGTCAAGTTATTTTAGATTTACGTACTCGTCGGGTTCGAGTCAATGGTCAGCTTGTCGAACTATCTGCACGAGAATTTACTCTAGCACAAACCCTGTTACTTCATCCCGGACAAGTGATGAGTCGAGAGCAGTTACTCAGTCATGTTTGGGGTTATGATTATGACCCAGGTTCTAATATTGTTGATGTTTATATTGGTTACCTACGCAAAAAATTAGGCGGTGACTTAATTGAAACCGTTAGAGGGATGGGCTACCGTCTCCGCACTTGATTTCTTGCACTAGCTATCTTAAAAAAAGAGAGGTAGGATATTTACTCAGTATCCTCCTCCCCATTTTTTTTATTCCCAAAGCTTAACCAAACTGTTCTTCAATCTCTAAATTAAACAGCGTTTGCAGCGTCTGCATGGCTTGACGTCTGGCTTCAATATCCTGCTGCGCCCTTAACTGCACCATCGGATCATGGAGGATTTTATTCACAATCCCCCTGGTCAGCGCTTCGATGATTTCTTGATGTTTATCGGCAAACTCTGAACCTAAGCGAGATAGGGCTTTTTCTAATTCCTGCTCCCGGATACCTTCGACTTTCTCCCGCAGACTACTAATGGTACTCACAGTTTCTAGCGATCGCCACCAAACCTCAAACGCTTCTACCTCTTGTTCCAGTAAGTTTTCCGCTTCCATCGCCATCTGACGGCGGCTTTCGGTATTTTGCGCCACCACTGCTTTCAAGTCGTCCACATTAAAGACTTGAACCTGTTCAAGTTCATTAACATCAGCATCCACATTACGCGGTACGGAAATATCAAATAGCATTAAGGAGCGATTGGGATCAAGATGGTCTTCCAGTTTAGCCCGATCCAGGATTGGTTCTGTCGCACTGGTACTGGTAAATATCATATCCGACTCCGGAATCACCTCCATCATCTCCGACAGGGGATGTACCGTTAACTGAGCATTCTCAAACTGCTTTGCCAACTCCTGGGCTCGTCGCGTTGAGCGATTGATAATGGCGATTGACTCAGCCCCTTTGGAAAGCAGATGTTGTACCAGCAAACGCGACATCTTCCCCGCGCCGATAATTGCCACTCGGTAAGCCGCCAAGTTTTGCACTTCCATCTGGGCGAGTTCCACCGCCGCCGAACTAATCGAAACCGCCCCGGTACCAATGCTGGTTTCGGTGCGGACTCGCTTTCCGGCGGTAATCGCTTGTTTAAACAGTCGATTCAACAGGCGTCCAATTCCCTTGTATTGCTGACCGATTTTGTGGGTATGCTTGACTTGCGATAAGATTTGCCCTTCGCCTAAGACCAAACTATCAAGTCCCGCGGCGACGCGCATCAGGTGCATCACCGCATCCTGATGTAACAAAATAAACAAATGGGGGCGTAATTGATGCAGGGGTACATGAGAGTTATCCGACAGGAATTGACTAACCTCACGCACACCCTTTTCCGTTTCCGTCGCCACAATATAAATTTCTAGGCGATTGCAGGTACTCAGGATCGCCACTTCTTCAACATGGGGGTAGCTACAGAGTTGTTGCACCGCCCCTTCTATTTGGGCTTCGGGAATGCTTAGTTTTTCCCGGACTTCAACGGGCGCTGTTTTGTGGCTTAAACCTACGACTGCAATATTCATTGTGTTCTCCAAATCTCTGTCGTTGGGTTGGGTCAACTATCAGGCTTGTATTAAAGATAAAGAAAATTGAGAAATTTTTCTGAACGCCTTACACGGAACAATCCTTCGACAGGACTTCCGAGAGAGGCTATATTGGCATCCATTTCCCATGTACACGAGTAGCAAAAATTGAAACCCCTACCGCCTCGGATTTACTGACCGACGTTCGACAGTAGGTAGAGACGTAGCATGCTACGTCTCTACAACGCTTGGGCATAACGTAGACCACTTAGGTCTTAGGCTGGTCAGGTGTGGGCAATTTCGGTGCCCCCGGAACCTATAGCCGTGGGGTTCCTGACAATCTGGCTTTAACGCTTTTCTCTGCTCTCGATGACTAGAATTCGAGGCGGAGAAATCCTGCAACAAACAATGGATAAATTTATCGTACTTATCGCAGTTGCAGGGTCTTGGGCTGATCAAACAGATGGACAGTATCCACAAATCGAGCCGTCTTCGACTGGGTGGAAATGACTAAACTTTGAGTCCGCGCTCCTCCATGGAAGAGTCGTACCCCTTCCATCAAGGTACCCGGCGTAATCCCACAAGCGGCAAATAGCACGGTGTCACCTGAGGCTAGCTCATGAGTATTGTAGACCTTATCAGGGTCGTGAATGCCCATTTCTTTGAGCCGCTCTAGGTTCCCCTCTTTGCTTTCACCAATCAAACCCGTCTGCACAACCTCTGGGTCGTAGATCAGCTGACCTTGGAAATGTCCTCCCAAACAGCGCATCGCGGCGGCAGAGATAACGCCTTCGGGTGCAGCACCAATACCCATCAGAGCATGGATATTTGTCCCGGAAAAGGCACAAGAGAGAGCCGCAGAGACATCTCCGTCACTAATTAGCCGAACTCTCGCACCAGCCGAGCGGATTTCCTCAATCAGTCCCTTGTGGCGATCGCGCTTCATTACCACGACCACCAGTTCCTCAATTGCGCGATCCAGACACTCGGAGAGAATTTGCAGGTTCTCTGTTGCCGATTTATTGATATCGACATGATTTTTAGCTGCAGGAGGCGCCGCTAGCTTTTTCATATAAAAGTCAGGTGCGGCAAACAGTCCTCCCTTCTCGGAAATGGCTAGCACCGCCATTGAACCGGGTTGCCCATAAGCCACCAAGTTCGTCCCTTCACAAGGGTCAACGGCAATATCGACTTCAATCAGTTCATCGGGGTTACAAAAGTTCTTCGCATCCGGTTGGTTACAGATGCCCACTTGTTCACCGATATACAGCATCGGGGCTTCATCTCGCTCCCCTTCGCCAATCACGATGCGACCCCGCATGTGGATGTTGTTCATCCGCTCCCGCATGGCTTCGACTGCCACATGGTCAGCGGTGTTCTTATCCCCTTTGCCCATCCATTTGGCAGAGGCAAGTGCTGCCTGTTCGACAACTTCAATAATTTCTAGTCCTAGCGTAGTTTCTAGCACGAAGCTTTTCCTCTCAACTGCTTAGTTTTTCCCTGGTGTTATTTACTGTCCCCAGTCTAAAAGTCTATCAGAGACTGGGATCTCCTCGAAAGAATGTCGAGTATTGGTTTATGTTAAGTTTTGCTACGATTAGCTGTTTCAGGCGTAGCACGCTAGGTCTCGACTTGGGCAATGATTGTCCGATGGCGGGGACTATTCGGCGTGATCATCGGTGGCTGGAATCCTGCTTGGGCGATCGCTTGTTCGATATCCAAGGTGAAATAGTCATCAAAGTAAGGCTCAGTGCTTTTGAATAAGGTAAAAACGTAAGCTGGCATCGTCGCATACACCTGAGACTGAGGATTCATATCCATCAGGGTAAGATAGCCACCAGGACGTAATAACCGCCGTGCCTCCCGTAGGATTGCCTTTGCCGCCGTTTGGGGTAATTCGTGGAATACCAAGAAGATAGAGACTAAATCATACGAAGCATCCGGTAAACCTGTCGCTTCAGCCGCCGCGTGTTTCCAGTTAATTTCTGCATGATGCTGTTTGGACTTATATTCGGCAACAGCTAGAAAGTAAGGCGATAAGTCTACACCCGTCATATTTGCCTGGGGATAAATCTGTTGTAGGGCAAAGGTACTCATCCCCACACCACACCCCAGATCCACAATATCTTGCGGCTCGGTTTTAACTTGCTTTTGCACCAACTCATGGTAACTCTGCCGCAGTTTAGCATCTCCTTGAAGTCTATCTTCAGGATAAATATTGGCATGAACAGCATAAGCCGCAACTTCCTGTTCAAACGCCGCATCCCACTGGAGATTTCCCTGGTTATAGGCATGGAAGGGGCGCAAATAATAATCCGGGTAGGTTAATTGGGGATTTTGCACTTGACTCAGATAACTCTCCCAGTCCAGAGAACGTAACTCATCGACCTGTTTTGTCCAAGGTACGCCAATTTTTTCCGCTCGCTTGACAATCATCTTACGAGCTTGCTGCTTTGCTAAATTAGCCAAAGGTTTAATGGCAAGGAAACGATTCACCAAACGTGAGGCTAATTGAGGTGTTGGGTTGACCGTAGTCGTCATAATGGTTCTTAGCGATTATCTGTTTTGGGGATTAGCATGTACACAATATTGGCAATCCTACGATATTTAAGCAACAGCATACCACCCCCCTACACTCAAGGTTCCTATTGACAACGTGCTACGCTATGTAAGTTGGTGGAAATAAACTCAATTCTATTAAATTGTCTAAATAGCCCTCAAACTCTTACATAAAACAAATAACCAATGACAAATGACATAAGACCAATGACCAATGACCAATAACGATTCAAACTTTCGCCACATATCGATTACGCCCAGAGGCTTTCGCTTGATACAAAGCAATATCCGCTTCAGCAACTAGCTTAGCTGGTGGAGTATCCGGCTCAGGATAAAGACTGGCAACACCTAAACTGAGTGTGACATATTCACTAATAGCTGAATCTGCATGGGTAATCTTTAAACTATAAACCAAGCTGCGTAATTCTTCAGCCACTAAAGACGCACCAATCGTGGTAGTATTGGGTAACACAATAGCAAATTCTTCACCGCCATAGCGAGCCACTAAATCCACAGACCGTTTGGCACAAAAACGCAAAGCATCAGCTACCCTTCGCAAACAGGCGTCACCGGCTTGATGACCGTAGGTATCATTATATTTCTTGAAAAAGTCGATATCACATAGAATTAGAGACAAGGGCGACTCTTCTCGAATCATGCGCCACCACTCATCATCAAGGTATTGATCAAACCGACGGCGATTGGCTACACCCGTTAGTCCATCTAACGTGGCTAAACGTTGTAACTCTCGATTGGCTTGTTCAAGTTTTTGATAAAGCTGAAACTGTTGAATTAAACGCCGTACTCGTTGACGCAAGACGGCTAAGTGAATCGGTTTGGTGATATAGTCAGTAGCACCAACGGCAAAGGCGCGGTCAACGGATTCTGGATCATCCAGATTGGTAATCATTAACACCGGCGTTTGGGAAACTCCCTGTAACCCTTGAGCTTCCAAATGTTCGCTATCGGGTGATGTCTCATCTTCGTCTGAGAGTTTTTGTAAGTGTTTGCAACAGGTAAAACCATCCATGACCGGCATCAGGGCGTCTAGCATGACCAGATGCGGTTTGAGACGCTGATAGACGTCCAAACCCTGTTCGCCGTTGGTTGCTTCAACAACTTTATAGCCTTCTTTTTCCATGACTCGGCGTAAAAGCTCTCGTATAAACTGGTCATCATCAACCACCAAAATGGTTGGTGGTTCTTCGGGCAAAGAAACTAATTTCATCCTTAAGAATGCTGATATTGCCGTCTTTGGGTCTGTAAGATTAATGTGACCCGTTGATACTCAGCCTTTAGCTGGCAAAACTGCGCCAGTGCTGCCATGGGATTACCACCCTTGCTTATCTGTTCTAGCATCTGACGAAATGGGTAGATTTTCCTAGTTCCTAAAATCCCATGACTTCAACCTGTCAATTTCATCAATCGAGTCTCTATACGTCTGTTGAGGATAGCTGTAGCATGGATGTCATTAACCTGAGGCATGTTCCAGGGAATGATTGATCACCTCCAAATCGAGAGAAAGAGTATCTTTCCCTACCATAGCCTGAAGCAATTGCCATGTCTCTGGGTGTAATGGCTGAATTGTTGGAGTTGTTGACTAGCTATCGTGAATTTTGCCGGCAGATGCTGTTCAACGAGTCAGATTAAACACCGTCAGATCAAATGTCTGTAATTAATCGGATACAAAAAAATAATCGTTTCTGTACCGATCGCGCGGTGATGACACCAACCAAGCATCAATCCTGGTTCGGGAGTTTAATGCCTAGCTGCGGTGAGTTGACCAAAATCTGGCAGATGCAATATCTCTATTATTATTGCTTAATGTTTAGAGATGATTCAAGTATGTCAATTCTAGCTCTTTTTCCCAGCTTGGTACTCCAAGCCATTTTTCACGTTGTCTATTGTAGTTTTCCGGGACTGACCATTGAGCCAACCCTTTTCCGGTAATCGCCGTGCCTTGCTTAAACTCTTGGGACTTACGCTTTTGGCAACCCAACTCCCTGTAACGGCAAACCCCCTAACCCTTCTCAAACCACGACGCCTGAATCCTGGCGATACCGTAGGGTTGATTAGTCCAGCCGGTCTAGTTGACCAAAAAACAGTTGATGAATTTACTCCAGTTTTATCACAACTCGGCTTAAAAACCAAACTGGGAACCCATCTTTTCGACCAATACGGCTACCTCGCGGGTCAAGATGCTGATCGCGCTGCTGATGTGAATGCTATGTTTGCCAATTCCTCGGTTCAGGCTGTGCTGGCAATGGCAGGCGGATGGGGCTGTAATCGAATTTTACCCCTGTTGGACTACGAGCTAATCCGCCAAAATCCCAAAATCATTATCGGCTATAGCGATGTCACCTCGCTGCTGTTAGCGATTTATGCTCACAGCCACCTGATCACATTCCATGGACCACTAGGAACATCAACCTGGAATTGGTTCTCAATCCAACATCTGCAACGCATCTTGTTTGATGGGGCAGCAATGACACTGCAAAATCTATTGAGTACTCCTGTGGAAACCATTACCAATGGTAAGGCAAGGGGGCGTCTGGTGGGGGGAAATTTATCGCTGGTGGCGGCGATGGTGGGGTCAGATTATTTACCCGATTGGCAGAACTCTATTTTGTTTGTGGAAGATATACGAGAAGAGGTTTACCGGATTGACCGCTTGTTAACCCAGCTCAAACTCGCTGGAATCCTCGATCAAGTGGCTGGATTTATTTTTGCCCAATGCACAAACTGTCCTGCAGGTGAGGCGAATGAACCATCGCTGACGTTGCGGCAAGTCTTAGCTGACCATATCAAACCTTTGGGGATTCCTGCCTGGTATGGTTCGATGATCGGTCATATTCAGGATAAGTTCACTGTCCCTATCGGTGGAATGGTAGAAATTGATGCGGAGCGAGGCACAATTCGTTTATTAGAATCGGTAGTAATATGATTATGATATTGAGCGGTTGATTCCTGATTGTGAGATACCTTATTTCATGGCACGCTTGCAAACCGCTGCGCGTCTACATCTGTTGTGTCTCATCCACTCATCAGTCCTTGCTCTAAGCCGCCCGTAACGGCAAATGCTTGGACTTATCTGCTAAGAAACCCATTAGATTGTGCAAAAATGAGTGGCTGACTGGCTGATCTGTCGCTTCTGGATGTAGCGGTGTCGCGATCGCGTCCACAGATTCAGGACAGGGAGCATGAATCACTAAGGGAATTTCTTCGACCAATCCGACTGCCATTAATCGAAAAGCAATCTGCTGCACAGTTTTTACCGAAAGTCTGAGTTGTTTAGCAATTTCCCTCAAGGACACAGTGCCACTGGTATACTCCCAGACTTGAGATTCTAAAGCGTTTAGGGGATAACGAGGGTATCCTTTAATACTGAGCAACCCCGCATTAGCATCGGGTAATTTATCACCTAGGGCATTCCAGTCATTCAAGGAACGTAATCCCAGTAAGTTCGCCCCTAGGGTGCTTAAACTCAAACCCGTCATTCCCGACATTGGCAGTTTGACTTCATGGCTGAACTTAAAACGACCCGCTTTGAGTTGAAACAAGGCACAGGTGGGTCGTAAGACTTGGATTTGGAACAACCATTTGATTTGTTGAAGGGTTAACCTGCCTTGTTTTTGCAGTTCAGAACCCAAGGGTTGCTTCTGGGAAAATGACTCCCTCAACTGAGCCAACTGACGTCTATCTATCCATTGGCGTTGAACAATCAACTTGATTAATCCTGGATGCTCTAACTGAGAATCAATCGCCACAATTCGACCGCGATAAACCCAGACATAGCAAACACCATTTGGGGTGACAGCGGTAGGAACATCAGTATTCACAGTCAGTACACCTGTGTGATGCCCTTTACCAAGGAGCCGAAAAATTTCCGGTAATGAAAAGTCGGTGAGTGAGCCTGTAATGCACATTGTTCTTATGTTGATATCAGCTTTGTTATGAGGATGCAAATAGCAGGTTAACGCCTTCAAAGCCAGCCTGTTTATCGTGATCCCAAAAAAAATCTGTAGTTTTTGCTATTCTTAGTGTAATCCCTGATGAAAGTTTCAGACAATTACTTTTTACTAAGCTGTGTTAAGAAAAAAGAATCTTTATTAGATCACAACTCAAAAGCTTAAGCATTATAACCATTCTCATGTTTTGCCGTAATCTATTTGCTCCTAAGATGATTCTTTATCCATTGCAGTTTATTCAACATCCCACTGAAGACAGACAAATTAAGGTCGTTGAATGACTTGTTTATCCTGGGCTTGGGTGGGGAAGATCAAAGAAACAAGGCGGAGATCGAGAAGTCTCCTGCCTCATTTCGTCTCCCAGACGTCCAAACCGGGCGCTCGTCGCCAATTAGCTCAGAGCAACCGTCGATGGCATATCGAGCAGTTTCGTGCCGCATTCACAACAACATTTATGAGTCGCTGGATTTTCGGTTCCACAGTTGGAACAAGTCAGGATAGTGGCTGAAATCGGCTCTGGGTTGGCAGAGTGCAACCCCATCATGTCGCTATTGGTATGACCAGGAGCAACCATGGGATAACAGTCCTCATTGCGGGTAACGCGCACATCTAAAAGCACTGGACCGTCATGGGCAAGCATTTGAGCGATCGCATCGGGTAAAGCCTGACGCTGTGTCACCTTAATGGCATTAATCCCATACACCTGAGCCAGATTAACAAACTCTGGGGTGCCGACTTCCAGATTCGTCGCTTCATAGCGATCGCCATAGAACAAATGCTGCCATTGACGCACCATTCCCAGCCAACCATTGTTGAGGATGACAATCTTGACGCCAATGCCGTACTGGGCGATCGTACCCAGTTCCTGCATATTCATTTGGAAGCTACCATCGCCGCTGATACAAATCACAGGTTCGGAGGGTAGAGCCACTTTCACCCCTACAGCCGCAGGCAAGCCAAATCCCATTGTCCCCAAACCGCCACTAGAAATCCAGTGACGGGGCTTATTTTTCAGGAATTGAGCCGCCCACATTTGGTGTTGACCGACATCAGTGGTGTAATAAGCGTGGGGGGCTTGACGAGCAACTTCCACAATCACTTCTTGGGGCGAAAGATTCTCCTGGGGATGGGGCAAATCTAAAGGATACTCATCCCGCCACTGTTGCAGGCGATCGCACCACGCTTGCGTCTGATCTGGATCGATACCATTCCCAAGTTGATCAGAACGCCGCAACAGGTCAATTAACACCATCCGCACGTCGCCAACAATTGGTACATCAGTGTTCCGATTTTTCCCCACTTCCGCCGGATCAATATCGATGTGAATCACCTTCGCCTCAGCCGCAAACTGTTTGGGCAAACTCGCTACCCGGTCATCAAAACGGGCACCCAAGGCGATTAACAGGTCACATTCACTCACCGCAAAGTTAGCATACGCCGTGCCGTGCATCCCTAACATTCCCAAAGCCAGAGGATGGGACTCATCAAATGCTCCCTTACCCATCAGCGTTGTTGTCACCGGAATCTGGAAATGCTCTGCTAGTTCCAGAAGTTCTCCCTGGGCACTTGCCGCGATCGCACCGCCACCTACATAAAGTAACGGTTTCTTTGCCGCCCGGATCAAATCCAGTGCCTTATTAATTTGGTTAGAATTCCCTTTCACCGTGGGACGGTATCCCGGTAGCTTAATCGTACCTGGCTCCACGGGAAAGTAATCAAATTGCTCCATTCCCACATCTTTGGGAATATCAATCAACACAGGTCCTGGTCTACCCGTACTCGCAATGTGAAACGCTTCCGCCACAATTTTAGGAATATCGCGAGCATCATTGACTAAATAGGAATGCTTGACAATTGGCAGCGTAATCCCGAAAATGTCAATTTCTTGGAATCCATCCGTACCAATTGCCCCACGGGGAACCTGTCCCGTAATCGCAATCATTGGCACAGAGTCCAAACTCGCCGTGGCTAAACCCGTGACCAAATTCGTGGCTCCCGGTCCGGAGGTTGCCAAACAGATGCCCACTTTACCTGTCGCCCGGGCATACCCGTCAGCAGCATGGGCAGCACCTTGTTCGTGTCGCACCAGAATATGTTGAAGTTCGCCAGCGGATTCCGCTTGGTAGATTTCATCGTAAATCGGTAGATTCGCACCGCCCGGATAACCGAAAATGTGCTTCACACCATGGCGCTTTAAACTATCAATCAGGGCAAAAGCGCCGGATACACGCCTGACTCTCACTGTTTCAGATTGCACAGCTAGTGCCTCCACTTAGTCTAACAATTACATGAGGAACGTTACTAATGAGTGCTAACCCAAATCTGGGTAAGCGGTTTGCTAATTTCGATACAGCTTAGAGTTTGACTCAATGATTTTACTTTCTGTGAAAGACGATTTTAATTGTTCATGAAATAATCCAATTAGAACGAAAATTTTATATTTTTTTAATTTTGCTACGTTTAGCTTGGGTTATAAAACTTAAATTATCCCTAAACGATTGGTGATAAAACTTGCGAATTACCCTGGCGTTATTTCCCTGTAAGTGGAGCAATTCCTTAGGTTTTAACTGGATGTGGTTGGTGTGAATAGATTGAGTGAAGGATAAGATAAATGACATTGACTGAAGGCGCGATCGCCTTAGGTGAACAAATGCGACGCTGAATACACATATACCCTAGCTAGTGGACTGAATTGTAGGTTGGGTTGACGAAGGAAACCCAACACAATTAAAGCCTCGCCCCCCTTCTAAGCTGTTCGGCATTTAAACCTTAATGTCAATAATGGTGAAATCACGTTCAGTGCGTTTAGCGAAGCCATGCCGCAGGCTTTGCATCTTGCTCGCTACTAATACC
>NZ_JBKHHI010000006.1:0-50356 GCF_046539235.1 Coleofasciculus sp.
AGGCAACAACAGCCGCCGTCAACCCGCCAAAAATATCTCCTTTTAGGTTACGAAAGTGGATTTGATTGGTTATTTGCATAAAAGCTTTTTCTCGATTAACGAATCAAAGGTATAAGACATAGTAAGTCATAAATCAAACTTTACCGTTAAACCAACGTATGTAGGGGTACGATATATCGTGTCCTATCCTAAGCAGGGTTTGTGCATAAGTTCTAATCTATTGCTTTCTAATCTAAGCTGTTCGGCATTTAAACCTTAATATCAAGAATTGCGAAATTCTTGTAGTGCGTTTAGCGAAGCCATGCCGCAGGCTTTGCATCTTGCTCGCTACTAATACCCAATTTAAATGCATGACAGCTTATTGCTGATGAATGTTCACAATAAAACTTATGATGTGCATAGAGTATATCATAGTGATTTTACAATTTTCAATAAAACTTATAGCTTTTCTCAGAATGCGCCGTAGTAGGGACACGACATCTGGTGTCCCTACGATGGAGATGTCCAAAAACCGAGACTATTCAGGTTTAGCCACTCGCTTTAACAGCACCGCTTGAGAATCGGCTAACTCAAAGCAGCGTAAATCTGCCAAGTGATCACTATCCAAACCCGGAGACGCGATCGCGACTTGCCATTCACTCATATCCAATTGCAGCCAGTCTCCCACGGTAACCGTCATCGGTTCTCCCCCCATGTGCGCTACCATGGCGATTTGTTGATCATGATCATCAGGATTACTGCGAACCCCGTAATATACCGTCCGTTCCTCATCACTGATTTTATTGAATCGATCAATTCCAGCTAAATTGTGACCTAACCAGGGATGAGCATGGCGGAAACGACGCAAGCTCAGGTTATACTCAGTTCTTACCGGATCAAGCTTGTCCTCATAGTGAGAGACATTACACAGCTCATAACAGTCTTCCATGAACATCAACGCGAATGACTTGAGCTTTTCAAGGGTCAACCCTTTCAAGAAATTCACCATTTCTGGCTTATTCAACTTTTTCAGCTGTTCAATATCACACTGATCCGTATTGTCTCCCAAACAGAACTGGCAAGCTTGAACCACTTCGGCAAGATTGTAGTCCTTTTCAAGCATGGCAACTTGCAGCCCCCTGCCAAACTCCCGCAATTCCTCTAGCTGACTAAATCCCAAGGACTTTAACCGACTAAAACTTTCCGGCGCGTCATAGAGTTCTGGCGTAACTTGCCAATCCAAGAACCCAATTTCCTCGGACACCACCTTGACCCCATAGCGTTCATCGGTATTGCGGAAGAACATCCACGGGGCGTGCATTGTCGCATTGATAAAGTCCATGGGTAACCCCGGGCTGAACCCATACACCCAAAGCGTCACCGCCTGGTTATCATAAGCATTTTTTAACACCTCTGGCAACGTACTGCCTAAATTCCAATTAATCTGGGCATTGAGGGGGATTTGATTGCCTCGCCGCACGGTATCATGATTCCCACAACCGGTGATCCAATGATCCCCTTCAAAGATCACCTCACACACCCGTCGCCACTTGCGATCCCAAAATTTTTCTAGGGCTGGGGTGTTATGGGCAAAAATCAGGGGTCCCCATTGGAAAGATTCCGGTTTCAGATTAATTAATTCACGGTAAGTCGAGATTTCTTCCCATCCTTCAGCAGGCCAGGGACGACCATCTTCAAAAATGGTGAATAATAGTCGTTGATGCCCCTCAATATCCTGGACGACATCACTCATCGCTAGCAGATAGGCGTCATCATATTCCACCAGTCCAGATAGGGGATTAAAGAAGCGGAAATCCTGACCCCCATCAATACGTACCCCATCAGCGCCCGTATTAATTTTACGCCGCTGCATTTCCAAAAATATTGCCCGTACTGTGGGTAACTGGTGGTTCAAGTCTTGACCGTACATATTCGGTCCTTTGAGAAACTGGCGATGCAGGAGTAACTCAGATTGGTTATCTGCATGACCATACACCAGGTCATAGATAATTTGAATCGGACCCGTGGGAAAATTATGCAGGGTGGTGATAAAGTCCACCAATTCATCGGGACGCAAGCTACCCAAAAGCGCTGCATTCGTGGCACTCGATCCCAAGATTGGCACGTCATAGCCCCAATCTTGGGTATGGGGTTTTCTCAGCTTAATTTGCAGATCATCTCCATCTTCGGCAATACAGACAAAAAATTCACTTTCTGGACTGTATTCGTCTCGGTACTCAATCGTGGGTTCTATGGGTAATAGCTGAACCGAGTCGTACCCCACATAGTTTTCTTCGGCTGGGGTTAAGGGAAGATTGCCGGCTAATTTACTGGCAATTTGGCGATAAACACGGGTTAATCCCTCAACCGTTCCCTCTTTAGAGGCGGTGCCAATATGAAGCTGTAAAATGTTCCGGGGGGCTGGCACACGTGGAAGCGTTAGGGGATCAGAGGGGACGCTGGTGGCTTTGAAGTAATCCAGATCAGCTCGTTGTTTCTGCAAGCTTGCCATATCATACAGTTCAGCCGGTCCAAACACCCCATACGGCATGGAATAGGGAATTGTATCCCGAATCGCTTGTAGGTTCCCTTGTTGATCAACAAAGCGCAGCCAGTAGAATGATCCCATCTGCTCACGGTTCCCTGGACGCATCCCGGCGATTACACCCCAATGGTATTCGCCTTCTTGTTGTAAGAATAGGCGATCGCGGCGAAAGGTGACGGTTTGCTCAACCGCCCGACAATCGATCGGAGCAAGGGGGGTTAAGACTTCCAGATAGATTTCCATCTTCCGCATCACCTGCGCCAATAACCGGGGTGTCCAGAAGCCAATTTCGGTTAACCCATCGGGACGGTAATGCGCCCCCAATCGTTTAGCGATGGCTTGAGATTTTTCAAAATAGGTGGCGTCTGAATGCTCAATGGTAGCTGCCCAATCTACTAGTTCTTGGGTGGCATCTTCCACCAATTGAATGGACGGTTTAGTATCAACTTTCACAGTAACTTAATCTCCCAACCATTACCCAACTGCTGTACGGGTGACTAAATCCTGACATTTGGGATCGGTTTACCTGTACGGCAATTCCCGTCAAGTTTAACAGTCCTACAGCTTCTCTGAGAGTAAAACACGTTTCTAGTTGCTCCCAACACTCTGAAGGATGAAATCCAATTAGGTGGGAAAATTAAAGTTAACGGCGGAGAGAGTCATTTGTCATTTGTCATTTGTCATTTGTCATTCGTCATTTGCTCCCCATCTCCCCCATCTCCCCCATCTCCCCCAGCTTCCCCATCTTCCCCAACACCCATCAGGGTATAACTCTAATACAGCCGCGACAAATTAATTGTCCTGGAGTTAGAGTCAGTTCTTTTAGATCAACCTCTGATCCTAAATCAATCGTGAAATGTTCTAACGTGATCGGGGGCTGTTGAGCGTTAATGTGAATCTGGAGGGGGTGGAGTTGCAGTTGTTGAGGTGTTGCCAGTTGAATGCCCGCATCAACCACAATGGAGGTTTCTCTCGTCGGATGGTGGATCAGTGTTCCTTTGAGAGTTAGTCGCTCCCCATCAATAGTAATCTGCTGCCAGTTTATTTTAGACTCACCTAGGGGTGGATACTGATCCGGTCGATTATAAGATTTAATAAATGTATTCAGTAAATCCGTTAAAGCATTTGATAATAAAGGAGCACCCAGAGAGGCTTGCAGGTCGCTCTCTCGCAGTATGAGTTGACCCGTAACTGGGACAGGTTCTAGGAGTTGTAAGGGTTTGCCTTTAAACACCTGAGTGAGATTGAAGCGAATATTTGTACCATCTAGCTGGATTTGCGACAAGTGTAGTCCTTGATAGATAGCACGACGAGCCGCAATAGACACAGTAGGAATGTGTCCTCGCAGAATTTGCCGATCGCGACCCATCAGCTTAAACTGTAGAGTTTCCACGGCATCCACTTGTGAGCGCAGCCAGAATTGCACGGCGGGGGATACCACTGTGCTAATCATCCGGCTGCCTTTGTCTGTCCCAGCTTTTGATTTATTAACGCCCATTGCCACAATTTCGGGTCAATCCTGTATTCTGACACAACGGGGATAGTCTCCGAGCAAGGCAATGAGCAGGTCAAAAAACCAAACGCTTGCAATTCTCCGCATTCTTGTAATATTTGTACATGGTCTATTCTGGTCAGGGCTAGAAGTGGACTGATTCTCTCCAGCTACCTTAAAAAGCCGGAGAGGTTTAACCAAACTCCTGCTGGATACTATAAGGATGGAGATCAACTTGGAACCAGCACGATCTGGGTCGAGACGAACTAGCTTACACAGGTAGTCAAGCCATGGAGGAAAGAGTACAAAAAATTATTTCACAGTGGGGTATCGCCTCACGGCGTCAAGCTGAGAAAATGATCGTAGCCGGACAAGTTCGGCTAAATGGCACTGTGGTGCAGCTAGGGCAAAAAGCGAATCCGGAAACGGATTTGATTGAAGTTAATGGTCAACGGCTCAAACCCAGTAATCGTCCTCAGGCAATTTATCTGTTGCTCAATAAACCCGTGGGTGTAGTCTCTACTTGTGGGAATTATCGGCTGTGTAATACCATTCTTGAGGAGCGTCGTACAGTTCTTGATTTACTGCCAAGCACGATTAGAAAAGGTCAGGGTATCCATCCGGTGGGACGGTTGGACATGGAATCTACAGGAGCGTTAATTCTGACAAATGACGGAACACTGACCTATAAACTTACCCATCCTCGCCATCACGTTGCCAAGACGTATCGGGTTTGGGTCAAGGGTCATCCTTCTGAATCAATTCTCTCGGCTTGGCGTCAGGGTGTGGACTTGTCGGGTAGAACCACTTTACCGGCTCAAGTTCGAGTACTCAAGCAGCAACCCGATAAAACACTTTTAGAAATTGTCTTGACAGAAGGGAGAAACCGTCAAATTCGTCGAGTTGCTGACCTGCTAGGCTATCCAGTAATCCATCTGCACCGCACGGCAATTGGTCCGATTCAATTACAACGACCAGGTGAACCAATACTGCTCAGTGGTCACTACCGTTATCTTGAAGAATTTGAAATCCGCTTCCTCCACAACCGAGTTCACTAAGCCTTACTAATACTAAAACGTGCCAGCAGATATCAAGGAGTACCGTGTATGAAGGAGAATACGAGTCATTTGCAGCAGGAACAAGTTGAAAAGCTCGAAGTCATAGGCGCTCGCCTACGTCAGTTTCGCCTCGAACAGTCGATTACCTTAGAGGAAGTTGCGGCTCAAACCCGAATTCAGGCACGGCTTTTACAGGCGATTGAAGACGGAAAGATCGACCAGTTGCCAGAGCCTGTATACATTCGGGGCTTTATCCGGCGATTTGCCGAAGCGCTAGGACTCAACGGTGCAGAACTTGCCGATTCTTTTCCCGTGGGAGCGAGTATGCAGTTGATCAGACCTCGTTGGCGGCATTTACCCGCTGCTCAATTGCGACCGCTTCATCTCTACCTGCTCTATATTCTGTTGGTGATTGGTTCGGTCACTGGTTTATCTCACATTCTGAGTCGCTCGGCAGTGCAAGTGATTGAAGTTGACAATACCCCCTCTGCCCAGCAGTTTCCGACACCGAAACAGATACAACCCATACCACCGAAACAATCCCTTGATATCAACCAACCGGCGGAAGTCAGTCATGCCAGCCAAGATGGTAAACCGGTGCAGGTGGGTGTTACCCTGAAGGCTCAGTCTTGGATTCGAGTCGTTGTGGATGGTAAAACCGAATTTGAAGGCGTCTTGCCCGAAGGCACCCAGCGGACTTGGGTGGCGGATCAACAACTGATTGTCCGGGCGGGTAATGCCGGAGGCGTCCTGGTCGAGTTTAATGACCAAAGTGCTAAACAAATGGGCGCCCCCGGTGCGGTTGAGGAAATGACCTTTGCGGCTAATCCTCGTTCTTGACATTCTGCTCGCTTTATGTATACCGCAGCTCAATCAAAGATTACAGCGCCAGACTTATCGCCTCTCCCCAACCTTTAGCGAAACAGGGTTCAATCCTAAGAACCATTAGGTGTCCGACCATAGGTATAGGCTAGGGTTTTGATCCGATCGCGCAGTTGGTCATTCAACATCTCTGCTCGATAACGCCATTTCCAGTTTCCCTCAGATGTACTGGGACGGTTCATTTGGGCGTCTGCACCCAAATCCAAGAAATCTTGCAAGGGAATCATGGCAAGATTGGCGACACTGCTGTAGGCTAACCGGATTAAATCCCAATTGATGCCTTGATCACTTAACCCTCCTAAGTAACGAATCGCATTTTCTCGTTCATAGTCGGGAATCTGGTTAAACCAGCCGATTGTCGTGTTATTATCGTGAGTTCCGGTATAAATCAGACAGTTACGTTCCAGGTTAAAAGGTAAGTAAGGATTATCTGGACCTCCACCAAAGGCAAAATGCAAAATCTTCATCCCCGGAAACCCAAATTGATCCCGCAATGCCTCAACTTCAGGCGTAATCACCCCTAAATCTTCAGCAATAATCGGCAATCCTTCTAATTCCCGCTTGAGGACTTTGAAAAATTTGGCTCCAGGTCCTTTGACCCAGCGCCCATTCATGGCAGTGTCTTCACCTTGGTCAACTTCCCAATACGCCTCAAATCCGCGAAAATGATCAATTCGCAGTACATCGACGTACTCAAACATCATCTTCAGGCGCATGATCCACCAGTGATAGTTATTCTTTTCCATGCGTTCCCAGTCGTAAATGGGGTTTCCCCACAATTGACCGGTTTCACTGAAATAGTCGGGGGGAACACCTGCCATTAGAGAGGCTTCGCCTGTTTCCTCATCAATGGCAAACAGTTCGCGGTTTGACCAGACATCAGCGCTATTATGGGCAACATAAATCGGGATATCCCCAACTATCTGGATATTCCGGTCATTAGCATATTGCTTCAACCATGACCACTGGCGGAAAAACTCAAACTGGAGGTACTTTTGGTAATAAATGCGATCGCGTAACCGTTCTCGCCACTCCTTCACCGCTTGCGGTTCGGCTTTAGCAATGTCTGGCTCCCATAAATGCCAACTGGCATCCTCAAAGGTGTTGTGGAGTGCCATAAATAAGGCATAATCATCCAGCCAGTAGGCGTGACGCTGACAAAATTGCTCGAATTCCTCGTGTTGTTCTGGGGAGGCTTCCCGTTTAAAGCGATCGCAGGCTTTGAGCAGTAGCGATTTTTTCAGGGGAAAGGTTCGCTCAAAATCGATAGTATCAGGGGGAAACTCCGCTAGATGGGCGAGATCTTCATCCTTGAGTAGCCCCTTCATTTTCAGTTGTTCTGGGCTAATCAACATCGGGTTTCCCGCCATGGCGGAGTAAGACATATAGGGCGAGTTACCGAACCCGGTTGGTCCGACGGGCAAGATCTGCCAAAATCGCTGATCACTAGCCGCCAAAAAATCAATAAATTGATAAGCCGGTGACCCTAAGTCACCAATTCCATAAGGACTGGGAAAGCAAGTGGGATGCAGCAAAACACCACTCGATCTAGGAATCTGCATAGAGGATAGACCATAGTACAGCAAAGCAAGTCCTATCGACATTAGCACGCTAGGGAGACCTTAAAAAAGAGCCATCGTGGTAGATTTCACTCTGCCAATAGAGGTATTCTGAAAACAACGAACATACTGCGATCGCTACCCGTTACCTGAACTTAGCTTGTGACTTACCGAAATCCAGTTCCCACCGTCGATATTATTGTCGAACTCATGGATAGACCCTCGCGACCGATTATTCTAATCGAGCGCAAAAATCCCCCCCTAGGCTGGGCAATTCCTGGCGGCTTTGTCGATTACGGGGAATCGGTGGAAACAGCAGCGGTTCGCGAAGCCAAAGAAGAAATTGGCTTACAGGTGGAGTTAATTGAGCAGTTTCACGTCTATTCGGCGCCTGACCGCGATCCCCGTAAGCATACCCTGAGTATTGTGTTTCTAGCCACCGCGACAGGCGAACCCCAAGCCGCTGATGATGCCAAAAATTTGCAGATTTTTAATCTGTGGGAGATTCCCACGAATCTATGTTTCGATCATGACCAGATTTTGCGGGATTACCGATATTACCGCCATTATGGGGTGCGTCCTCGTTATTGAGGAGATGGGGAAGATGGGGAAGCAAATAACCAAGGACGAAGGACGAAGGACGAATGACCAATGACCAATGACGATCCCATGAATGCGATCGCACAAACTCTAACACCGATTGTGGGTGACTCTAACCTCTACCAGGGGGATAATTTACCTCCGCTATGGCAAGAGCAACTTAAGAGAGCCTATGGCGTAGACACGATTACCAGCACTCTCGTTTGTCCTACTACAGTTCAACAGCTTTGTCAAGTAATGGAGTCTGCCAATACCCATAACTGGCAAGTTCTCCCCAGCGGGAATGGGAGTAAATTAGCCTGGGCGGGTGTCGGTAAACCAGTTGACGTGGTGATTAGTACCCAAAACCTGAATCAGGTGATTGATCATGCTGTGGGTGACTTGACAGTAACGGGGCAAGCGGGTGTAAAATTGGCAGATTTACAGCCAATACTGCTGAAAACGAATCAATTTTTGCCTCTAGAACCCGCCTACCCGGAAGCCGCCACCTTGGGTGGAATTATTTCAACAGCGGATAGTGGCTCATGGCGACAACGCTATGGTGGGGTTAGGGATATGCTATTGGGGGTTTCCTTTGTCCGCAGTGATGGACAACTTGCCAAAGCTGGGGGACGAGTGGTGAAAAATGTGGCAGGTTATGACTTGATGAAACTGTTGACGGGGGCGTATGGCACCCTGGGAATTTTAACCGAGGTGACGTTTCGCTTGTATCCGGTACAGGAAGCATCGGGGACAGTGGTACTCACCGGAGACGCTGACGCTCTTGCATCAACAACCAAAACCCTACTCGCGTCCGCCCTAACGCCTACAGCCGCCGATTTACTCTCCTCTGGATTAGTCAAGCAATTAGATATTGGTCAGGGTATGGGCTTAATGGTACGCTTCCAAAGCGTTACTGACAGTGTACAGGAGCAGTCGTCCCGGTTGCTAGAGGTGGGGCAACAGTTGGGACTACAAGGCACACTTTATCAGGATAACGATGCAGCGAGTCTATGGCAATCATTACCAGAACAAATCTGGGGAATGCCCCAATCCACCTCAATTACTTGCAAAATAGGGATAGTACCAACGGCGGCAGTTATGACGTTAACTGTACTTGATACGCTCACCTTTGGAACGGGATTAGGGTTAATTCATGCAGGAATTGGCTTAGGAAAAGTGCGGTTTGAACCCGAAACAGTGAAACCTGAGGCAATTTTAAAGATGCGAGAGCATTGCCAATCCCACAGCGGCTTTTTGACGGTACTAGAGGCTCCAATTAGTGTGAAACAGCAGCTTGATGTTTGGGGATACAGCGGTAACGCTTTAGATATTATGCGTCAAATTAAACATAAGTTTGATCCGAAAAGCCTTTTAAGTCCTAATCGATTTGTGGGGGATATTTGAATCCAAAAGGCACAGGAGCAGATCTGACCTTCACAACCTTATAGGAAACCTGGTTTATCCCCATGTAGGGGCGGGTTTCACTATTATCTTTTCTTTTGCTCCCGGATGTGACTAAACCCGCCCCGACCAATCCCCTACAGTTCCCCAATTTATTTATTTCTGCACATCTACCTCAAATAAAACGATATGCAAACTGATTTTAAATTTCCCACACCCGATTCTGTTAAAGAAAGCGCAGCAACAGCCCCCTTAGAAACGGAACCAGAGGAGTCTCAAGTTCCTGGTTTTGACCCTAAAAATCCGCCCAAACAAGACTTAATCGATACTTGTGTTCACTGCGGATTTTGCCTCGCCACCTGTCCCAGTTACCGAGTGATTGGCAAGGAAATGGATTCACCGAGGGGACGGATTTATTTAATGGATGCGATTAACAAAGGTGAAGCCCCATTAGCTGAGGCGACAACACAACATTTTGATTCCTGCTTAGGCTGTTTGGCTTGTGTAACCACCTGTCCTTCTGGAGTCCAGTATGATAAGTTAATTTCAGCCACACGTCATCAGGTTGAACGAAATCAGCCTCGGAGTTTACCGGATCGCATCGTTAGGGCGTTAATCTTTAATCTGTTTCCTTATCCGGGACGCCTGCGCCCCTTTCTTGCGCCACTTTATATCTATCAGAAATTAGGATTACAAAAGCTAGTTCGGTCTACAGGATTATTAAAGCAAATAGTCCCCCGTTTAGCAGCAATGGATTCAATTTTACCGCAAATTACCTTACAGTCCTTTCAAAATAACTTCCCGGATGTAATTCCGGCGCAAGGGGAAAAGCGGTATCGAGTGGGTGTGATTTTGGGTTGTGTACAGCGGCTATTTTTCTCCCCTGTTAATCAAGCAACGGTGCGGGTATTAACAGCGAATGGCTGTGAAGTGGTGATTCCCAAAAGTCAAGGCTGTTGTGCTGCATTACCCGAACATCAGGGACAAACAGAACAAGCCCAAGCCTTAGCGCGACAGATGATTGATAGTTTTGAGGGGACGGATGTTGATTATGTGATTATAAATGCCGCAGGCTGTGGTCATACGTTGAAGGAATATGGGCATATTTTAGACGATGATCCGGCGTATCGCCAGAAGGCGCAAGACTTTGCGGCGAAAGTGAGAGACGTACAGCAATTTTTGGCTGAGGTAGGATTGACGGCTAAGTTGTCACCTCTGACCGATAAACCCTTGACAATGGTGTATCAAGATGCATGTCATTTGTTACATGGGCAAAAGATTTCCGTACAACCGCGTCAATTATTGCGGAAAATTCCGGGGGTAACATTACGCGAACCCATCGATGCGGCGCTATGTTGTGGTAGTGCGGGGGTTTATAATATGCTGCAACCGGAAGTGGCTGATGAGTTGGGACAGCAAAAGGTTGAGAATTTGTTGAATACGGGGGCGGAGTTAATTGCGTCATCGAATCCGGGATGTTCGCTGCAAATTAAGAAGCATTTGAACTTGCAGGAGAAGGAAATACCATTGATGCATCCGATGGAGTTGTTGGATTATTCCATTCGCGGGGAAAAGTTGGCGATTGGGGATTAGAGAATTGAAGTAGGGGCGCACAGACGTGCGCCCAGAAAATTAGGGTGTAGGATAAAACACAGCAGGTTCTCAAACGGTGTAATAACGAGACATCAGATCAACCAATTTTACTCTTGTTTGGCTATATTACATCAAGTCTGAAAATGCTTTACCTGCTCAATTGACTAATGCCATACCTCACGCAAGCCCAAGATATTGAACGCGCGATCGCAAGCTGCACTCAAGCCTCTATCCTATGGTTAGATACGGAAGTCGCTGACTATAAAACCGATACGCCGCAATTGTCGTTAATTCAAGTCTTGGCGGATGGGAATGACCTCACGGCTGAGTCTGTCTCGATTCTTGATGTGCTATACCAGCCAGAACTCGCCGATGAGTTTATTGCTAAAATTATGTACAATCCGGCGATTGAGAAAGTCTTTCACAACGCCAGCTATGACCGGAAATTTTTGGGCAAACGTAAGGCAAAAAATGTTACCTGTACCCTAGAACTGGCGAAAACGATTCCCTACTATCGCCTCCCTATCCCCAATTATCAACTTAAAACTTTAACTGAATATTTTGGGATATGTCCCCAGGTTGATAAAACCGAACAAACGGGCGACTGGCGGAAACGTCCCCTCTCACCCCGCCAACTGGATTACGCGGCTAAGGATGTCGTCTATGTGGCTCACGTTCACCGTCATTTATTGGACTTAGCTCAACCTGACCCCGCCACAGAGGATATTGAAGCCCTAATCTTACGCTATCGACAAATCGAGCATCGCTGGAAGCAACTGGATACGGAAATTCAGCAAATTAAGGAACGGCTGAAAGCGGCTATGCAAGCACAAAATGTTAAAAAAGTCAATGGATTTCGCTTATCCAGTCAAAATCGCACCAGTAAAAAAGTTGCTTTTCATCAATTAGCAGAAGTGACAAAAAAACTAGGGATTGAGTTAGATATATCAGTACAATTGACGAAATCCCTACAACAAAAGTTAGGGGAGGTAATGGGAGAATTGCCCGTAGAAGAAGAGAATAAAACGACTTGGCGACTCTCGATTACTGAGCCAGAGGAAGAAGACTTGCCGTTTTGACAGACAAGCTATGGCACATCTCTACAGGTATATCATGTCCTTTGTATCGTTATCATCGAAATCCTGGAATTTTGCCAGGATGCGGTAAGCATAATTAGCCCTAAGACACCGAGCGAAGCCGAGGTGTTGCCTGCCCTCACCACAACACTTATTCAGCAACCCCTAAATCACTTTAATCAAGCCGTGACGTACTCCATAAATTAAACGGGTAATCGCATCTTCAGCCTCAGGACTTAAGGCATCGTCTAACGGTGCTGTCATTAACTCATACCACTGCGAGAAGGTAATTTGTCCAGTTTGCATGGTTTGGGCAAACAGTAGGGCTAAATGAGATGAGCTGGGGTTAACGTCCCGTCGTTGTATTTTTTCTGTAAGTATCATAAATTTACCAAATTCTAAAAATATTCTTAAGCCACACCAAGATTTTAATCAAAATCTTAGATTTTGTCTGTAAAAATGGGCGATAAACCCTGAGTTATTAAGTAAAGAATTGTAACAAAAACGAAAATTTATCACTACTGTTACGGCTTTATATTCAAAGGCATGGAACAAGAGGGGTTTCATGTGGTGTATTTTGAGTTCTCGCAAGACTTGGAAATGGCGGATGTTGATATTGGCGAAGTGCTACTGGCGATCGCACGTCAGGTTAGTCAAAGTTTAACCGATATTGCCCTAGTTGAACCCAGGAGGCTGAAAGAGTTTTTGGCTGAGGCATTGGAGGTGTTAAACTCCGAGGTGACAGGGATAAAGTTGAAGATTCCGGGACTGAAGCTACTGGGGGATTCTCTGGGGGATGTGGGGATGGCGTCAGACGCCGATAAGTTTTCCCTCTATTTTGGCATTGGCGAAATTACCACCCGCACCAAAAGTGATGCGAAACTGCGAGAACGACTAAATCGGTATCTATGACCCCAGAAGAATCAGTTGGTGGATGCGATAAATCAGGAATTGATTGGTCATTGGTCATTGGTCATTGGTCATTTGGAAATTGTGTAGGGGCGGGTTTCACCATTATCATTTCTTTTTGACCTGGATGCGACTAAACCCGCCCCTTATCAAGGGGAGGGAACCGGGAGGAAACCAGGTTTGTAGGGGCGGGTTTTACTATTATCGTTTCTTTTTGACCTGGATGTGACTAAACTCGCCTCGACCCTAACCATTGATGCTACTATTTGTTCAAAACCTACTGGCGTGGCACACCTAAAATTGTGGAATAGGTTGATTGGGTTGGCCCATGTTACCCAACAGGATCTAGGGCTAAAGCCCTTACTACAAGCCAAATCTAATCCGTTAAAATAATACAATTCCCCCATTCCCTCCCATCCCTTGCCTATTGTTTTTGGCGTTATCTGGGGGGCGTGAATAAACCCTCGTGCTTCCAAACTCAAACCAAACTCTATCGTGCGTTGGGCAAAAGGGCGTTGGCGATTTGCCGGATAACACCCCGCGTGGTAGCGATGAAAATACCGATGACTAAGTTTATCCGGGAGGCGCATTCCGGTGGCGTTGGGAATCAGTGTGGGAGCGTCTACGGCGATGAGAGCGGGTTCAGTGGCGGCTGTCCAATCATTAATCCAATTCAGAATATCAACTGTGTCTTGTTTGCGGTTTAATTCTAATAGCTGAAGCTGTCCATCTGACCAATTTAGGCAACATAAACCACTCGCGCCTGACGTCCAACCGAGGTCAATTCCGATAAATTTCATAAGATAAAGAATAAGCTGTTCGCCATTTAAACCTTAATGTCAATAATGGTGAAATTCTTGTAGGGCGTTTAGGGAAGCCATGCCGCAGGCTTTGCATCTTGCTCGCTACTAATACCCAATTTAAAGGCGTGACAGCTTAAGTCGAATGGCACACTCCAGTCAGCATTTTGGGATCACCAAAACCGCTAATATACCGTAGGGTTGGCATTGCCCACCATCCTCCTCGTTCAATTACATTGACTCCATAGGTTGCACAGGTTGAAACTGCGAGGTTAACCATTCATACCAACCCTCTAGCCCAACACCTGTTTTTGCCGAAACCTGAAATACCTGCATCTGAGGGTTAACCGTTCGCGCATACTCAATGCAGCGTTCCACATCAAAGTCTACATAAGGCAACAGGTCAATTTTCGTCAGAATCATCACTTGGCTAGCCCGGAAGATATGAGGATATTTAATCGGCTTATCATCGCCCTCAGTTACCGATAAAATCGCCACCTTCGCCTGTTCACCCAAATCAAATAAGGCGGGACAAACCAGATTACCCACATTCTCAATCATGACTACAGAATTGAGGGGAGGATTCAGTTGAGTGCAACCCCGTTCCACCATCGCTGCTTCCAAATGACACCCGGTTCCGGTATTAATTTGGACAACCTTACACCCAGTTGCTTGAATTTTCTGGGCGTCATTCGCAGTCGCTTGATCCCCTTCAATCACATTAATCGGTAATTGTGCCTGTAAATCCTGAATCGTGCGCGTCAATAACGTCGTTTTACCCGCCCCCGGAGAACTAACTAGATTTAGCGCCAAAATATTACGCCCTCTAAACCATCCCCGATTTTGGGCAGCCATTAAATTATTTTTTGCCAGGATATCCGCTTCCAGAGAGATTTTTGTACCGTGAACCTGGGCGTGAACTTGAGAGGTTTCATTGTGGTGATTCCCCGACGAGTCGTGAGTGTGAGTGTGGGTGATGACTTGACCATCGGGTAAGGTGTGAGTATGGGAGTGGCTAGATGAGGAAGAGTGCGCGATCGCAGTCCCATCAGGTAGAGTATGGCTATGACTCTGGTCATGATTGGAGTTAGCCATGGCAACAACCTCCCCCGTTTCCGGATTGGTAAGCGTGGTGTCAGCGCCATCAGAACAGCCGCAGGTTACACACATGGTTCAACCTCCATTTCCTTAATTTTCAGTTCTTGACCCGATATTATATCCAGTTCTACACTACCGCATTCACAGAGACCAAAAGGTTGATCAAGGGGAATTTGAGCATTACAGTGACGACAGCGACCAATACCCGGAATTTCAATAATATCCAGAGTTGCCCCTTCTAAGGGAGTATCTTTGCTGCAAACATCAAAACAAAATAGCACCGCATCGGGCATTATCGCCGCTAACTGACCAATTTCCAGGCAGACTCGTCGCACTTTAGCCCCTTTAGCCTGTTCGGCAACGATATCAACGATATTTTGAGTGATTCCCAGTTCGTGCAATGGTTTGTTTCCTGTTCTCTCACATCTATTTTCTTTTAAGCCCTGAATTAAAATTCGGGCTAAGAACTAAAACCCGTTAAAACGGGTTGAAAGGCTTAATTTAATTTTACCTCGTTTCCAACTTAACGGGAGTGGCTTCTTCAGGACTAACTAGGGCTTACTGCATTAATGGCGTGACCAACCTAACTGAATCCATCACGTTCATATTGAGTTAATCCGGGAAATAGTGGCGCTTGCTGTTTATGGTATTTTGCCAGATAATCCCGGAATGAGGTTCCCCCAGTTCCTACCTCTACACCCACGAGTTTAAGTTGTTGTACCGCCAGTGCCAAATGGAATTGATGAAAGCGGATTTGTAAATGATCGTAAGTCCGCATATTCTCTAAAACTGGACTGGCATGAGGGTGGTTGAAGAGAGAGGAAATTTGTTCCGCTGTCGTGTTTCCAGGACTTCGTTGCAGTAGGGTGTCGTAATAATAGGCGAGATTATGATTATGATAGCGCTCAAACCATTGGGCAATATCATTACCATAGCGACGGTCAAATTCAGTTTCAGCAATGTGAGGATTGCCCTGGGTGTCTTTAGTTCCTCCTTGCCAATAGTTTCGCACTCCGCTCATAATTTCTAAATGGCGAAACTGGAATGACTGAAAACCACTGGTTGGACCAATAGTTGTGCGAAACTCGGCAAATGCCCGCATTGTCTTGAGAATGGGCATGGTTGTCAATACGACTTCATAAAGGCGCAGAATCCGGGGGAAAAAGTAACAGGCTTCGCTAGTATCCCCGATAATCGGATCAGTAGTATTATCAGTAATGGCTTGCCCTAATCCAGTTAAAACTCGCTCCATATCCAGAATCATTTGATGGAACGCGAGTTCACAAATCTGATGGACGGCAATAAATAAGTCTTCGTCTTGGGACGCGGTGAGAGGATGCTTGCAACTGAGTAGCGCCTCTAGATTATGATACGTCCAATAGTGATTTTGAGTAACGTCTAGGGTGGGATCAAGGGGAGGTAAGGGTTGAGTATGGTCGGATTGGGGCATAGTAGAGATAGAGTGCGATCGCGCTAGAGTATTAGTATTATCTAGGCTCTGATAGGGTATAATATTAGTCTTCCAAAACAAAATCCTAACACAAATGCCTTTCCAGAAAAATAATCAGCTTGGTGTCAGGAAATCAGTCTTTTTTTATTAATCATATCTAACATCCTCAATCAAGGATTAACCACATACTCAGACGTCACAGTGTCTGCTTTTCCCGCTTCGACTAAAGCCTGATAAACCATCGCCGCTACCTCAGCACGAGTTGCATCTTGAGTCGGATTGAGAGACTCAGGATTAGGATAATTCACCACAATACCCGCTTCTGTTGCCGCACTGACTTTTTCACGCGCATACTCCGGAATCTGATCTGAATCCTGATAGGTTTGTAACACCTCCTGAGCAGGTTGAGTTGCTTCTAACCCCAATCCACTCGCTAGTGCCACTAAAACTTGTACTTTAGAAATCGGTTGCTTGGGTTGAAAGGTATTATTAGGATAGCCACGCAAAAAATTAGTTTTACTGGTTTCCTGAATCGCCGACCATGCCCAAAAGTCTGAGGATACGTCCTGAAATTTGGGTGTCTCTAATGTTGCTTGTTGATCAAAAGCGCTTCTTAACAACGCCGCAAATTCTGCCCGATTGATCGAATTATTCGGTTTAAAGGTGTTGTCTTCTGGAAAACCGCTCATAATCTCCCGCTGCACCAGAGCAGTAATATAAGGACTTGCCCAATAGTTATCAGGAATATCGGTAAAGTTCACGGCTGCATCAGGCGTTTCCGTTGGGGTTGGTGTCGGTGTTGCTTCCGGAGTTTCCCTGGGTATTTCTGCTGTTTCTGTCGTTGTTTCTGTGGGTGTTTCTGTCCTGGGAGCTGAGACAATAGGAGCAAGAGGAACTGCTCTAGCTATTTCCGGAAACGCCTCGCCTTCCTCTGGGGATTCGGGTGCAGCAGCTACGGCTGGAGAGGGTGAAGGGGAATCCGTTGCCAAAGGAGCGCTGCTGACGGTTTGGCGTGTGGGAATCTCCTCAGCTATCGGAGAAGTCACTTTTGGCTCTTCTGGTGCTTCCGTTGTTGGTTCAGAGGTGAGTGAGCCAATCCACTGCTGTAGGTTCAATCCCTTTTGCCGTTGACCCAATACTCCAATTAAAATCCCACCGATAGTGGTAATGGCGATAATTATACCAATCCATTCCTCCAAACCTAGTGGAGAGGAGTCCGAATCGGGTGGCGGTAGATTTCTCATTATGCACCTGGCTTATTCGCAACAACACTAAGAAAGCAAGGGGAATCAGAGAATTTTTTCGGTTGTCTGAATTCTTGACCCCCCAATCCCCCAGTATTAGCCTCCACATCTGACGGTAGAGCGTTGGCATACATTTGCCTCTGGCTTTAGTTTACTGCCAAAGTGCTTATCCACCAGCGTCGCTACGTCTTCGGGCTCCACCTTATTGTACCGGGCTTTGTCTGGCATCACTACCATACAGGGACCTTTTTTACACTGCTTCATACAGCCTGTGTCTTTAATCGCTACTTGCTGATCAAGGTTGCGATCGCGCAAGGTGTCATTCATTACTTGATGGACTTTTGCTGCACCGCGCTTGCGACAGGAGGACTTTTTACACACCATGACGCTGGCTTTGGTTTTCTGGGGAGACGGTTGCAAAAGTTTCTCATATTGCTGGGATGCTGACGGGGTTTTCAATGTCACCCGCTCGGCTTTGAGTTTCAATTCCCCACGTTTGGGTTTGTACTTCTGTTTGCCACAGACTTCTATCGGATCTCCGGGTTTGAGGATTTCCGGTAGAGATTCCCGTAAGGGTTTAGCCAGCTTGATATATCGTTCACCTGTTTCTGTATTGATCCACAGCAACTTGGGTTTTTTGCCAGCTTTACCCAGAAATTTGACAAACTCTCCCTCTAGCTTGAAGGGACTGACTTGTTTCTTTTTATATGATTTACCCATGAAAGTACTCCAATGTCTCCCCCTAACCGTAGCGCTAATTGATAAAACATGTCATCTATTTTTCGTAAGAGTTCTTCATAAGTCGTTACAAATGAGAGGGAGCCATGTAGAGACGTGCCATGGCGCGTCTGGGAGCAGGGGGAGATGGGGGTGGATTTCAATTGTCCTGCTGATCCATGGGATTGTGGATCAGGGTTTCAAGTTGTGTGTCGAGATGGTGTAAGAGTTGGTTCAGGGTTGGTAGGGTTTCCACCGGAGGAATGGAATAGCGATAAGAGCGATCGCGGATTTCATTTAGCTTCTGCTGAAGTTGTCCGGCGAGTTTAATCGCCTCCTGACCCAATCGTTCCACCTTTTGTTGTTGATAGAAGTTTAAAGGCGCTCCTCGCAAGAGTTGTAACGTTGCCTCTTCCCCATGAGTACCGGGTACTAGCCGCAAACACAATAGCAGGGATTCTTGCTGATAAAGTCGCTCACTTTCGATCTGTTTGGGCTGGGTAATGGGCTGCAACGGCAGGTTAACTAAGCGCTTCAGTTCAATAATGATATCTTCAAAAACGGATATGCTTAATTTATCCAAGACAGACTGGGAAGAGCTATCCTGGCGCAAAACAACCCGACCCCGCTGAGATTGTCGCTGAAAATACAGCCGACCAATTCCCCCCTGCAACAGGCGCCCTAACAACTCTTCCACAATTTGATGGGGGGCTAAGGTTGCCAAAAACGCGATCGGACGAGATAAATAGAGAGGGTTTACATCCAAGGGTAGAAGAGCCTTAGTCGGGAGTGACCTTTGGAAAACTGGCGTCAGCGCCGTCTGAGCCGATACCGTCTTGCCAGAAGGATGGGGTGGTTGGGCTGGGGAGTGATTAGACGATGGTGACGTCGGTTGGGGCGTTGCTGCCGATGGCTGGCTATCCTCTTGGTTAGGTACATCAGAGGATTGGTTTAATTCTTCCTGGAGTTGACGGATATCATCGATAATCAGTGTCGGTTGAGATTCGCGAGCAGAAAAATTACTATTGGTTTTCGCCGCCGCTTTTGATTCCTCAGGCTGCACCGCCTCATTTTCAGTTTGGCTCACCTCATGGCTGGTTGGAGGTTGAGAGGCTGTCGGCGGCGGATTATCGGTTGTCGCTGCGTTAGCGGAGGAGATTGATGGCTGGGGTTCAGTTGTCTCATCCTCGGTTAAATGGGCAGCATCACTCGGTTGCGGTTGAGACGCTACGGGGGTAGAGTTGTGTTTCTGTGCCGCCGCTTGAGGAGAAGGAGTTGACGGCTCAGGCTGATTCGCCTCATCTTCAGCTAAACTGGCATCATCAATAATTAGCGTTGCTTGTTCCGACCGAGGAATGGACTGTTGGCGCTCAGAGCGTTGCCTTTTCGATGCTGTGTCGCGATGACCTTGATTTAAATAGGCAGACAACATTGCTGTATGAGTGCTGGCGCTAATCTGTTCGATTTTGAGGGAACAGTTCATAAACGCCAGAATGCGACGGACATAATCAAGAGCCGTGGAGTCGTGGGGATCGACTATACCCAGCTTAAGGTATTTGCCTTCGAGAGACAGGGGCAAGAATTGATGAAATAGACAGGCTTCAAAAGGCAGAATACTATCAATCAGCCGAAACATTTGCTCAGTATCCACGCCAGAGAGTTTTGACGCTTGAGAGGATGATGGTGACTGAACAGGATTGTCCGCTTGTTCTGGGTCCTGTGGTGAGGGTAACATAATAATTAATTTCTCCAGCCTGAGTATCAATCGGTTCAGATGCCCCAGGAGTCATAAGTAAGATATAGACTTTCCGGTTTGGGATTGGCAAAAAGGTTAGCTGTTAACCCTACTTCAATTTTTAACAACTTTGGTTAGGGAAGACACGGAATTGGCAAAGGATCAACGTTCTAGGAAGAGCTACGGATGTCTTGAGCCGCTAAGTAGAGCTTACTCCATTCGCCCAGTGCCTGGTTATACTTCCAATTTAGATCCTTGGCAATGAGATCTAGCGTTTTACCAGTTCTCAATTGTTGGAGCAACTGGCGCTGTTGGTCGGTGAGACTTTGCCAATAGTCTTGCCACTGTACGGGGGTTAACCCTAAGTTATGCTCTTGTAAGGATACCTCTAACCAACTGGCGACTAATTCCGGCTTAACTTTAAGGGAAAAGACGCGAATGGCATGGTAACTGATTTTTTCTCGCAAGCGATAAACCTTTTGGATAGGTAAGTCTAACGTCTTAGCGATCTCCTCTTGAGATTTCCCTTGCAGATACAGCCGCAACCATTGGGCGGCTTGGGCACCAACGTTTTGGTCGAGGTAGGTTTCAAATTCTTGGCGTACTGATAGACGCAGCGCTTGTTGCTCTTGCCAGCCTTGAGTCTCTTGATAATCCGCGATCGCTTGATTATCTAATAAACTCACCGGAGCATCGGTATCATCGGAGGTAATCGACTCTGAGACAAATCGCACATTTTCCCCGCCAGGTAGATGCGTCATTCCACCGCGTCCCGATCGCTTGAGAAAGTTGACAAATCGATAGACAACCAGGGGCTGATTGCGGATCGGACGCATACAATATTCTTCAAGGGTTGTGAGTAACAGGGCGTCGCGTAAATGAATATCTTCACTACATTTGGCAATCCAACCAATCTGCCCTTGGATATAGCGATCGCTGTTTAATAATTCCTGAATCACTTCTTGTAAGACATCCACCACAGCGCGTTGGCGATCGCGACTCAGAGACACCCACGTCCGGATTTTATTCCGTAATGTCATTAAACTCGCTAACCGACTGGTCAAATTGCGATAGGCTTGCTCTGGAGTGACCCCCAAATAGCGCTGACGTAAAATCCGATAGCGATAGTCCATCGCTGGGCAGACAATCTTGAGTTTGTCGGGGAGTAGGTGGTTTAACCGTTCCCTGTTTTCTCCCAGTAACCAGTGGACAATGCTGGTTCTGATCGCTGGGCAATAGCCTGGATAGTCATTGGCTAAACGCTGTTGCCACTCTTGTTCGAGTTGATCTGCCCACCTTTCCATCAGATGGCACTCCTCTAACCCCTGTTTTAATGTTTGCATAACAACTCCCCTTTTCATTGCACTGACTGTTTTGATAGACTCTGCTGTTCTAATTTCATCATTTCTATCTGGAAATAGAAGTGATCGCCCTCCTGTGTTGCTTACAAGACAGTCACATCAGTATTTTGACCCAGAGTACGCCCTCGATGAGACTCGGATCTACCTTGAACGTGTTTTGGATCACAAGCCCCTAAAAATGTGTTCTCCCGGCTTAACGATTACATTGTGTGAACTCAATCCGGGATAACCGTTGGTATTGATCAGGTATAGCGCTACGCGCTAGGCTTTCTTGCAATAGGCAATGGGCTTTCTTTGAAGAAAAACACTTACCTTACAAGGGATTGAGCGATTTAAATTTTTCTTCTTTTGTCCTAACGTGTGTGCGTAGTGCTATATAGGTTAAAACTCTCCAGATCAGGCTAGCATTTATCGCTCAGTGAGTCTCACGCACCACTCAATCAAACCGAAGGAAGCAGCAGATGGCACAACCCTTACCACAATTAGCCGAAAAGCAACAGCTTTCAAGCCCTGTAGACACAATCACCCTGTTCATTCCACCATCCTAGGGTTGAGCTTGTTTTATCCTATCGCGCTCTCTGGAACACGAGAATATCTGTTAATCTGATCAACATTATTATTTTGATACACTCGTACCACACAGCGAACCTGAACTGACCCACGCCTATGGTGCATGTTAAGCGCCTGGAACTCACTAATTTTAAATCCTTTGGCGGCACGACTCAAATTCCGATGCTGCCCGGATTTACTGTGGTTTCGGGACCTAATGGGTCAGGAAAATCCAATATCCTCGATGCTCTCCTCTTTTGTCTAGGGCTATCCAGTTCTAAGGGAATGCGGGCTGAACGTCTACCTGATCTGGTTAATCATGATAAAGAGCGACGGAGTACGGTTGAAGCCAGGGTGACGGTGACATTTGACCTATCTGACGCACCCGATATTCTAGGGGTAGAAGAGATACCGGAAAACTCCGAATCAGATGCAGACGAGGAAGAGGAATCAGAGGAATCAGAGGAATCAGAGGAATCAGAGGAATCAGAGGAAGACAATCCCAACTTCCAACCCTCAACTCCCCAATCAACCGAATGGAGTGTGACAAGGCGGCTGCGGGTGACTAAGCAAAACACCTACACCTCGACCTACTATATTAACGGTGAATCCTGCACGCTGACTCAACTGCATGAACAGCTCAACCGCCTGCGAGTCTATCCCGAAGGCTATAATGTGGTGTTACAAGGGGATGTTACCAGCATCATCTCCATGAACTCGCGAGAACGGCGGGAAATTATTGATGAATTAGCCGGAGTCGCCGCCTTTGACCGCAAAATTACCCAGACCAAAGATACCCTGAATGAAGTTAAAGAACGGGAAGATCGCTGTCGGATTATTGAAGGGGAGCTAATCACTCAACGCGATCGCTTGGCGGCGGATCGGATTAAGGCGGAGAAATACAAACAACTGCGAGCCCAACTTCAGGAAAAACAACAGTGGGAACTCGTCCTCAAATGGCGATCGCTTCAACAACAGGTGGCTCATCTTACCTCTCTGATGGAGAAAGGAAAACAGGATGAACGCCAGTTAATCCAGCAATTGCATACCATAGAATCAGATATTAGTCAAGGAACTGAACAACTCGAAACCCTCAACGCCCGTGTCAAAGCCTTGGGTGAAGAGGAACAAGTCGCCGTAGCCGCAACCCTAGCAAGCCAAGACGCCGAACGCCGCCAGTTACAACGCCGCCAACAAGAACTTATTCAAAACCTGGCGGATACCGAGGCGCATCAACAAAACACCCAAAACGAGATTCAGCACCAGGAACAACGCCTGCAACAGCTTCAGGCTGAACGTCACCATCTCGACACCCAAATTATCGCCTCGCGCCGCCAAGAACGGGAGGTGGCTCAAACCGCCCTGAACGCCAGCCGAGAACAAGCAGATGCGATCGCGTCAGCTTCAGAAACCTGGGTACAGCAACAAAACACCCTCACCCGCCAAATTGAAACCCGACTGCAAACCCTAAATCCCCAGCGCACTGAACAAGCCCAACTCCAAGAACGTCATAACCAACTTAGCCGCCAAATTGACGAACAAACCCAGCTATTAGAACGCATCGCCCCCGAACTTGCCAGCCAACAGACACAAGCGGCAGAATTAGAGGGGCAATTAAACGCCGTCTCGCAACAGATTCAAACCCTTGCCCAAACCTTAGCCGCTACGGAACAAGAGTTACAAACCCAACGGCAAACCCAAACCCGCCTCCTGTCCGAACAACGGGATAAACAGCGTCAACTGGATAAGTTAGAAGCCCAAGCACAGGCACAGCAAGAAGCCCAAGGCACTTATGCCACTAAAATTGTGCTTCAGGCGGATATCCCCGGCGTTCATGGCTTAGTCGCCCAACTTGGTCGCGTCGAACCCCACTACCAACTTGCCTTGGAAACCGCAGCAGGTGGGCGTTTGGGTCAGGTCGTTGTCGAAGATGATGCAGTGGCGGCGGTGGGGATCGAACTGCTCAAACAAAAACGTGCGGGGAGAGCGACATTTTTACCCTTAAATAAAATTAAACCGCCCCGATTTTCACCGATTGTGGCACTGCGCCATGGTCAAGGGTTTATTGACTACGCGGTGCATTTAATCGATTGTGAACCTCGATACCAAACCATTTTTGCTTATGTGTTTGGCTCAACGGTGGTGTTTGAAACCCTGAGTACGGCGCGTCCCTATTTGGGTCAATGCCGAATTGTCACATTGGACGGAGAACTTTTAGAAAGTAGTGGGGCGATGACGGGAGGAAGTAGTAGTTATCGTTCTGGGTTACATTTTGGTATCAGTGATACCAGTGACTCAGCAGAGATGATGGCGTTGAGGGATCGTCTCCAGGATATTGAAGCCATGTTAAAGCGCTGTGACGAATGGCTGGAACGGGAATCAGCAACGGCTAAACAATTGACGCAAACCCTAACAGATGCCAGGGAAACCCGCTCCCAGACACAATTACGCCTAGAACAATCCCGCAAAGACATCCAGGCGCTAACAGAACAACAAACCCAAGTGCGATCGCTCCTTGCCAACAATACCCAGGAAGTCGAGACGGCGGCAGAACGGTTGCAGCAGTTAAATCAGGAACTTCCCGCCCAAGAATACCAACTGCAAGCCTTACGCGAACAACTGGCGCAACTGGAAGCCGAGCAAACTCCCCAGGAATGGCAACAGATTCAGAGTCAAATTAAAACCCAGGAAGCCGTATTAGGCGATCGCGAACAGGCATTGCGGGAGGCGGAAAGACAACTGCAAGCCTTAGAAAATCAGCAGCAGCGCACGAACGAGAAGCTGGCGACAAGTTATCAACGGATTGCCGAATATCAAACCCAACAACAATCAATCCAAGAACAGCAAACCGAGATTAATCGTCAGCTTCAGGCAATTGACGTGCAAATTGGACAAACCCAAGCCCGATTAACCCAGCTAGAACAACGGTTAGGGGAAGCCAAACAAGAACGCGATCGCACAGAGGCTATCCTCAGAAACCAGCACCTCAACCAGCAAAAGCTATCTTGGCAACGGCAAAAACTCCAGGAAACCCAGGTGACAAGGCAGGAAAAACTAGCTACCCTGCAAACTCAACTTGAAATTCAACAGGCTGAATTACCCAACCCTTTGCCAGAAGTTCCCTTAATGGTAGAGGAATGTAGAGACGTTGCATGCAACGTCTCTACAGATGGGGCGGGTTTAGTACCATTTGGGAGCCAAGACAACGATAATAGTGAAAAGAGCCCCTATACAATTTCCCAAATCACCGTTCAACTTGAGCAGCTGCAACGGGATATCCGTAACGGTCAAAAACGACTAGAGGCAATGGAACCCGTGAATATGCTAGCCTTGGAGGAATACGATCGCACCCAAGCCCGTCTCCAGGAACTGTCGGAAAAACTGGCAACCCTAGAAGCGGAGCGGACTGAGCTATTGCTGCGAATTGAAAACTTTACCACCCTACGATTGAGAGCCTTCAAAGAATCCTTTGACGCGATTAATCAAAACTTCCAAACCATTTTTGCCGAACTCTCCGAGGGCGACGGGCATCTGCAACTGGATGACGCCGACGATCCCTTTAACGGCGGACTTAACTTGGTGGCTCACCCCAAAGGCAAGCCGGTGCAACGATTGGCGTCGATGTCCGGCGGCGAAAAATCTCTCACCGCCCTGGGTTTTATTTTCGCCCTCCAACGGTATCGACCGTCACCATTCTATGCCTTTGACGAAGTTGACATGTTTCTCGATGGGGCAAATGTCGAGCGATTAGCTAGAATGATCAAACAACAGGCTAAACTTGCCCAATTTATCGTTGTTAGTTTGCGCCGACCTATGATTGAATCTGCCGAGCGCACCATTGGTGTTACCCAAGCGAGAGGAGCGTATACTCAAGTCCTAGGATTGAAATTAGGGTCTGCCAAACGGGACTGATGTAGATTATATGTGATTATTAGCCTTGATACTATTGATAACCATTCCAGCAGGAGTCGAGATTCAGGATTGCAAGACATAATGACAACTGAACTAATTCGTCAGCGCTCCGATTTTTTAAATACTCAGGTGATTACTCGCAATAACGGTAAGCGCCTAGGTGTCGTTAAGGAGCTGCTCGTAGATATTGATCGGCGCGAAGTTGTGGCATTAGGGTTACGAGACAACCTGCTCTCGCTGGCTGGAATGCCACAGTATATGCTCCTCAGCAGCATTCAACAAGTGGGTGATGTCATCCTGGTTGAGGATGAGGATGTGGTTGAGGATGTTGACGTTGATGCCTACAGTACGCTGATCAATAGCGAAGTGATTACCGAAACCGGGGAACTCTTAGGTCGGGTTCGAGGATTCAAGTTTAGCGTAGAAGATGGCAAGGTGGCGTCTCTGATTATTGCCTCCTTGGGATTACCCCAAATCCCTGATCAGGTGATTAGTACCTATGAATTACCGATTGAGGAAATTGTCAGCAGTGGTCCGGACCGCTTAATCGTCTTTGAAGGCGCTCAAGAACGGTTGATTCAGCTAACCGTGGGTATTCTAGAGCGGATGGGCATTGGCAGTGCTCCTTGGGAGCGGGAAGAAGAGGAAGGGTACTATGCGCCCACCACCCGACCGGAAAATCAATTGGGGACAGGAATACCCGTTCGCACCCCGATTTCTCAACCCATCCAGACGGCTACGCCAGTCGAGGAACGGTGGGATGAGGATTGGCAAGAACCAGAACCGGAGCCGATACGTGAGCCGATACGCCAACAACGGGCAGAGCCAATTTATGCCGAAGCCCAACTGGAAGAAGATAATTGGGGGGATGAATGGGAAGATTCGTCTCAAGCAGCGCGTCGGTATGAAGAACCTCTTTATGCTGAACCCGAACCTGATCAGCAGCCGTACAAAGATGAGTACGCGGATTATGAGGTAGAAGGTGATGCTTGGGAAGATACTGTAGAGCGCGAACCCTATCAAGCACCGCCTGTTAATATTCCTGAAAAGACTAAAACCCCTGAATACGAAGAGGAGGCAGGTTATTAGCTTATCGGCGATTCATCGGTTCGGACTTCGGCGTGAGCGCGACTCGACTGAGCGCTCGCCGAACGTCTCAGTCGAACGCTGACGCTCAACGTTGGCAAAAAAAACTGATAACTAAACTCAACCTGCTCCAATACTGCTCAAAAGCATGTATTTAATAGCGGAAGATCCCCCCAAACCCCCCTTAAAAAGCAGGGGGTTTTCATCACCAACTCTGGGAAGACGCCGAAGACTTCGACGAAACCCTAATGCAGCAGATGCAGCAGTCGTGGGTAATGGCACCAACCCGCCCCTACGATATCTAGATGAAAACCCTCTATATGTTAGTCCGCGATCGCATTCAGGAGGAAAACCGGATTGAAATTATCGCCGATGACGCGATTACCCGCCAACTCGCCGACTTCCAAAAGGTAGCCGTTAACCAAGCCATCAAAATTATCCGTGACTATGGTGGCTGTTTCGTCTCCGATGTCGTTGGCTTAGGGAAAAGCTTTATTGGCGCGGCGATTGTCAAACGCTTTGAACAAGTCGAACGCGCCCGCCCTTTAATTCTTTGTCCCGCCCCCCTCGTAGAAATGTGGGAACGTTACAATGAAGTCTATCATCTTAACGCCCGTGTCCTCTCCCTAGGAATGCTGCGAGATGATGGCGAAAATGGGGAAAACCTTCTCTTAAACGACTTCCGCTATAAAGATAGAGACTTTATCCTTATTCCCGTAAACGCCAACTCACCAATCCCCCCGCCAATGAACTCTGTTATGCCCGTTATGGTATAGGCAAGTATGTCTTAAAAGCCAAGCAGAAACAAGAACCCTATTCCAGCTTACAAACCGCCGGGGCGAACCTGCGGGGATTGATTCGGGTGCTACTCTTCAAACGTTTCGAGTCTAGCGTCCAAGCTTTCCGAGAAACCGTGACAAAACTCCTCAACGCCCATTAAATGACAAATAACCTAACTCACTACCCCTACCCTTCAACGCGACGGGTGATTATGGGCAAACATTGTGCTGTCGCCACCAGCCAACCCCTCGCCACCTTAGCGGGGATGGAGATGATTTGGGCGGGGGGGAATGCTATTGATGCGGCGTTAGCGATCGCGATCGCACTTACAGTTGTTGAACCAACCTCCAATGGAATTGGTTCTGACACCTTTGCCTTAGTCTGGGATGGTCAGTTACATGGACTCAACGCCTCCGGTAAAAGTCCTCAAGCCTTAACTTTAGACCATTTCGCTGGGATGGAGGATATCCCTCAACGGGGGTGGTTACCCGTCACCGTACCCGGATGCGTCTCGGCTTGGCGAACATTATGGCAACGGTGGGGGAAATTACCCTTTGAGCAGTTATTTGCCCCGGCGATTCGCTATGCCAAACAAGGATATCCAGTTTCCCCAGTTACGGCAATGGCTTGGAAACAGGCGGAGGCGATTTTCCTTCCCCTGAAGGGGCGAGAATTTGAACCATTTAAATCTGTCTTTTTCCCCAATAACCGGGCGCCGCACCCAGGAGAGATTTGGGGAAGTGAGGCTCATGCTCACACCTTAACCCAGATTGCCCAAACTGGCGGTGAATGCTTTTATCAGGGAGATATTGCTGGTGCGATCGCGAATTTTGCGGCGGATACGGGTGGCTTATTAACCGTAGCTGATTTCGCCACCCATCAAGCGGATTGGGTTAACCCAATTTCCACCACCTATCGAGATTTACGGGTTTGGGAAATTCCGCCCAACACCCAAGGATTAACGGCATTAATCGGCTTAAATATCCTAGAAGGATTCGACTTAAGTCAATATCCCCGTGACTCGGTGGAAAGCTATCACCTGCAAATTGAAGCGATGAAGCTAGCTTTTGCCGATGCCAAGCGCTATATCGCCGATCCTCGATTTATGGATGTAGCAGTTGAGCGACTCCTGGATAAAGACTATGCCCAAACCCGTCGCCAGTTAATCACCCAAACCGCAATTCCCTTAGCCCAACCCGGTTTAGCCAAAGGCGGAACCGTCTATTTAGCCGCCGCAGATGGGGAGTTGATGGTGTCGTTGATTCAATCCAATTATCAAGGGTTTGGTAGTGGGATTCTGATTCCGGGTACAGGGATTGCCCTGCACAATCGGGGGTGTGGTTTCACCTTAGCCGCCGCTCATCCCAATCAAGTCGCACCCGGGAAGCGTCCCTATCATACGATTATTCCCAGCTTTCTCAGCCAAGACGGTCAACCCTTAGGACCCTTTGGCGTGATGGGGGAATATATGCAGCCCCAGGGACATCTACAAATGGTGGTGAATCTGGCAGACTATGGCATGAATCCCCAAGCAGCACTAGATGCCCCACGATGGCAGTTTATCGCCGGAAATCAGGTACTTTTAGAGCCAACAGTACCGTCTGAGGTGGCTTTGGCACTCGCCCAACGGGGACATCATATTGAAATGAGTACCGACAGGAAACGATTTGGCAAGGGTCAGATGATTTTACACCAGGGAGGCGTTTTCGTTGCCGCATCTGAACCCCGTGGGGATGGGTTGGCATTGGCTTACTAACCCGAAATCTCAAGAATACAAAACGCTGTAGGGGCGGGTTTAGGCACTCAACTTTGAATCCTACCAATAACATCTGTAGCAAAACCAGCCCTAACGTCAAAACCAGATTCCCTCAAAGGTTGTGAAGCCTAAATCCAAATCATACAACACGCTTATAGTCAACCTGTTGCACTATTACTTTACATTTCTTCGCATAAATACATGGCTTGGCGCAAAACTAATTCGTTGGCTGAGGGCAAAAAATTAGCCGAAACTGTATGAATTATTAAGGGTTTGGGCAATTGCAACCCTATTTAAGTCAATAAAATCCCCCAATTTAGAATATTCTACCCCAAATCGAATAATCGCGGAAACCCCTATAATTCCGTCGATTTGTTGGGGAAATGCCACAAAAAGGGGAGTTTACGAAGTTTTATTACAACGCCACTATGATTGAAATAGTTGAACAGTTTTTCGGCAAAGCATAGCTTTAACTTATTGTTTACTTCAGCAACCCCTCGATAGAATTGTCATTAATTTGTCATAACCTTGTCACACCGCCTTTCTAAAGTAGAGAGTGAAGCAAGTCCTCTTTAGTTATGCACCGTTCCAATAATTCGATGATTCTCCTGAATGAGCAAGGTATAGACATTGATGATATTACCCGCAAGCGCTGGGAACGGGATATCTATAACCGTTTTAAAGAAGCCAGGGAACGCTTTCCAGAATTTTTTCCCTGCTTTGAAATCAGAAACTATCCAGTCAACAGACTCTATTATTCGATTCACTTTCAGCCGTTGACCCAATACGCTGAACGATTAACTCGCCACCGTCCTGATTTTCCACATACTGAAACATTTAAACCGATTGAAATGCTGTGGGATGAAGGCGGCAGAAGTGAATTAGACCGCTTATTTGCACGCTTTCCCACTCAGCGATCGCTAAAACCTGCCAAACAAAACTGGGCAAATCATTTTTGGACTAGCCCAATTCCTGACATCTTAAAGACATTAAGGATGTCCAACCGTTAAGTCCCTGTGTCAGAGGCTATCTCGTCCAGGGAGTAATCCGCCAAGGGTTGATCTCGGCTGTGTAATCCCTTCTGTCTATGATATTGAATAATCGACTCTCCGGAAAACCAATCCAGGGCAGTACGCACCCAAAACCATCCCGGATCAGGGGAGGTTTCTAAGCATACGGGTATCTGTTCACCTGTTCTATGAGCAACTAAGTGATGAGTGGGTTTAAACATACCCTTTTCGGGTGTTCGGCTGGCTGAGGCTTTCTTCTTCTTCGGCGCACAGTTGAGACAGTATTTCGGTGGTGTACCCGGATAACATTCGCGAGTCGTCGCCTGATGGCACTTTGCACATATAAATGTGACAGGGCGAGTATGGATAGTTCTCGCGTGGGCGCGAACAATAAAGGTTTTGGACGGCATTGGTTTTGTCGGGAACAGGGAACAAAAAGATTTCGCCTTGGATTTAGACGCGCTATATAACAGAATTGACAAGAGTTGGATTGTCGTAATATTTTTGAGCGGGCGATCGCGTTTGGCTGAAATTATACCCGATCAATTGAGTCAGGGTCAGTTGCGCTTGATACTGATTTGTTGAAGCCACAACTTAACCCCACTCCCTGGCTCGATAACTCCCTTAATCGGGTAAGTTATACTGTCCGACAATTCGCTTAGCAAACTCTGGCACATGGGCTGCTAATTTCTCTGGGTGATGACGCTTCACATAGAGATAATTGCGGGTAAAGTGGGAGTCAATCGAGAAACGAGCATACTCCAATCCTTTCGGACCAATCTTTTCAATCACCACCCCCATTAATTTGGCTGCCCACATCGGTAAGGTAACCCCTTTATCATAGGCCGGAATACTCTGTTGCACGGCTTGATGTCGATCCCCCTTAGACGTAACCGATTGCGTTTCTAGCTGATTTTGCACCAGATCGAGCATTTCCTGTCCTCGGTCATTTCGCACCACAATCCATTGCCAACCAAAGGGGGCGCCCATGTAACCGACAACTAAATCTGCCAAAGAGTTGACGTAATCAAAACAACTCATACAAGATGGGGCAAATACATCCTTAAGTTCTTTGGTATTCAGTCCGAAGAAGGGGACTTTCTCAATTGAACCATCTTCATGTTTGAAGTGAACTTGAAAATCCTGCATAAACTCATAATGCACGACTGTATCAGGGGATTTGCTGGTAGTTTCCAGGAATTTCTGCAAGCCAGCGCGGGTGACATTATCCACACAGGGCGTCCCCAGAACATAAAGTTTTTCTAAGCCCAATTCTTTTTCCACCGCCCGTAATGCCTGAATTTGACAGCCGACGCCAATCACTAATAGGCGTTTCATCCCCGACTGTTCGATTTGTTCTAATACGGAGAGGTTGGGAGACAGGGTAGGCTTATTCACCCGGGCGGCGAGAATCTCGTCTGGCGTTCGGGCGATAATCGGCATGGGTTGAAAACGGTCTTCTTTGGTATTCTGCACACAGACAACGCCTTCAACTTTGCCACTGGTGAGCATTTCAATGGCAATAGTGCTGACAATTCCAGTCCACTGCGCCCCTTCAATCGGTTGAAGTTTCCGCGCCGCCATCATGGTTTGGTTAACGCCGAAATACAAATCATCGGGATTATCCAGATTCCGGCTACGTCCATGGGTTTGAGTTTCTAATTCGGGAATCTGTTGGTTAAGAAAGGCACAAGCTTCCTTGACATAATGAATATAGTATGTATCACACAGACCACATTCGCTACAGAGTTCCTTGGCAGGGCGTATAGTCCCTGGTTTCAAGGCTTTAGCTTTTTTGTGTTTGGCGGAGTTGGGAGTAATTGCAGTCATTGAAAAAGGATTTTCTCTTAACGGGACGGTTCTTCTCTCACGATATCTTAGTTCGTAGTCAGGGCTTTAGCCTAAATAGTGTTGGGTTTCGGCGCGTCAACCCAACCTACAACTCTCGCATCAACTACCGCCGCCACCGCCGCCGCCGCCGCCACCGCCAGCACCCCCACCACCGCCAGCACCCCCACCACCGCCGCCACCAGCACCTCCACCAGAACTACCGCCGATACCACCGCCGTCACCACCACCATTACCACCATCACCGAAGCCATCACCATTATCGCCGTTAGTATCAGGGACAAAGCCACCGCCACCATGACTACCCCGGCGTTTACTACCTTTAGCAATAGCAAAGATGACCAAGACCACAACTGCTACAATGATAAAAATTAGTCTTCTTCCGACTCTTGCTCAGTTCGTTCTTCTTCTTGCTCTTGTTCTGGTTTATACGCCTGTATCGCCTCCTTAGCTACCCGTAAAATTGCCTCTAAATCCTCATCCCTTAACTTGTCACCCGATACAATGCGATCGCACACCTCAGATAATTCCGCTGTCACCGCTTCTCTGACGGCTGTTTCGGCGTCTCGAACCTGATCCAAGGGCAGTTCATCAAAAACCCCCTGATTCACCGCGACAAGGGCAGCAATTTGCTCAGGAACCGATAACGGTTGGGATTCCTTTTGCTTGAGGATCTGCCGCACCCGACGCCCTCGTTCTAGGGTATGACGAGTGTCTTGATCAAGCTGGGTGCTAAACCGAGCAAATACTTCCACTTCTTGGAATTGAGAATAAGACAGGCGTAAATCTCCCGCCACTTCTTGATACGCCGATAACTGAGTTTTTCCGCCAACCCGCGACACCGATTTACCCACCTCCACTGCGGGTAAGACGGTTTGCTGGAATAAATCCGGAGACAGGTAAATCTGACCGTCGGTAATTGAGATTAAATTAGTTGGAATATAAGCTGAAATATTCTGGGCTTGGGTTTCGACTATGGGTAATGCCGTTAGGGAACCGCCTCCCAATTCCTCGCTGAGGTGGGTTGACCGTTCCAACATCCGGGAATGAATATAAAAAATATCGCCGGGATAGGCTTCTCGACCTGGGGGACGCCGCAGCAGTAGGGAAAGTTCACGATATGCCCAAGCATGACGGGTCATATCATCAATTACCACTAACGCATCCTGTCCGCGATCGCGAAAATATTCGCCAATGGACATCGCCGAGTATGGGGTAATGTAGCGCAACCCTGGAGCATCTTCCCCGGTGGCGACGACAACCAGGGAATAATCCATCGCCTCTCGTTCGCGCAACTGGGCAATCACTTTAGCCACGGCGGAGGTACGTTGACCCACAGCGCAGTAGATGCAGATGACATCTTTCCCTTTTTGATTAATAATCGTATCCACTGCGATCGCGGTTTTCCCGGTTTGGCGATCGCCAACAATCAATTCCCGTTGACCGCGACCAATGGGAATCAAAGCATCCACGACTTTCAGCCCCGTCTGTAATGGCACTTTTACCGGGGCGCGGTCTAAAATAGCCGGGGCTTCCTGTTCGATGGGCAGACGTTCAGTGGTTTGAATCGCCCCCTGATTATCCAACGGACGACCGGTGACGTCCATCACCCGCCCCAGCAGCGCCTCTCCCACTGGTACATCCAAAATCCGTCCCGTGCGCTGTACGCGATCGCCGGCTTCAATATGTTCGCTTTCCCCTAGTAAAATAACCCCTACTTCATCCGGGTCTAAGTTAAACGCAATCCCTAACAACCCACCCGGAAAGCGAATCAATTCATCAGCTTTTACCGTGGGTAAACCGCTAACTGTTGCAATGCCACGGGAGACAGATTTGACCAAACCCACCTCCCGCAGTTGGAGTTCAGGTTGATAGGTTTCTAATCCCTGGTCTAACTGGGTAAAGGTTTCATCTAGAACCGTTTGTAGTGACATTGACTTTCCGTTCATGAACAAGGCAGATGGCAGATGGTAGATGGCAGATGGTAGATAGCAGGAGGAAAGAGGCAAACAAGAATTACCGCCGCCGCCGTAGTGCGAGCGTCTCGCTCGCTATAGAGTCTCGCTCGCTACAGCGTTTTCAGACTCGATGTGATACACCCTTTCCAAGAGCAGAACAGAGCTGTCCTAGAGTTGCTGTACTACACGGTGTTAGAAAGTGCTGTATAGAGTCTCGCTCGCCATGGAGTAGGGTTTTTTACCCAAAATTCTAGGGGATATCCAATACCTCGACAGCATCAGCAACGATAACAGGCTCTCCGACATACTCAGCTTCTATCGTCTGCCGAATATCCCCCTCCCAGGTGATATCATATTCCCGCTCAAAATCAGCGACTACGAGTTCGCGAACTACCCCAGTAACTTGGACATTCTGCTCTGCCAGAATTGGCTCAGTTGTTGCGGCGGTATTGATCACTAACACTTGATCAGCAAAGATGTCACCCATTTCTTCTATGACAAAGGTATTGATCCCATAATCTGCTTCCACTTCACCCGTAACGGTTACCGTCTCACCGATGAATTCTTCCGTATCTTCAGCAACGTCTTCAACGTCTGTATCATCGGTTTCTGTCAATGTTGTGTCAGGTTCCGTTTGAGGAACCGTTGCTTCCGGTTCGGGGGTACAAGCGCCTAGGAGTAGGGACAAGGTGATTAAGGTAAACGCGCCTCCTTTCTTCACTCCTACCCAGCTATTGCATTCTTTTTTAGCCATAGAATTCAGCATTCAATAATATCTCCTTGTGCGGTTTTGGGCAAATTGCCAATTTGTAAAATATAGTCCTGCGACTAGAAAATAGTTCAGCTAATTCACCTCAATTTTCTAGTCCTCGGCACTTAGCTTAAAAAATGAGGCGTCAAAATTTATCTGCCTCAAGGATGATTTATCTCATTTCATCTTTTATACTCCTTCAGACCTAAAAGCTCCCTTTTATCTTGTTCGTCTTGTTTTCCGTTTGGCTTTCCTTGTTCGTCTTCTGCTTTTCCTTCTGCTTCAGCCTTATTCGGGAATTCCTTAGATAACTGTTCCTCTAGGCTTTCTAGATAGTCAGCTAAACTCCAAGCAATCTGATAATTTTTGCTCCGCATTTCTACGCCACAGATTAAATCGGATGAGGTGGAGAATTCCACATCCTTGCCATTGATCATATCTTCCTGGCGGAGAATATCCCGTAACTTTTGCTGTGTCTCTTCCGACATATCAAAGGCGCTGTTGATGACAACATCCTGCTCAGATTCCTGTACAGATTGCTTGAAAGTTTCTCGTTCCTCCTCATCCAGGTGTTTTAGGCGTTCCATGAAAACCGATATCGCCCGTTCTTCCAAATCAGCATTTGCCAAATCCTGTAAGGCGCGACGGCTAATTTTATGGGTTTGTTCTTTTACCCGTTGTCGCAGATTCTCCAGGAAAGACTCTTGCTGTCGTTGAATAGATTCCTGCCATTTTGACTGCTTTTTGTCAACCTCTTGACGTGCCTGTTTGATTAAATTTTCCTGTTCAGCTTTTGCCTTTTCTTTGGCTTCATTCAGCAACTCTTCGCGCCGTTTTTCTAAGTCTTGTTGCTTTTGGCGATAGGATTCTGCCTCGGCTTGGGCTTCCTCTTGCTGCTGTTGAGCTTCTTTCCACTGACGCTCAATCCGCTTGCGGCGCTCCCCCATGGTTTTGGTTATGGGCTTATACAAAAAGCGCCACAGTAGAAAAATGAGGATGATGAAGTTAATAATTTGAGCAACAAATGTAAACCAATCAATCACTAGCTTATCCTCCTCCCTGATTTAAAAAGTGATTCCAAAACGGATTAGCAAAAATGAGAATAATCGACACAATGAAGGCATAAATCGCCGTCGATTCAATAAATGCCATACCCACAAATAAGGTGCGGGTAATCGTATTTGCCTTATCCGGTTGTTGCGCGATCGCACGTAGGGCATTTGCCAATCCCAATCCTTCCCCAATCGCGGGTCCAATTGCACCGAGTCCAATGGAAAGTGCTGAACCAAGAATCGAGGCGATGCCAATAAGACCAAGATTATCCATATCTAAGTTGCTCCTTCTTCTGATTGCTGTTGCTGTTGTCGTTTTTGTTGACTCTTACGCTGGGCGCGAATCCCTGACGCGATATAGACGAGGGTTAAAATGGCAAAAACATACGCCTGAATGACCCCAATTCCGATTCCATAAGCTCTGACGGGAATAGGAACAAATAGCGGGATAAGTGATAAAACAATTGCCACCAATAAACTCGTACTCATCACATTCCCAAACAAGCGAATAGCTAAGGATAGCGTCCGGGTAATTTCGCTGAGAATGTTGAAGGGTAAAACAACGGGCGTCGGCTCAATAAAATGTTTCAGGTAACTGCCAAACCCAGAATGCTTAATCCCATAATACGGTACAGCAAAAAACACACACAAGGCAAAAGCGCCTGTAGTGAATAGAGACGCGGCGGGGGATTCGTAACCGGGTATGACGGTAAGAATATTGGCAAGGGCAAAGAACAGAAAAATTGTCCCCACAAACGGCAGAAATTCACTGGGTTCTCGATTAGTGGCTTGGCGAATCTCACCATTAATCATCTCAACAATAATTTCTAAGCGATTTTGCCAGTTCGACATCTGTTCGGGTTCAACTTTCAAATTGCGCGTCACTAGCCAAGATCCCACGACCAAAATTGCCATTACGAGCCAGGTATAAACCAGGGTGGCGTTCAGTTTAAACCACTGCCACTGCCAAAAAATAATAGTATCTGGGGTAACATTCATTATTCTCCTTCTCTCAATTTCAAATTAACGTCCAACGAATGACAAATGACAAACGACAAATGACGATCTCCACTGTTAACGTTTATTCTCCCTACTGACTTAAATGCCAAGGTTTTGGTTCAAAACGACGCACCAACAATGTGCGGGCAACAATCAAACCCAATACGCCAATCAGCGCTCGTTCCCAATGTCCATTGATGATGATATAAAAGCCGAGTAAGGCAAGCACCATACGACCTAAATAACTACCCACAAATAAGCGGATGGGATAAGGGGTGGTTGGCAGTTGGCGCACGGTAAGCCACAGACTACCAAAGTAGAAAATTCCTAGGGCAAAGCCGGCGGGAAAGGCGAGGATTAAATGCAATATATTGTTCATGGTGATGCTCCGATAAAAACGTTTTGATGACTGTAGGGGCGGGTTTTAATATTATCCATTTTTGTCTGGGTTCATGTGACTAAACCCGCCCTGATCTAAGTTTTTCCTGTTCCAGATGTGCCATAGCGCATCTAATCTAAGAGAGATTTTCCGAACAATTAAGGAAGTAAAGAAAGCCAACGAATTAACAACGGTGCTATTGCCAGTAGGCTGACTTGCACTAAAGCGATCGCAATCCAGATAATAAGCTGCGGTGAAATAGGCATCAGTTACTTACTCCTGTTTGAGTTTCCGGCAATTTGTTCAACAATGAACGGAGAACAATCGGTGCTAGAATGCTAGTCACCGCTGATACAACAACCATGGCGGCGAAAACCTGATTGGATACCGCCCACTCCCCCAGTGAGAGTCCCCGTTGCATGACAATCATGGTAATTTCGGCGCGAGGCACCATACTGACGCCAATTAACGCAGCAGCTATCCCACCTGTGGTTAACCAAGTCGGACCCCCCACACCAATAAGTTTGCCAAGTACGGCGGCGACAAGGAGAATTCCTCCCATCCCCAAAGCCGCCGTTAGCGCACTGGGGTTAATTTTCAAGCCAATCCCAATGAAAAAGAACGGGGTAAACAGTTCGTATAAGGATTCAAACGACGCATCAAACTTGACTGCATTGGGATCACGGCTAAACACCAATCCGGCAAAGAAGGCGCCAATAGCAACCGAAAACCCCAACAACCCCGCGATCGCGGCAATCATAAAGCCAATCCCCACCACCTCCAACATCGGTTCCGGTGGCGCTTCAATTTGGCGAAAGAACTTAGTCAGCTTTGCCTCAAAAAAGCGCGAGAAAACATAGCAAAATGTCGCAAAAACCACAGCTTTCAGGAAAAATATGCCAGAGGTTTGGGCAATGACGGGCAGTAATTCTCCCGTTCCACTGTCTTGAATTGCTGGTGCAATAGCAAACAATAACGCCATTAAAATTACCCCAGAGATATCATCCAGTTCCGCCACATCCAACAGTAATTCCCCATATTTAGAATCTGTGGCATTTTCTTCTTGCCACACCCCAATCGATACACCGACACTGGTTGCTGTAAACGCGATCGCAATAAATAAACTGGGGATAAACGCCAGTCCCAGTAACCAATAGGAGGTGACAAAACCTAACCCGCCATTGACGACAATATCGCCAATCCAAATTTTCGTAGCTCTAGCTAACTGGTGTATCAATCCCGCTAAATCACTTTCTAACCCCACCCGAAACAACAACGAAATCACGCCAACTTCAGCTAAAAAGTCAAAAATTTCCTGCCCCGATTCTCCCAGAAATTGCCACTGAGAATCCGCCAGCCGCAGCAGAAAGCCCAGCACCAAATACCCCACTAAACTGGGTAAGCCCAAGCGCGTCATTCCTTCCTTAACCAGGATGGAAATCGTGATAATTGCGCCCACCAATAAAATTAATAGTGGGAGTGTCTGTGCTGATTCATTCATCGGCAGACTCCTGCTGCACCCAGTACCAAGCATTGATACAACCGAGAACTAAACCCACCAGCATTAAGGTGAGTGTCCAAGAAAAGGGAGTGGGCAAAACTTGATCTAGCCACAGTCCAATTGCCACCCCAATTAACGTGGGAATGCTAACTGACCAACCCACAAAGCCCATCAATGTCAAGCCATATAAAACACTTAAATTTTCTTCCTTGCGGGCTTTAAGTTTACGGATGGATTTGTCTTTTATTTTCCCCAGAAACGTCTTATTGTGTTGTCGTCGTCTCGAGTGATTAGGACGTTTCACCACTTGACCCTCCTATCTCATATACACCACGAGCAAAACTCGCTTCTAATTTCGCGATCGCACTAGCTGCTATTTTTTCCCGTTCATCCAAGCGCCAAAACTCCTCTTCTACGGTTTGCTGTAACGATTCTAGGTCATTCGACCGAATCGCTCGTCCAGTTGAAACCAAAACCTCTGCCCCACATTTAACTAAAATTCCTTCATCCACAGCGATAAAAACCTCCGGCGTGGATTCCGATTCAGATTCAAAGAATAAAATGCCAGGAACAATCGCCGTTACGAAGTCAATATGATTCGGTAATAAGGTAAAGGAACCATTTTCCGCTTCGGCGGATACTTTGGTCACGTCTTGATCTAAAAGCACTTCTGTAGGAAGCAAGATTTTAAGGTTCATTGGTTATTAGTCATTGGTCATTTGTCATTGGTCATTTGTCATTTGTCATTGGTCATTTGTCATTGGTCATTCGTCATTTGTCATTTGTCATTTGTCATTCGTCATTCGTCATTTGTTTTCTCCCTCATTTCCCTCATCTCCCTCATCTTCCTTATCTTCCTTATCTCCCCCGCTCCCAGACGCGCCATGGCGCGTCTCTACAAGTGCTTCGTCGATAGAACCGAGCATATAGAGCGATCGCTCCGAATAATCGCTAAACTCATCATTGAGAATGCGCTCACATCCATCCAGGGCTTCGTCTAAACTCACCAGTTTGCCCTTTTTCCCAGTAAATTGTTCAGTTGTAAAGAAAGGTTGAGTTAGGAAGCGCTCAAGTCGTCGCGCCCGGTTGACCGTTTGGCGATCGCGTTGGGATAATTCTTCCATCCCTAACATGGCGATAATGTCTTTAAGTTCTTCGTAACCCGCCAAGGTACTCTTAATTTCTTGAGCAATTTGGTAATGACGTTCGCCCACAATCGTTGGACTTAACATCTTAGAACCCGATTGCAGCAAATCAACCGCCGGATACAATCCCTGACTCGCCCGTTTACGAGACAGAACCAACGAAGCGGATAAATGACCAAACGTATTAACAGCAGCCGGATCAGTAAAATCATCGGCTGGGACATAAACCGCCTGTACCGAAGTAATCGCCCCCGTTGCGGTATTCGTAATCCGTTCCTCAAATTCCGATAACTCTGTTCCCAGCGTCGGTTGATACCCTACACGAGAGGGTAATCGCCCCAATAACCCCGACACCTCCTGTCCCGCTTGAATAAACCGAAACGTATTATCAATCAACAGCAACACATCTTGCTGCACATCATCCCGAAAATACTCTGCCATAGTCAGAGCCGCATGACCAACCCGGAATCTAGCACCTGGCGGTTCATTCATTTGCCCGAATACCATCACGGTACTCTCTAGAACCCCCGCCTCTTGCATATCGCGATACAGTTCTTCCGCTTCCCGATTGCGTTCGCCAATCCCACAGAAGAAACTCACCCCTTCATGTTCAGTCACCATGTTGTGGATCATTTCCGTCAGCAGAACCGTTTTACCCACACCCGCACCACCAAACAATCCCGCTTTTCCGCCACGTTCTAGGGGAACTAGCACATCAATCGCTTTGATCCCCGTCTCCAAAATTTCCGAAGTCGTCGATTGTTCCGCCAGAGAAATCGCAGGTTGATGAATGGAACGCCACTCTCCCCCCGTGATCTTCTCTTTTTTATCGATAGTGTCGCCCAATACATTAAAAACGCGACCAAGTAGTTGTTTTCCCACAGGAACTTGCAAGGGAGTACCTGTATCCTTGACAACCGAACCTCGCGCTAACCCTGAAATTGGAGTTAAAGCAATACCCCGAATCGTCTTATCGTTAAGATGGTTAACCACCTCAATCACAATCTGGTCATCCTCACCCGCCCGAAGCTGGCTATACATTTCCGGAAGCTGATGCGGAAACTGAACGTCGATGACGCTGCTGCGAATGGAAACGACGCTTCCCTGGTTGGTTTGATGTTGATTGGCTCGATGCAAGTTTTCGGTTCTGTTCATCTCTATCAATCCCTGAGAACTATCCACAGCCACTCTCATCTGAGAACGTAAGCGGTAGGTAAGCATGAGCGGGGTAGTTGACCTCTCCAGAGGACTAATCGCCTATGTGGTTGAGTATCCTTATTATTAATAAGTCAGTATTTGTGCCTAGAACATCCTCCTTTTGAAGGAGAGATGCTGTTGGCAAGGTATATCAACGAGAATAGGAGAGGAGTGGACATGATCTAACAACCTGTAGGGGCGACCCGCTTACATCAATTCACAACACCCGTCCATTCAATTCGGTTGGATCGCCCTCTATTCAAGCTAAAAGTTCTATGGGATAAGCTGTTCAGTCATTCCAGGAGTTTACCTTTCATGACATCTGCCTAAATAAGGCAGTTTTGACTAGGATTTCAACATCTACTGGGACAGTTGATTCCTGGGATATTCATAAGTTTTGTTAATTAGTTTGATTGACGGAAAAGAACCATCTATACTCCTCTTATAGATATCGATGGTCTAACCTTACGGCTGTCTCAGTAAGGTTAAATTCAGGTTAATTTTTGAGGACTTACGTCCGCCAGCGGAAACCTCCGAGATACAGTGTTTCGTTGAATCAGTTTTGACTTACATTAATTGAGCGTGAAGGAGTGAATCCTGTGTCTGATCGTTCAGTTTTTGTTAATTTTTATCAAAAAAATCGTTCATTTGCGTAAAATTCGCTGCCAGATCCAGACTAATTCAGTTAAGGATCACGAGTTGCCGCGAGTTAGCTGTGGTGCAATAACCACTGAATCTGATTGTCCAAGTAATTTCGTTTAAGGAATGAGAACGATGTCAGTAAACGAGTTGTTCGATGAATCCGAAAACAGCCAAATTGAACTCAATGATTCAGTAGAATTAGAAGGAGAAAATACTGATGAAGTAGCTGCTTTGCCCAAGCGAGAGATGGAGTCACCTGAATTCCAAGCCTTAGTGCAAGAACTCTCTAGCACCATGGGAGTAGAAGGAACAGACTACACCTCCGGTGAGGTGATTGTTAAACTTAACCCATCCATTGCCTCAACGAATCAAATTAACGCTCTACAAACCAGCCTTGACGCTAATGTCAAACAGTCCACTCAGAACTTAGGCATTCAGCTTTGGGAAATTCAAGGGATGAGCGTTGCTGAAGCCATCGCCCTTTATGGGAACAATCCTACAGTTGAATATATCGAACCTAACTATATCGTTTCCACCACTACAACTGTTCCCAATGACCCCCAATTCAATCAACTTTGGGGGTTAAATAATACCGGACAGACAGGTGGTACTTCTGACGCGGACATTGATGCTCCCGAAGCCTGGGATATTGAAACCGGAAACAATATAGTCGTTGGGGTAATTGATACCGGGGTGGACTATAACCATCCCGATCTCAATGACAATATGTGGACAAATCCGGGAGAAATTGCCGGAAATGGGATTGATGATGATAATAACGGCTACGTCGATGATGTCTACGGTTGGGACTTTGTTAATAATGATAACGACCCGTTTGACGATAACAGTCATGGCACCCATGTAGCTGGGACAATCGCCGCTGAAGGAAACAACGGAATCGGTGTGACGGGTGTCAGTTGGTCGGCTGATATTATGGCGCTCAAGTTCCTCGGCGCCTCAGGTTCCGGTAGTATCTTTAATGCGATTCAGGCAGTGGAATATGCCACGATGATGGGAGCTAACCTGACCAACAACAGTTGGGGGGGTGGCGGCTTTTCCCAAGGGTTGTATGATGCGATCGCGGCGGCTGGTAATGCAGACCAGTTATTTATTGCTGCGGCTGGGAATACTGGTGGAAATACTGACATTTCCCCCCATTACCCTGCCAGTTATAGCCTAGATAACATTATTTCCGTAGCTAACACAAATCATAACGATCAGTTATCTGGGACTTCCAGTTATGGACTTAATTCCGTAGACCTAGGCGCACCAGGCTCCTCCGTATACAGCACGATTCCTGGGGGTGGATACGGTTTTAAGAGTGGGACATCCATGGCAAGTCCCCACGTAGCAGGTGTTGCTAGTTTGATTTGGTCTGACGATCCCACATTAACAGCCCAACAGGTCAAGGATCGTATCCTAGCAACCGTTGACCCAATTCCAGCATTACAAGGAATGACTGTTACAGGTGGGCGGCTCAATGCCTACAGCGCCCTGACTGGCTCTACCCCTCCCCCAGTACTTCCCGTACTCTTTGATGACTTTGACCCAGACATTGACAATAGCCAATGGTCAAACATCACTAACGGTACAGCCAATAGCAACTTTGTTGGCAGTGATGGGAACTCCCTCTGGTTCAACGGAGGTTCTCCTGGTGGTAACTCTCGTTTTGCCATCACCAACCTGGTAGATGTCGCTAATGGCGGCACGATTACCTTTGATTTGATCTTCGGCAATAGCTCCAACGGTGGCGAAAATGCTGATCCAGGGGAAGATGTGGTGCTGGAATATTCTATTAATAATGGCAGCACTTGGAACCAATTTGGTCTTTACGACACCGAAGCCTTCACCACTTGGACAACCCTAACTGAGACGATTCCCACTGCAGCTCAGACGAGTAGCACCAACTTCCGTTGGCGGCAAATTGCTCACAGTGGCAATAATTTCGATAACTGGGCAATAGACAATATAACAGTTGGACCCCCGATCCTCAACAGTGTTGTTGATGACTTTGATCCAGATATTGACAATAGTCAATGGTCAACGATTACCAACGGCACAGCCAATAGCAACTTTGTCGGTAGTGATGGGAACTCGCTGTGGTTTAACGGCGGTTCTTCTGGCGGGAACTCTCGCTTTGCTACCACCAACTTTGTGGATGTCTCCAGTGGCGGTACAGTCTTCTTTGACCTAATCTTTGGCAATGGCTCCAATGGTGGCGAGAATGCTGATCCAGGGGAAGATGTAGTACTGGAATATTCCATCAATGGTGGTAGCAGTTGGACTCAACTTGGTCTCTATGACACCGAAGACTTCACCAGTTGGACAACCCTCAGCGAAACAGTTCCCACCGCAGCCCAAACCAGTAGCACCAGTTTCCGGTGGCGACAAATCAACCACAGTGGCAATAACTTCGATAACTGGGCTATAGATAATGTGTTTGTCGGAGTACCTCAGCCAGGAGAAATTAGCGGTAGTAAGTGGAATGATTTTAACGGAAATGGGCAGCGAGATGCTGGTGAACCGGGTATCGCAGGTTGGACAGTCTATCTGGATGATAACGAGAACGGTCAACTCGATTCGGGTGAAACATCCACAAAAACTGATGTTAACGGCAATTATACGTTTACTAACCTGACTCCCGGTGTCTACAACGTTGCCGAGGTGCTGCGACCAGGTTGGCGAGCCACGTCTCCAACTGCGGTTAACTACCAATGGTCTGACAGCGACCAACCCGGTGGTCCGACTTTTGACTGGATGGATATCTCAAGATTGGGTACAAGGCTCAGTTTAAGTGATGACTCTTTCGCCCAAGTTAACTTACCCTTCAACTTCTCTTTCTTCGGAGAAGATAAAAATACGGTCAAGATTTCCTCAAATGGATACCTCAGTTTTGGCTCTGAAGCCCGTGATTTTAGTAATGATCCGATTCTCAATCCCAATCAACCCAATGATTTCATTGCGCCCTTCTGGGATGATTTGAATCCCGGTCGGGGAGGTGCGGTTTATTACTACCACGATCAAGTTGAGGATCAATTCATTGTTCAGTATCAGGATGTTCCTCGTTACTTTGATCAAGGTTCCCTGACATTTCAGGCGATCCTAGACTCAGATGGCAGCATTCTCTATCAATACGATGAAATGAATGCCATCTTAACCAGTGCCACGATTGGCATCGAAAATGCTGATGCTTCTGAAGGGGTACAAGTGGCGTACAACCAGAGCTATGTCCACGACGACTTAGCCGTCAGTATTGTACCTACGCCCGGTACTCCCCAACCTCAAAGGGTGGTGCTGCGTCCTGGTGATACAGTCACGAACATCGACTTTGGTAACCAAAAGATTGCTCCCACTCCGATTTTTGGCACCAGTGGCGATGATATTCTCACTATTACGGACAGTCCAGTCATCGTTTTTGCCCTGGCTGGGAATGATGAGGTGGATGGTTCAGGAAGTGCTGGTGGTAATCAGTTCTACGGCGGTAAAGGGAATGACACCCTCATTGGTAATAGCTACGACCAACTCTTTGGTGAAGCTGGCAATGATCGTCTGGATGTATCCAATGGTGCGGGAAACAACCTACTTGATGGTGGTAAAGGCAACGATGTTCTATTAGCTAACCTCAACGACCAGTTGTTTGGCGGCAATGGTCATGATACTCTGGATTCCTCCAGTGGTGGCGGAAATAACCTGCTTGATGGAGGTAAAGGTGACGATGTTCTGTTCGCTGGTTCTAATGATCACCTATTAGGCGGCAAAGGTGAAGATATCCTCAATGCCTTAAATGGTGGCGGAAATAACCTGCTTGATGGCGGTAAAGGTGACGACAACCTCTTGGCTGGCTCCAATGACCAACTTCTGGGCGGTGACGGCGATGATATCCTTAACGCTTCTGTTGGTACAGGAAATAATATCCTAGATGGTGGCAAAGGTGATGACAATCTCTTAGCTGGCTTCAATGATCAATTGTTTGGTGGCGATGGCGATGATATTCTTAATGCCTCGTTTGGTTCAGGCAATAACAGTCTGGATGGCGGCAAAGGTGATGATATCCTGATTGCTAGTTTCAATGATCAACTCTCAGGCGGCGACGGCGATGATCTATTGTTCGGTGGTTATGGTGGTAGCACCATGACGGGTGGCAATGGTGCAGAACAGTTCTGGATTGTTAATGGCTTTGTTCCCAGTGCGACTCACACGATTACCGACTTTGAGCTAGAGATTGACCGGATTGGCATTCGTGGTTTGGGTATCACGTTCCAACAGCTCGACCTGATTCAAGATGGTAATGATACTCGCATTAGTGTCTTCAATACAGACTTAGCTATTTTGAGTGGGATTCAAGCGAGTACCCTCAGCAGTAGTGATTTTATCCTCGCCTAGAGCCAACTTAACCGTTCATTGGGCGGTTGAGATAAAATCCGTTAAATTTAATTAAGCGATCGCGTACTTGAACCTTCCCACTCAAGCGCGATCGCTTTTGTATGATTTCCCTTCCGTTAAACTTACTGTAGGATTAAGTTGAGATAGAATACATCCTTTCACCCAATTGCCCAATCGGATGATGACAAGGCTGATTGGGTTAGCTAGGATAAGTTCTCCGTCATCAACAGTATCTTAAAATTAATGTCACGCTGATTAAGCCCTGAACTCAAATACTCCTCTCAAAGCTCTTATCCCGTTCAAACGGGTTCAAAGACTTACCCAGTAAGCTTTAGCTTACTTTAGCTTTAGGTTCCAGAAATTTATTTCCTGGCGTCCATTACTTAAACTTATGAGGACTTTACTATGCAAGCGCTTTTTAATCCGGAAACGACATCAAAGGTTAGACTCACCGCTAAATCATCGGTGCAAAAACCTATACTGCAACTGGGTTCGGTGGGAGCCGAGGTTTTAGAACTGCAAAAGCTTTTGGCTCATTGCGGCACCTATACTGGTCTGATGGGAGGGTATTTTGATCGCTGTGTCCATGATGCTGTGATGGAATTTCAGCAAAGTATGTTCCTCAAAGCCAATGGTATTGTCGATTCCCTGACGTGGCAAGCTCTTTATCAGGGTGCCCCAGTTAATATGCCTGTACTAAATCGAGGTAGCCGACATGATATGGTGATTCCCTTGCAGTGGGTGCTGCATCTGACTCAGGATTATTCAGCGCCAATTGATGGTGATTTTGGCGAACAAACAGAACGCGCTGTGCGCTCCTTTCAAAAACGTTATGGCTTAGTGGTAGATGGAGTGGTCGATGAGCAAACCTGGTATGCTCTTAGTCAGGTTCATTTCCGTTTACACCATAACTCTTACCACGATGCTTTAGTCGCCGTATAGTTCATTGTTCTTGTCTGTAATTGATGCTACAAAATAGCCCTTAGGCTGGAGACGTAGCATGCTACGTCTCTACAGAAATGCCCTTAGGCTAATTGGTTGCTCACCTGATCAGCTAGCTGCTCTATATTAACGGCAATTTGCTCCCCGGTTTTCAGGTTTTTCAAACCGCATGTTTGAGATGCTGCTTCTTCCGAGCCAATAATGACACAAAGAGGAATTCCCCGTTTATCAGCTTGCTGTAACTGTTTGCCCACAGAACGCTCATCAAAACTGGTTATTGTACTAATTCCCGCCTGACGCAGTTTCTGAGATACTTCTAAATACAGGGGCATCAGGTCACTTTGCATATTCACCACCATCACTTGGGCGGGTGTAGACGAGAAAGACTCCAGAATCCCGGCTTGAATCAAACGACTCATCAATCGAGTTAAGCCGATGGAAATGCCCACTCCTGGCATTTTATCCCCGACAAACATGCCCACAAGTTCCTCATAGCGTCCCCCGGAACAAATACTACCCAAGGCTTGGTGACCAACAAGTGTTGTTTCATACACCGTTCCCGTATAATAATCTAAGCCACGAGCAATGGAGAGGTCAATACAAAATACGCGATCGCTCACCCCCAAATTCCGCACTCCGGTAATCACCGTTTCTAGTTCAGCAATGCCAGTTTTCAATACCTGAGCGTCTGGTTTATCCTCAAGCATGGCGTTTAATTGTGCCAACACATCATCTACCGAACCCTGAATCTTGGTAAAGGTAAGAATTTGCTCGACTTGTTCATCGGATAACCCTTCAGCCAAGAGTGCTTTTTTCACCTTTGTTTCGCCAATTTTCTCGGCGGCATCTACAATCCGGATAGAAGGCATAATTTTGCTCTCGCCTAAACCAATCGACTCAAAGAACCCACTGAGAACTTTGCGATTGTTTATACGGATCAAAAAGTCTCCAATATTAATCGCCGTAAAAATTTCGGCAATAATTGCAGGAATTTGAGCATCATAGAGCAAACTCAGCTTATTACGACCCACTACATCAATATCACATTGACGAAATTGGCGATAGCGTCCCGCTTTTGCCCGTTCTCCCCGAAATACATTATCCATCTGATACCGGGCAAAGGGGAACTGAAGTTCATTCAGGTGACGGGCAATATAAGCCGCTAAAGGAACCGTCTGATCAAATTTTAAGGCTCTCTCTTCTGAACCACTTTCTCCCGCCTGTTCTTTTTCTGCTTGGCGATTGGGGGGTAAAATGGGTTGCAACCCGTAAATAATATTATCCCCTTGATTTCCTTTAGCTTGCAGGACTTCTAATCGCTCAACTGCTGGAGTTTCGATAGGTGTGAATCCATATCGCTCAAAAACTTGGCGGATTGTATCTATCAAATACATCTCCAGACGCTTTTCGCCTGGGAGAAATTCGGGAAAACCACTCGGACAATAAAAGTTTATTTTGTCAGCTTTTGCCATTTTTCAGGGAACGGGGAACAGGGAACAGGGAACAGGGAACAGGGAACAGGTATGTAGGGGCGGGTTTTACCGCTCACATTTTGCCATAAACCGATAATTTGACTAAACCCGCCCTTCTAGGGAACCGGGAATTAAAATTTCTAATGGCTAATCGTTAGGTAGTGGAGACTGAAGAGATGATCAGCATCTGTCCATACCTGTTGAGTATCGAATCCAGCATAATTTGCCATATCCTGGAACTCTTCAATGCTGTATTTATATGAATTTTCGGTGTGAATTGTTTCATCTTGACGAAAGTGAAACGGTGTGTTATGGATAACCACAGTTTGTTCCTTGAGACTGACTAAGTGCATCTCAATGCGGCTTTCATCTTGATTATAAAAAGCCCAGTGGCGAAAGTGGGATAAATTAAAATTAGCATCTAGCTCCTGATTAATCCGCTCTAACAGGTTGAGATTAAATTCAGCCGTAACTCCCTGGGCATCATTATAGGCAGCATTTAAAATAGCTGGGTCTTTTTTGAGATCAACACCAATTAACATGCCATCACCTTTATCCAAAAGACGACGCGACTGTTTCAGCAGATGGATGGCTTCCTGGGGATGGAGATTGCCAATCGTGGAACCCGGAAAGAAAATTAGCTTGTGATTAACGGGTTTTTTGCTGTAGGGCGGCAGTTGAAAATCTTGGGTATAATCTGCACAAACGGCGATCACATCCAAGTCAGGATAGGATTGTGCTAGTTCTGCTGACGCTTGCAGCATGTGTTCTTGGGAAATATCGATGGGCATATAGCCGGCTAGGTGCGGCAAGGCATCCAACAGCAGGCGGACTTTGGCACTACTGCCACTACCATACTCGATCAGCAAGCAATCTTGACCCACGAGTTGGGCAATGTCCCGGCAATAGGTTTTTAACAGATGAATCTCTGTCCGGGTGGGATAGTATTCCTCCACCTCACAGATCTGATCAAACAGTTCTGACCCACGTTTATCATAAAAGAACTTGGGCGCGATCGCTTTTTGGGGTTGAGTCAAACCCTTGAATATCTCCTCACGTAAGCTGCTTAGGTGCGGCTTATAATCGTAAAACTCTAGATTACTCATCCACCTATCGTTCAATCTGCTAACCACCTACAGGGTGGATTCCTCTCCTATCATCTACCGCCAACGATCCTTTTTGCAAGTTATCTCATGTCCGGTTGAATACTTACACTTTGGTGGAAACAAGGCAGAATGCAGATAGCTGAGGGCTTCAAGGAAAAAAGCAAGTATGCCAGGGAAAAGGAATTTATGACTGTTTAGACGGACAGGATGTCAGAGGCTGCTGCACGTTTATATCCTCATCCCTCATCCATCTGGTCAAAAAATTCTCGCACTTGGATAGGGTGGGTTGAGGGACATCAGGGTGAAACCTGCCGGAACAACTGACCAACCTAAAAACGGTTTCATTTTTTATCCTTTGTCCCTGATTCCCTTACTTTTTCTTGCCGCCAAACAATCCTCCAAATAAA
>NZ_JBKHHI010000007.1:0-49081 GCF_046539235.1 Coleofasciculus sp.
ATCCGACTTCCCTAAACCCAGAAGAGAATCTAGAAAATTCAGATAATCCGACTTCCCTAAACCCAGAAGAGAATCTAGAAAATTCAGATAATCCGACTTCTCTCAATTCCGAAGATAATCTGAATAATTCCAGCGATACAACTCTATCTGAACCAACAAATCAACTGAATAACTCCAGCAATTCTAGTCCTAGCGAAACAAGTAGTAATCCATCCGTATCTGCTGAAACTCCATCCAATGAAACGAATAGCAATTCATCCACACCCGCTAATACCTCATCCAGCGAAGCCTCGTCATCAGGTACTTCTGACTCATCTCTCCAATCCGTTGACGCCTCAGAGGAAAACTTTACCCAGCAATTTGTAGACTATTTAGGCTTACCCACTGATATCCCCTTAGTTACCCTCGCCCAAAGCCGAAATATTCTCAGCCATATCGAGAAAACGACAGGAGTTAAATCTGCACTGATTTATATCAGTTTTGTCCCGCCAGAGAGTTCTAATCAGGCAGAAAATACAACATCATTCAGCCAAAATAATCCGACTCAAACCCGTAATCCTGAAGACCAATTAGAATTACTCCTGGTTACAGCGAATGGATTACCCATTCGCAAACGAATCCCAGAAATCACTCGCCAACAAGTTCTCAACGTTGCGGATAAGTTTCGCTTAGAAGTCACCAATGTTCGTAGTCGTAAAGGCTACATTGTTCCAGGGAAACAACTTTATGATTGGCTAGTGGCTCCCATGGATGCCGAACTACAAGCCCTCGGTATCGAAAACGTAACCTTCCTAGTAGACTATGGCTTGCGCTCTATTCCTATGGCGGCTATTTACGATGGTCAACAGTTTTTGATTGAGAAATATAGTGTTGGTTTAATGCCGAGTTTAAGCCTGGTAAATCCCAACTATGCTTCCCTTGAAAACATGGAAGTTTTAGCAATGGGAGCAGCACAATTTATTGACCAAAAACCTTTACCTGCTGTTCCGGTAGAATTATCAGCTATTACCCAATCGCTGTGGCAAGGGAAATCTTTTCTTAACGAGACGTTTACGCTAGAAAATCTCAAAGCGCAACGTCAGCAGCAACCTTTTGGCATTATCCACTTAGCTACTCATGCTAATTTCCAATCGGGAGAACCGAATAACTCGTATATTCAACTTTGGGATAGGAAGCTGCGACTCAATCAATTATCTCAATTAGACTGGAATAATCCTCCCGTTGAACTCTTAGTTCTCAGTGCTTGTCGCACCGCATTGGGGAATGAGGAAGCGGAATTAGGGTTTGCTGGATTAGCGGTTCAATCGGGCGCAAAATCAGCCGTGGGCAGTTTATGGTATGTCAGTGATGAGGGAACGTTAGGATTAATGACCCAACTCTATCAAACCCTCAAACAAGCTCCGATTAAAGCCGAAGCGTTGCGACAAACTCAACTGGCAATGTTAGAGGGACAAGTCTATGTCAAAGGGGGACAACTGATTGCAGGTGATAAATCAGTCCCGTTACCACAAGAATTAGCCAGACTCGGAGACGTTAACTTTCAACATCCTTATTACTGGAGTGCGTTTACTATGGTTGGTAGTCCTTGGTAATTTGTATTATGTCATTCGTAATTCGTCATTCGTTTATGTCTTATGTCTTATGGTCGGGGCGGGTTTTGCAGCCAAGCTAGGGATAACAATTAATATTAGTCCCTAAACCCGCCCCTACAGACAAATGCTTCGTCATCACGTCTGCAACATTATTTCCCCAGCTTCCCCAGCTTCCCCAGCACCTCCTATCTAGCAGAATCCCCATCGACAAGAGGTTCGTCGATAGAAGTGCAACCGTCCCACACCCAGATATAATCCATAGGGTTTTTCTCCTGCCGGAAAAGCGGTGACACCAAATAAATAAACTCCACCCCAATAGGGATTATGCTGTGGCTGAAGACCAATGGTAAATGTGGTTCCCGGAGCAATTGGTTCGACAAAACTAACAGAAACCGTTTTGGTTTCATCATCTCTGGTCACCGATTGTAACGGCAATTGTTCGCCTTTATTTCGAGCCGTTCCGGTAAAGGCTAAAGTATCATCAAGTCGAAAACGGATAGTTTCGCTTCCTTCCCGTTGGCTAATTGTCACCTTCTGTAAGGGTTCACCCGCATTCTCTGGAAGTTCTAGGGTGAAATAATATTTAGCTCCCCATACTCCCACATGGTCAAATGTGGTGAACGCATTAATCAAGCGCGGTGATTTTTCAAAGGAAACGGTACCATCGGCTTGCTGTACAGCATGAATCGGGGCAATTGGCATTCCCCAAAAACTGGCTGTACTTAGGGTTAGGGCGATGAGAGTGGAAACGCGCATAAATAAACTGGAATGCTAGCCCAACTACTGCCACGGGCGACTTACTGTTTATGGTATTCGACGTTACAAATCTGGGGGTTGATCGCGGTTGGTCAATTCCGAGGGAGGGCGATCGCTACTCCAAGCCCACCACACTTTACCACACTGGCATTGATAGAACTCTTGCCACTTTTTGCGATAATCTTCAGTCAGGACTGGCGATTGTCGATTAATCCAAACCCGTTGGGCTTCCATAGAAGAAGCATGACAGGTGGGACAGCAGAACTCTAAGGCATGAGTGGCTGATTTTGTCCATTGCGGTGGAAATGGGGTAAAAGCGTCCATAGTCTATCGCTGGGTTGTAGCTTGAGGGGAAAGTCTGGTCTTGACAATCTCCTGTGCCTATTTTACGGGTTTACCTGCCCAGATGTTTTGTATTTTCAGGTAAGCATGAGATAGTTGGGACGATACGTGTTTTAACTTTATCCTATAAATCCTGTAAGTTTGAGTCCCTCGGCTGATGAATCCAGAGCCAGAAATTCGCCGCTTGCGTGATCTAATGCCCGCCTCTGGGCGAATGCTGACCAAAATTATCAGTAAACCGCAACAGATGGCGGTGATTGACACTCCTTTCCCGATGCCTTGGTCGAGAGATCGTCCAATCTATATTAACTTTGATCTGTGGCGTCGCTTACCCAGACCGCAACGGGATATGCTGCTCCTCAGCACCGTGAGTTGGTTGATTACTATCAAATGGTTTAAACCAGATTTATATCAAGGTGTCGTCATTGCCGGATTGTTAGGGGGAATGGTAGAACTGGTGCAAGGCGATGCGGTGGGTGTCGTCGTGGCGACTGGATTGAGTGCGATCGCGGGGAGTCAAATTTGGCGCAGCACTCGCAGTTGTCAAACCCACCTAGATGCGGATACCGATGCGATTAAAGTCGCCCTGCGGCGTGGCTATACCGAAACAGAAGCAGCACAGCATCTATTAGCAGCGATTGAATCCGTGGCTGAGATAGAAGGACGACTGAGTTTAAACTTTACCGAATTAATCCGCTCTCAAAACCTGAGAGCGATCGCGGGTATTTCCCCTGTGGGGGTTCCGGAGAGTGTAAGACAGGAATAGTTATTTGTCATTCGTCATTCGTCATTTGTCATACTCGCGCCAGTCTTATGGTCGGGGCGGGTTTTGCAGCCAAGCTAGGGATAACAATCAATATTAGTCCCTAAACCCGCCCCTACAACTCAACACTCACCCACCTAGGGGATGTTAAGTTTTGATAACGTTGGGCATCCTGTTGATGGAAGCTGATTGTTTTGAGTCATGAAATCTTGAATATTAGTTACGGTGAAGATTTAATTTTGTCCATATTTCCTGGGAATCCGCAGCGTTTCTGGCGATACCTGATCACAGTTGCTCTAGTCGCGATCGCTTATAAGGGTAGCGCTCAGTTTACATTGTCTTGGCTGGGATTGGGCGATGAGGCGTCTCCAGTGTGGGTTGGTGCGGGGATTGCTCTGGCTGCCCTTTTTTTGCAGGGAAAACGGCTGTGGGTTGGTGTGGCGATTGGTGCATTTTGGCTCAATCTGTCTCTGGGAGCCTCATTTTTGGTGTCTCTGGGTTCGGTAATCGGCTGCACGTTACAAGCTGTTGTCGGTGCGATGGGATTACGTCGCCTAAATTTTAACCCGACGTTAGAACGCCTCAAGGATGCTTATGCTCTAATTGTCTTTGGCGCAATCATTGCTCCCTTAATTAACGCCACGATTAGTACGCTAGTGAATTGCTGGGTGAATTTTATTCCGTGGCATCAATTTGGACTGAATTGGGGAACCCTTTGGTTAGGAGACAGTATGGGAATCTTAGTGTTTACCCCCTTACTGCTATTAATTGTTCAGGACTCTCCTCAGCGAATTTTGCCGCCAAATTATCCACCCCAACAGATTTTAGAAGCCGTCCTGTGCTGGAGTCTACTGGGGGTATTGAGTTGGCTAGTTTTCCAGTCTCGAACCACCTTTGCTCTCTCCGACTATCCCCTGGAATATTTACCCTTTCCCTTTGTCGTTTGGGCGGCGCTGCGATTTCGGGTGTGGGGTGCGGTTCTTGCCAGTTTAATCGTTTCGGGAATGGCAATTGGCGGTGTTCTCCAGGGGATCGGACCGTTTGTGGTGAAAACGGGAAGTACCTTAGGGGCAATTCTACTGCTACAAACGTTTATGGCAGTGGTAACAATAACTGCTTTAGTTTTAGCCGCCGCCATGTCAGAGCGTCAACAGGCAGAAGCACAACTGCGGGCTACCTTAGAACGCGATCGCTTGTTAGCCGAGATTGCCCTGCGGATTCGTCAATCCTTAGATTTAGACCAGATTTTGCAAACCACTGTTGTGGAAGTGCGGCAATTATTACAGGCAGATCGTGTCTATATCAGTTATCTAGATGAAAATAACCACAGTAAAATTGCTGCCGAATCTGTCGCCTCTGCTTATAAATCTCTGTTGGGATGGAAACTCTCAGAGAAACTGTTACAAGAAACCCAAGAATTATTTGCCCAGCGTCAAATTTTAATCCGGGATAATACAGAGCGGGTTAATGTAACGCCCTATCTCAAAGACTTTTATCAGTGCTACCAGATTAAAGCTACCCTGGCAATTCCATTAATTCTCGATGATCAGCTATTTGGACTCTTGGCAGTTCATCAATGCCATCATTCCCGTCATTGGCAATCCTTTGAGGTGAATTGGTTAAGACGATTAGCGGTTCAAGTCACCATTGCCATTCAACAAGCTCAACTTTATCAACAAGTCCAAGGGCTTAATAGTAACCTGGAAAGTCAAGTGGCGGAACGTACCCTGCAACTTGAGGAAAAAATGCAGGAATTGCAACGGCTTTACGAACTTAAAGATGTGTTTTTACAAGCGGTATCCCATGATCTACGAACATCAATGATGGGCTTAATTCTGATGTTGAAGGGAACCCAAAACAGCCCGGGTGAAACCGTTGCCCTGCCACGCCGAATTCTGGATCTGCTGATTGAAAATAGCGATCGCCAATTGACGTTGATCAATGCCTTATCTGAAGATCATTTTAACCAAGGGCGGAAAATAGAACTCCACTGTCAACCTTTATGCTTAAATGAACTCCTCAGCCAAATCCTGGCTGATTTGCAGCCGTTATTCAGCAGTAACCAGGCTCAATTAACGACGGTTATTCCCCAAACCTTACCCCCGGTTAAAGCTGATCCGACTCAACTGCGGTGTGTTTTCCAGCATCTATTGACGAATGCCCTTAAACACAACCTACCGGGGGTTAAGATTACGCTGACAGTAAGGGTTGAGAGGGATATGCTTCATTGTGCGATCGCCGATGACGGGATAGGGATGAGCAAACAGCAGTGCGATCGGCTGTTTAAACTTTATGTTCGGGGATTGTACTCTCAACACTTAACCGGAATTGGTTTAGGCTTATATTTATGTCGGCAAATTATTAATGCTCACGGGGGACAAATTAGTGTTACCAGTGTGCCAACAGAAGGATCAACTTTTAACTTTTCGCTTCCTTTCGATAGCTGCGCCATCATGAATTTGTAGGGGCGGGTTTAGGGATTAATCGTCATGGTTTCCCCCCAACTGGAGTACAAAACCCGCCCTGCCTCTAAATCGGGCTGGCTGCATTAATGTAGTGGCATGGTACAGCAACCTCTAATGATCATATAATCATTCATCATCCAAAATGGAATATAGCGTTTTCATTGGAGTTTAACCATGAACATCCCCACTGCCCTAGTCAATGAACTAAAGCTCTACCTCAAACACCGAACCGACAATGGTGATCTAGAAGCGAAAACCTTATTGACTCAAATTGAACAGTTTGCGAACTCACCCACAGCCGCAGATGAACAAGCCTTCTATTCCCAACCGCCAGAGGGATTAGATGTAGGATGTTAATATTTTCGTCATTTGTCCTTGGTCAGAGCAAGTTTTCCCGACAGATATTCAACATCCGCTGATCATTCTCACTCAGTTGACCCACAGGTTGATACTGATCAAGCTTAACGGTGTAGGGATAGGTTAAGGATTCGTAAGTGTGATCGAGATTAAGCTGGCTCCCCGTCGCCGCCACCGAGGTTTGTTGCTGATTCTCAATAGTATGAGCTAAAGCGGTTTGGTCGTAGGGGTTGACAACTCGGAGATTCATCTGTTTAGATTCTAGAGTGCCATGAAAACAGCTAAATTCAGAGTGAGGTAAGTAAAGTGCCCCAACTAGCTGTCCTTCATTGGCTTGAAACACAATATATTCTTGACCAATCTGATTGGGTTGGGAGGATTCACCGTAAAGGTACGTGCCATCTGGGATTGAAGTGGCTGAAGCGGATACAGTAGATGGATTCGTTTCCCCAGTGGAACTATCCACGGCTTGCTTGAGTTGTTCAGCGACGGCTATGGGTCTACTGGAGACATTCATTGTTAGTCCGACAGTGAGCAGTAACCCGGTTAAGGGTAAACGCCAAGAAAAAGACGGTTGACGTTGGGACTGGAAAAACTCAATGAATCGGCTAATCACCGTGGTTACCTCCTTTAAAATAATATCGAAACACCCTTAAAAAATTTGGAATTTTAGTACACAGTTGGTAGCCGCCCTAATTTGTTAAAGTAGATTTAAGCTAAAGTAGACGTTAGCAGGCATCCTTACTTTCTATCTAACCGTGAACCTGTCTCTGGTTTGCGCTGCCTTTATCCGGTTTCTCAACCGTCACAGTTCGCACGGGTAAAATTACGTGGGTTTGTAATTAGATTGAAGTATTCATCTCTCTCTAGTTAAACAATAAGGGATGATGCTTAAGTAGCGATTCCCTCGAAGGAATGAAAGTTAACTCACCCAGCAGAATGTTTTTCTACGGACACAGTATTTTCAGGAGCTTCAATCGCTAGTCTGGGGATGGCTGAAGAAATTAATATTTTTTTACAAAAAAAGTGGTAGCGAATTGTGCTACCACTTTGCTAGAATGTCGCCAACTTGGGCATTCACAAATAGTCTTTGAAAGTCTTTAAACCCGTTTAAACGGGTTTAAGCTTTGAGCCAGAACTTGAGTTCTTGGCTAAACTACAAACAAACTAACTGGCTATGTATTCCCGCACAGTGGCGTGGCGTCGTCTGAGTTGGTTTAAAGCTTGATGCTCTAACTGGCGTACCCGCTCGCGACTGAGATTGAGTTTCTGTCCGACTTTTGCCAGAGATAGTTCATTCCCATCTTCTAAGCCAAAGCGGAGTGCTAAGACTTCCCGTTGTTGGGGGGTTAATTCTGCCAGGAGATTATCTAAATCTTGGCGCAGGGATTCCTGGGTGGTGTAATGAACCGGAGTCGGTCCACTATCTTCCAACAGATCAGATAATTCGGTATCTTGGTTATCCCCTACCCGCACATCCAAGGATACGGGTTGACGAGCGATGCTCAAATATTCGCGAATTTGGGACGGTTCTAAATCCAACTCTTGACCAATCTCAGTTGGTGTGGCGTTACGCCCCAATCTCTGAGACAGTTCCCGCTGAACCTTTTTGATCTTATTCAGCTTTTCAGTAATGTGAATCGGTAACCGAATCGCACGGGCTTGTTGGGCGATGGCGCGGGTGATGGCTTGACGAATCCACCAGTAAGCATAAGTCGAGAACTTATACCCTCGCGTTGGGTCAAATTTCTCCACGCCTCGCTCTAATCCCAGGGTGCCTTCCTGAATCAAATCCAGGAATTCCATGTTACGCTTCTGATACTTTTTCGCGATCGCTACCACTAGGCGCAGATTCGCTTCGATCATTTTACGCTTAGCTCGCGTTCCCTGGTTTATAATCTTCTTAAGGGCTGATTCCTCTAAATCAACGTGATCTGCCCACTCCTGCATCGTCGGTTCGCGCTTCTTCGTTTCCGCTAAGGCTTCTTTTGCCTCCAAGAGCGGCATCATCTGCTGCACTTGCTTACCATAGACAATTTCTTGCTCATGGGTCAGTAGTGGCACGCGACCGATTTCATGCAGATAGGTGCGAACCATATCTGCCGAAAATGTGGGCTTGGTCGTTTTGGGTTTGGTGTTAACAGTGGGCATCTGTGAGTAGTGACTCCGTAAACGAGCAATAAATCTGTCGCGGATTTTGACCTCAAAAGCAAAAGCTATAGCCATCTCTCACCTTGAGGATAAGTGCGCGAAGCGGTTGTTTACATCTACTAAAAGATGTATAGACTCCTACCTGTATTGAGTTGGGCAGGAGATCGAACCGTTGATCAGGAGTTAATGCGATTGACTCAGTTGTCTCTTCGTTGATTCTGCGGCGTTTCCCAGCTTAGTAACTCTGGGCTAGGAACAGGGCGAATGCGAAGTCAGTATGAGTTTATCTTAACTCTATAGTATTACACCTTTAGACGACGGTAAAGAGGTAAAGGTTCAACATTTCGGAAAAATCATCCGCTTGTCGCATCTGCTACTTTTCCTCCTGACACCGACAGGGTTCAACAGGTTGACATTCTCTCCTAGTTACTATCATCGCCTAAAACACCGAGAAACGGATAGAGTTGAATCGGGAAATAACCGAACTAATTTGGGGATAGATATCCTCCCAATCCCCTAGTCTGGCAAGATGCCTTTTTCGTTAACGGGGAGAGTTGAGGACGTGAGGAGGTGAGCCAGGACAGATTTCCAGGAGATGAAACGCCCCTAATTTGATCAGGGTGATTAACCCTTTTTGCCTATTCTCCCCATCACTCCAGTACCAAATATTCCTCCACCTGGTCGAGATGGAAGAGTTTTTTGGGCGTAACTCGATAATCATGAATCATAGCAGGAGTGAAGCCTAAATCCAAGCCTCTATGTCAGAATATTATCATTTACTCTTTTTTCTTTGTCCTTTGTATTGCTTTTGTGCTAAGGACAATAACTCACGATTCTCAGACAACAGTCTAGGAACTACTTTCCAGAGACGTTCCCACCACACAAGTCCGCTCTAACTTCGCACCATTTACATTGACATTATCGAGTTCAGCACAAAGCAAATTCGCTCCCGTTAAATTCGCCCCTCCCAGATTCGCCCCGCGCAAATCCGCTTCCTCAAAATTGGCGTCACACAAGCTAGCGCCTTGTAAATCCGCTTGCGATAAATCCGCCCCCTTAAGATTAGCACTGTTGAGATTCGCCCCCCGCAGATCAGCGCCTCGAAAATCGACGCCCTGGAGGTTGACTCCCATAAGATTCGCGCCACTCAAAAAGGCTCCAGCAAAGGACACCTGTGTCAAATTCGCGCCCATTAAATTTGCGCCTCGGAGATTGCTCCCGCGCAAATCCGCCCCAGTCAAGTTAGCTTGCATCAGATTAGCGCCCAAACAATTCGCCCGCACATCAGCCGACACCAATTGAGCGCACAGCAGTTTAGCGCCATCAAGACGAGCGCCATTGAGATTCGCTCTCGACAAATTCGTACCCACCAGACTAGCGCCTGCCAAATTAATCTGTTCCAGTTGGCTCCCAGACAAATCTTCGTCGTCTAGATTAACACCTGAGAGCTGCTTGATTTTTCCGGCGCGAATTGCTTCGATTTCCATCAATTTTCCTGCGTGACTTAAACCTTAAGACGAAATATTTGATTGGGCTTCCTGAGGGGAATGGGAATCAAGCAACCACATCCCTGCGGCTATTTTAGGTTGATTTGCCTGTAAACTCATACCCTGTTGCATTCCCATCACCAGTAGTTCTAGAGCCTCAAGCAGTTTGGGGTCAAATACTGTACCCGCTGACGCCTGACAGTCGTTAAGTGCTTTTGCCAAAGGAGCCTCTTGAGATTGATAGTCCTTGAGCCGCTGTTGAAATGTGGTCATCAGTGCTAAAATTCTCGACTCCAAGGGAATTGCATCATAAGCCAAACCATCCGGTTGTCCTGAACCATCCCAATGTTCGCTTTGGTGAGTGATAATGCGAGCAATTGCCTGTAATTGGGGCATGACACGCAAAACCGAGGATTTGGGCATCGTCTCTTGTTGAGCTACCGTCTGTTGCTGCACCGTGGATTTTGCTGGTTCTAGGTGATCATCTACGGCTTGTAACGGCGCAAGGCGATGCAGCAATCCCGCTAATCGCAGTCGTTTGATTTGCCATGCGGGTAAATCGAGCAATTGACCCATCGCTTCACAAAGGGTTGCCACTTCCGCCGCTGCCATGGGATTAGTGACATCAGCTTGATCGATCAGCTGTGCCATCCGCAAAAATGCCTGCACTTTATTAGACACTAAATTATTATCTAAGTCTTGCTCGGCAAGGGGTAAGTTATCGAGTGGCTCATCCTCAGCTTGGTGTAATTCTTGTTCAAAGCTTTCCAGATAATCGACGACGCGAGACACAACCTGCCCAATATCATCGCGTTTTTGGCTACCGAAGGCAGCCGTGATCTGTTGTGCTTGGTCGGTGAGGCGCTGTTGTAACTGTTGATCGTAACCGCCAATGTGTGCGATCGCCAAATCCACCGTTTCCCGAACCAATTCCGGCTCAAATGTCCAGAACCCATAAAACTTGCGCTCCCGATCATCTTGGGGTGGTCCTTTACTGCCATAATCCTCAGCCGATAACTCTTGACATAAGACCATTGCTGTGTATGTCTCTGACATAATGATCAAATGCCATTCTTGAGCCACTGGATCACAAGCATCTAAATCCAATAGTCTCACATTAGAGCGCTGGCTAGTGGGATGTTCAGCAAAACCCGTTCCCCCTGTCGCCAGAATTACCACTTGAGACGACTTTTGTGCTAAATCGCCATAGCGTTCTGCCTCTTGCAGATACCATTTCCCCTGTTGAAATGCTGCAATTAGCAGAGGTTTTCCTTCTGACTCTAAGATAAAGTCTTCCAAAGCATGACACAGGGCAATCAGGGTGTTTTTGTGATAAACGCCAAAATTCAGCGGTCGTTTACCGCCGCGATGAGCTGTGTCTAACTTTTGTAATATCGAACCTTGCAGCATGATCAAACCTTGTCTGAGGGGGTTCAGGGGAAAGGGGGTGTGTAGAGACGTGCCATGGCGCGTCTTTTAGCAGGGGAGAATTTTAACCGATTATTTTATGTTGATTATGATACATTTTAGGGTTGAATTTCTCCAAGCTGTTCGAGTTAACGATAAACCGATAGAATCAACTATCCTGCTGTAACCAGTTGTTTCGGCGGCGTCTTAGCTGAGGCTTCAATCGGAGCCGCTAATGCGTCCTCTAAATCGGCACAGCCCAAGCGTTCCTCTAAAATTTTGATCACTTCGCGACCAAAATCATCGGGATTTTGCCGCCAAGCTTGCAGACAAACCTCACCAAAGAAAGAGCCTAAAGGTTCGGGATTCCAGAGTAGCTTTTTCGCTGTCCAAGGCATTAAACTCATTGGATCATAGTCTTTTTCGAGAATATTGTTCTCAAAAGCATAAGCTTCCAAATGAGTGTGGGGTTGTAATCCGATAAAGAAAATAGCGGGTTCCACCTTGTCAGCACCAAAGATTCGCTCTAACTCCCGGTGATAGGCAATGGTTTGGCGAATGGTGTCCGGTCGCTCATCTATTACATTAAAGGAATAGTTGACCGAAACCAAGTCATTAAAGCCCGCGGCTTTCAAATCTCGACAATTTTGCAGCACGGTGCGGAGGTTATACCCCATCCGCATCTTGCGAACTAATTCCTGGGAACCACTGGTAATGCCGATTTCAAAGTAGTTCATCCCGGTTTTCACCATCAAGTCGCATAATTGGGGGGTGAGATTATCTGCCCGAATGTATGCCGCCCAGTGAATGTCTGTCATCCCCGAATCAAGAATTTTCTGCAACAGTTCCACCGCATCGTCGATAAACTTCCGGGCGGGGATAAACTGAGCATCGGTAAACCAGAAGTTGCGGATACCTCGGTCATAAAGCTGGCGCATCTCGGCAACCACTTCATCAGCGGGATTGATCCGTACTTGTTTACCTTCAACGACGGTATAGATACAGTAGCAGCAGTTGTGGGGACAACCCCGTTTAGTTTGCACCCCAATATAAAAGTCGCTCTCTTGGAGATAATAATCAAATGCCGACCAGATGCTTTGGATATAGTCGTAATTACAGGCGGTTTTTTCTAGGGGAGTTGGGCGTTCATGAATCATGCGATCGCGCGGCTGCGTTTCACCCACCACATAACAGCGCTCATCAGCAAACGATTCACCCCGCAGAAGTTTCTCTAGCAGGGTTTCACCTTCGCCAACGGAGACAATTGTCCCCTTGGGTAATTTAGTCTTCAGTTGTTCATAAAATACACTCACTGCACCGCCGCCAACCATCACCCGTGCCTCTGGGTTGTAGGTACGGGCGCGTTTAAGTCCCCGGCGAATCAATCCTAAATTACGCCACAGTTCATTGTAATAGGCAGCGGCTAGGCGTAAGCCACCGATCGCCCCGCGTAACTTGACAAATGGGTTACTGGCGTAGTAGAACTCGAAGGCATTTTGCAAGGGGTTCCCCCCTCTACCGCCAACTGGCGCATAGATTTGAATATCGCGCCAGGAGAATACCAACAGCGTCGGTTGGAATTCGTCAATACAGGCGTCGAGCGATCGCGAAAAATCCAGGGGAGGTACAGTGCCTAAGTCAAAGATGCGCTGTTCTACCTCTGGAAAGAGTTTGTGAACGTGATCGGCTAAATAGACAACACCAATCGGGAAAATCGGGTTGCAGGGGAGGCGTACATAAAGAATTTTTGGTGACATGATAAATTTTATCTGGGGTAAATCGGCTTTTATGAACAGGATTGGCTCGGTTGAACTGGGCAAATCTCCAACCCAATTTGGATGAAAACCCGGTGTAGGCAGGCGTTTAAGTCCTCACCTAACGGGAGAGGATAACCAAGCCCCAGCCCAACTTGCTCAGATATTTGATTTCTTTTTCACATAACTTAACTTTACTTTAACAAGATTGGGTTCTGACCTCAAGCGTATGCTATTTTTTTTGGGGGGTTCATCGTTGAGAGTCTGAGCGAGGTAATATAAGCAGTCTTACCTGAGGGGTTCAAATTGAGGGTCTTATCCATAGGTAGAAGTTCTCATCCTCAGGGATGGGAAAAATTAGCCATTTAGCGGCGATCGCTGGGACGAGATTGGCGAAAAAGCCACACAATTGGTAGTCGGATTTACAACAGGGAAGGGAACACAAGTGCTAAGTTAGGTGAAGTAATAACAAACAGAATTCATTTAGTACCTCACTCAGCAGTTATGACTCAGATACTTGATCCCCTACCCTGTGATAATCAAACTCACATTGTCTGTTGCTACGTAAACGCCACGAGCCAGATTCAAATTGCTCGGATTACAAATATTCCCAATTGGTATTTTGAGCGTGTGGTGTTTCCGGGACAGCGCTTAGTCTTTGAAGCCCTACCCCAGGCGCTATTAGAGATTCACAGCGGCATGATGGCAAGTGCGATTCTCTCGGATACCATACCCTGTACTCGCTTGCTTGTCGCTCAAGACGGTAATCCGGCGGCGTCCTCTGACGCTAAAGCCGTTGTACCACCGACTGATGATAATAAGTCCAGTGAAGAAACAATTCCTCATAGTAGCCCAGCCAGCCAAGCGCGTTTAGCTGTGGCAACAGTTCGCTAGATAACAAAAGCCATAAAAAAACAAAGATTAAGGAGGTTGTTCAGCTGAGCAACCTCTTACGTTACGATTGGGGCAGTAAACAGGCTAAATTTGAGGCATCAAGTTGTGAATCTGCCCGACTTTATCTGGTTGTGGAAAATAGCCGCTTGGTCAATGGGTTTGTCCCTAGCCGCTTATGTGATGTTGGCGGTGACGGGCAGTGTTCTGTTCACGAAACGGTACTCTCAACACCCCAAACCGAAATGGTTGCGACCTTTACACTACATCATCGGGTGGCTTATGGTCAGTCTGGTCTTGCTGCTCCTGGGAATTGGTTTAGTGGGTACTATCGGTCATTATGGCAATCTCGGACATTCTGGACACTTGATTGCCGGATTAGCTGTCGTAGCGTTGGTTGCGGTGTCCGCGGCAAGTTCCACCCAGATTAGCCCCCAACACCCTTGGGCGCGGGCAGTTCATCTGGGAACTAATATGGTTTTATTTGTCGGATTTGCCTGGGTGTCCTATACCGGATGGCAGGTGGTGCAGAAATATTTGTGAAATGGTAGAGACGTAGCATGCTACGTCTCTTGCTAAGTCTGGGAGCAGGAGTTAATCACAGTGGAGAGGAGCGATATAATAGAAAGTCGTTAGCTCACTAGATATTGTAATCCGGTGAGACGGTTGCCACTATACCTGAGAAGGATTAGCTGGGGAGGGTGTCAATCGATAAAAAAGCCAGTAAGAAAACTATCTAACGAATAGGATAGGTGGGACATAAGTCCTGTAGAGTTTACAGGGAAACAAACTATGAACAAATTAATTGGATTAATTATCATCGCCGCTGCTCTCGTGGGAGCCGCTCTCGGTTGGCAAGGAGTATCCCTTCCCTTTTTTGGAGAACTCTTTGGCGGTGAGAACCGCACGGCTAACCAAATTATCGAGTCGGTTCCAGACACGACAGACGAGCAAGAGACAACTCAGCCAGCGGCTCAGGCTCCTACGACGATTGGAACCGCCGAGCAAGCCCCAACTAATCAGGAGACAGCTCAAGCTCCTCAAACAACAGTGGGTCAAGCGGATACAGGTGCTGATACAGCCGCTGAGGATTCCGAACCCGTTACGGCTCTCTGGTAAAGGTATTGACTAAATAAGGACTGGCTAGGGCGCGTCTGGATTTTTTTATTCTCATGAACTTTTGCAGTGATATTTTAATTGTGGGCGGTGGCGTGATTGGTTTGGCACTCGCCCTAGAGTTGAAGTGGCGGGGAGCAACAGTCACTGTATTAACCCGCGACTTTAAACAAGCAGCGACTCTAGCCGCCGCGGGTATGTTAGCCCCTCATGGGGAAGCCATTCCCGAAAGTCCGATGCGGGAGTTATGTTGGCGATCGCGATCGCTCTATTCCCAATGGTGTACTAAACTGGAACAGCTTACGGGTGTGGCAACAGGGTACTTGCCCTGCGGCATTCTCGCCCCCGTCTATGAAGATGTTTCCGCCTCTGACGCTGAGGTCGGGAATTGGTTAGATAAACAGGCGATTCATCTATATCAACCCGGATTAGGGACAGATGTGATTGGCGGTTGGTGGTATCCCGAAGACGGGCAAGTCGATAACCGCGCCTTGGCGCAAGCCCTGCGATTAGCGGCTCAAGAATTAGGGATTGATCTGCGCGAAGGCGTTACAGTTGAGGCAATTGAGCAGCAAAATCGCCGCGTTTGTAGCGTCAGAACCTCGGTTGGTGAATTTCAGGCTGACCATTATGTCTTAGCCACGGGGGCTTGGTCAAACCAACTGCTACCTGTACCCGTGTATCCGAAAAAGGGTCAGATGCTGTCGGTACAAATACCAGCCAATCCCGATCAACCCTTACCCTTGCAACGGGTGCTGTATGGACCCGATACCTATTTAGTTCCGCGTCGAGATGGGCGGTTACTGATTGGTGCAACCAGCGAGGATGTGGGATGGCAATCGGATAATACGCCATCAGGACTTCACACCTTGCTATCACGGGCAATACGGCTATATCCGCCCCTACAGGATTGGTCAATTCGGGAATGCTGGTGGGGATTTCGACCCGCCACCCCAGATGAATGTCCGATCCTCGGCGTTAGCCCTTGTGAAAACTTAACTTTAGCGACTGGACATTACCGCAACGGTATTCTCCTCGCCCCGATCACCGCCCAGCTATTGGCAGACTGGATGGAAACGCAAACTGTTGATCCGTTGTTAGAGCATTTTCGATACGATCGCTTTTATCATCAATCTTGTTCAAATTTAATGATTAGTTCTCCGATTACTCCCGTATCTCCCAAAAACACGTCAGTTACAGAACAAGCGACAACTGACCCGTTAATAATTGCAGGTCGAACATTTCACTCCCGCCTGATGACGGGTACAGGGAAATATAGCACCATTGCACAAATGCAGCAGGGGATTGCGGCGAGTGGAAGTGAAATTGTTACCGTAGCCGTGCGGCGGGTGCAAACCAAAGCCCCGGGTCATGAAGGATTGGCAGAGGCGCTGGATTGGACAAAAATCTGGATGTTACCCAATACCGCCGGCTGTAAAACCGCAGAGGAAGCGGTGCGGGTGGCGCGGTTAGGACGGGAAATGGCAAAGTTATTGGGGCAAGAGGATAATAATTTTGTCAAGTTAGAAGTGATTCCCGACCCTAAATATTTATTACCAGACCCGATTGGCACTTTGGAAGCCGCCGAGAAACTGGTGAAAGAGGGGTTTGCGGTACTGCCGTATATTAATGCTGACCCCATGTTAGCCAAACGATTGGAAGAGGTGGGCTGTGTCACAGTAATGCCCTTGGGTTCGCCGATTGGTTCAGGACAGGGGATTAAAACGGCGGCAAATATTCAAATTATTATCGAAGAAGCGGGAATTCCTGTGGTCGTAGATGCGGGAATTGGGTCGCCTAGTGAAGCGGCGCAAGCCATGGAAATGGGGGCAGATGCAATACTTGTGAATAGTGCGATCGCGTTAGCTAAAAATCCGGTGGCGATGGGGAAAGCCATGGGGATGGCGACTCAAGCGGGGCGTTTAGCATTTCTGGCGGGGCGAATTCCAATTAAAAGTTATGCCAGTGCGAGTTCACCGTTGACGGGGACAATTAATTAAGTTTTGTCATTTGTCCTTTGTCATTCGTCATTGGTCATTCGTCCTTGGGAAGTTTGAGGAGTATTTACATAACTATTAACTAAATCCCTAAACTCTGGAAGCATACTGTGATGACCGTAACTACCGCCAAATGGACGCTAGATGACTATCACCGCATGATCGAAGTTGGTCTTTTAGACAATCGTCATGTCGAACTGTTAAACGGAGAAATTATTGAAATGCCCCCGGAGAGTCCAGAACATGCTTACCTAGGAGATGAAAGTGGGACTTATCTTAGCCAACTTTTAGGCGATCGCGCTAAAGTCCGGGAAGGTCGTCCCATCACCCTACCGAACAATTCAGAACCTGAACCGGATTTGGCGATCGTCAGACCTCTGGGACTAATCTACCGCCAGCGCCATCCCTACGCTGAAGATGTCTTTTGGCTGATTGATTTCCTGATGTTCGGGTTTCGGTACAACGATTATTAGAGGGCTAGAACCGCTTTTTAGCGACTATAACAATTTCTTATCCAAATAAGAGAATATTTATACTGAGAGTTTGTTACAATTCTATAAGATGAGTAAAGAAGGTTATCATTCATGCCATATACCACAGAAGAAGGCGGACGTTTAAATAACTTTGCCCGTGAACCGAAAGTCTACCAAGCAGAACCACCAACCAAAACTGAACAACGCAACTATGTATTTATGGGAATTGCGGCTATAGTTTTAGTTAGTGGATTAATGTTCGTCGCTGTCTCTGTATCCAGCGTTAGCTAAGTTCTGCGAATCCCTAAATCGGGAACACCCCTGTTAATCCAGCGATTTTGGACTAACAATGAAGTGAAATCTGATCAAGGATTACGCGAAACATTAGTTCGATTTAGCCTAAAAAGCCAAAATCAGTAGGGTCAGGGGTTTGCTTCCCCTTGCATCGCTTGCAACGCATTCATAACACTTTGATGACTGTCTAATCTGCCTTGTTCTTGGAAAAGTTCAGCCGCTTTCTGCAAATCAGCCGTCGCTGCTTCAATGTTCTCCAATTGGAATTGAGTCAGCCCCCGATTGTAATAAGCTTCAGCAAAAGTGGGTTGCAGTTCAATTGATTTAGTATAATCAGCGATCGCGTCTTCATATTGTTCCAAGCGATTGCGGGTTAGCCCCCGATTATAATAAAGGCGAGCATTTTCGGGGTTGATTTCCAGCGCTTTGGCGTAATCGTCGAGAGCCGCTTCAGAATTGCCTAACTCGTCGTAAACATTCCCGCGACTAATATACGCTGTGTCATTTTCCGGGTTAATTTCGATCGCCTTAGTGAAATCCGCGATCGCTTTTTGATAATCCCGGCGCACAAAATAGGTATAGCCTCGGTTACTATAGGCTTGACTGAAATCGGGATTTAACTTAATCGCTTGGGTATAGTCATAAATCGCAGCGTCGTAATTACCCAGACTATGATAAGCGTAGCCACGATTATAGTAGGTATCTGCATCTTCGGGATTCAGTTGTAATGCATCGGCGAAGTCAGAAATCGCACCAGCATAATCACCCTTTTCCAATTTATCGACGCCTTGGTTATACAGTTCCACATCTGTTAACTCCTCTGACGAGGCTTCTTGCACAACCCTGATTGGCTGTTGGGCGTGAACCGCTGCGGAGAATCCCGTCAGCACAGTCATTAATCCAAAAATGGTCAGTATGCGATAGGTTGAGTTCATGTTATTTTGGTTTTTCGGTTTAATGTTAAGAGGGTTAGTGTGAGAGTTTTACAGTCTGCCGACGTAAACCTTGACAAAGTGGTTCCTGGTTAACTTTAACCCTGTTCAAGCCAACATGACCGATCTTGATCATTAGTGTACCCGGAAGATGAGACAATAAGAATGCACCAATTCAAAGGATAAAAAGATGCTCAAGACCATTGCCGCCATTTTGCTGCTAGTATTGAGCTTAAGTCTGCATGGCTGCACTGTCGGCGTTAGTGGGCTGAAAAGCTATGTCGATACGGCTGACGGTTATGAGTTTCTCTATCCGAATGGTTGGGTGCCGATTAAAGTCACTGATGGACCCGATGTCGTATTTCGGGATTTGATCGAGCCAACCGAAAATGTCAGCGTGGTGATTAACCCCGTTCCAGAGAATACAACCCTCACCGATTTAGGAACACCTGGGGAAGTCGGTTACCAACTCCAGCAAAATGTGCTTTCAGCAGCGAATTCCAATCGTCAAGTTGAATTAGTCGATGCCAAAGCTCGCGATACGGGAGACAAAACCTATTATCTTCTTGAATATAGTGTCAAACTTCCCAGTCAAGATCGACATGACCTAGCCACAGCCGTGATCAGTCATGATAAGCTCTATACCTTGAATGCTTCAACCACTGAAGAACGTTGGGATAAAGTGCAAGACTTGTTTACCCAAGTCGTTAGTTCGTTTAATGTTTACTAGATTAGGGGTTATTTGTCAAGATAAATGTAACGAATGACAAAGGACAAATGACGAATGACAAAATTCGTTTTAGCCTCCGCTTCGCCAGCACGCCGCCGTTTATTGCACAATGTTGGCATTGAACCCATCGTTTGCCAGAGTGATTTTGATGAATCTCAGGTTAAGGTTACTGATCCGGTAGAGTTGGTCAAGACGTTAGCATTGCACAAAGCCCAAACCGTTGCGCCTAAATTTAACGAGGCGCTAGTGTTAGGCTGTGATTCAGTGTTAAGCATTCAGGGTCAGATCCACGGGAAACCAGCTAATCCCCAAGAGGCGATCGCCCGGTGGCAGATGATGCGGGGTAGAGTGGGCGAACTCTATACCGGTCATGCCTTAATTGACTTATCCCAGGACAAAACAATTGTCCGTTGTGGGATAACACGAGTACACTTTGCCAATGTTAGCGATCGCGCGATTCAAGCGTATGTGGCGACAGGCGAACCGCTTAAGTGTGCGGGCTGCTTTGCGCTAGAAGGGCGTGGCGGCTTATTTGTCGAAAAACTAGACGGTTGTCATAGTAATGTTATTGGTCTGAGTTTACCCCTGTTGTATCAGATGCTGCGTGAGCTGGATTATGAGGTGACAAGCTTTTGGTAGTCATTCGTCATTCGTCATTTGTCATTTGTTGAAGAATTCTTGAATCTACAACTTCCTCATCTCCCCCAGCTTCCCATTCCCTGTTCCCTGGTGAGAAAATTTGTTCAGGTGAGGCAGAAGTTTGTTATAGTCAAAGCACTTTGAGTCTATTGTTAAGCTGATATAGCTGGAGCGGATTATGACAACCAGCGAAGAATTCAAACAGAAATTAAGGGCGGGAAACATTGGCGATGCCTTTACCCTAGCCTTGTCGGAATCGGTTGAGTTGGAAATTACGACCTGGGTGGCTTCCGCCAATTCGCCACAAACAGAGAAGCCTGCGGCTAATTCCTGTATGCGTACCCGGATTAATATTGTGGAAGGCTCCATCGATAATGAGGTAGGATCTCAATTTATCGGTAATGGTCCCTACACGGAACTACGCCAATTTCATACCCAGCAAGTTCAGGAAGGACGCCAGATTATCCAGAATAATCTGGAAAACTTGCAACAACTCTTTACCGTGTTGACTCGTGTGCAATATCAACCCCAACAGTCAACCCAGCAGCAACTTCGGGAGAACAATCCGGCGTTGTCGCCTTCGAGTCAGGATAATTTACCCTAATCTTGAATATAGAGGTTGACAAATCTGGCAGTGTCTGTATTAGTAATCGCCCAAATTGCAGGTGAATGTATTATGGCGTCGAGTGAGGACTTTAGGCAACAACTTAAAGCAGGCAAGGTTCAAGAAGCGTTTGCTGGGGCTTTGGCGGAAGCGGTTCAGTTGAAAATTACAACCTGGGTGGCGTCTGATGCATCAGAACACGCCGAAACAACCGCCCAACCCGGTTATCGCCTGCGGACTCAAATTAATACGATTGAGGGAGCGATCGCGAATGAAATTGGGGATCAGTTTATTGGCAATGGTCCCTATCGAGATCTCCTCCCCTTTCATTTAGACCAGGTGGCGCAAGGTAATCAGCTGGTTGAGAATAATCTTAAAAGTTTGCAAAAGCTATTTGAGATTTTAATCGCGCTGCAACATCACAAGACAGGGTTGAGTGAGATAGAATACCCGCCCTTATCCATTCCCCCACAAAAGACAGCCGCCCCACCGGATGCGGGAGTAGCAGCCGCCGAATTGACCGCCCAAACGCCAGATTTGGCGACTCCAGATATTCAGGAACAGGTATCTCCTGAATCAACTCCCTCGCCAGAGACAACGATAGCTTGGGAGGAACAAGAGGAAGACGAGGAAGAAGATGAGGATGACTCGGTGCTAGATTTGCTTGAGTCATTACCCCCTCCTCCACCCCCACCGCTAGAGGATCAAGAGTCCTCAATCGCTGAGGAGGATGCGAGAGATGAATTCATTGAAGCAGAACCAGAACCGCTATCGGATCGCCACGAAGCGGAGTTAGAGGAGCAAGACTGGCAAGTTCTCAACGAAGATTGGGGGACATTGGAACTTGAGGAATTGAAGTCATCCCCCTCGGCTGAACCGGATATCCCACCCCAGACAGACATTGAACCCAAACCCAGGGAACCGGAATCGGCGAAAAAAATGCCCAGTTTGGACTCCTTAGAAGAACTAAGCCAGGATACTGACGACGATACCGACTGGGATGACTGGGTAGTAGATGAACCAGAATTAGGCGATCGCTCTTTTGCCCAGATGGATACGGATGAAGACTGGGGTGACTTAGTAGAAGACTTTGACCCCTTCGCCGCCCCTCCACCTGTTGAGGAGTCTCCCTCAGAGTTAAATATTCAGGAAGACTGGGATGAATTTGCTGTTGAGGAACTTGAACCCTATTCTGATTTAACTGAGGTTGATAGTGAGATTGAATGGTCAGACTTGAGTGAAAGCCAAACCCCTGAGTCTACCAGCGATCCTCTAGAAGGGTTAGATGCTTTAGCTGAAGATTCTCAGGAAAAAGAACTGAAGTCAGAATCATCAAGTGATCCCATGGATTTGTTGGGGGATCAAAACCAAGCCGCCAAAAATGTGGATGAAAATGTGAATGAGCTCGATTATGAATTCGAGGAACTCTCCTTGGACGAATTTTCCCTGGATGATTTTGATCCCCTCAGCCATCCAGAGGAGGAGAATTGGGAGGAGAAACCCAAATCAACGCCGAAAGGAGAACCACCACCGCCTCCACCCCCTAGCCCCTTTCAGGATAAAAACCAGGAATCCTAGGGGAAGCTGGGGGAGCAATGTTCCAGAGGTAGCATGCTACGTCTGGGAGCTGAGGAGAGATTCCGACTACGTAGAGCGATACAATTGAATGTTGAGTCACGAAGGTTTCCATTTTGGGGAAATTTCGGTAGATGATTGGATGACTGAACAGGTGTTCTAAAAAGGTGTGGGTTGATGACCAATCGCAATCGACAAGAGCATTCAGATGTACCCGCCTCTAAAACCCGAGGCAATAATTCGGGTGTGAATCGAAACATCAATCACTTCTTGCAGTCGTTAGGTGACACACTGATTGACTTCACAGCGCTAGAAGTGAATACGATCGTGGTAGATCATATTAGTGGTCATAAGTTTATTGCTTGGGAAGCGTACCGGGATATTTATCCAATTTCGCCGGATTATTTAGAACAACTTGGTATCCACGAGTCATTACGCGATCGCTACTTGGAGTTACGCACCAGTCTAGAACGGGAGTATCGGGGACTGTTGCATGATCCAACCTCGGAACTTCATGATCCGACGGTGTATGAGCCGGATAACTCCAGTTTCGCCAATGACTTTGAGCGTACTCCCACTCGTCTCCCTAATCCCCTGGATCTGAAAAGTCCAGAGACAATTATTTCCATTCAACGACTTTTAGGGAATTGTCGTTTTTTACGGGGGTTGCGTAAACTGGCGGAACTCAAAGCAGCTTTGGATGATCGGAATCAGACGGTACTACGTTTAGTTTCTCAACAACCTGATCAAGTTGAGATGATTCAACGGATGATCGCCACGGATACTATCTGCGCTCAAACCGTGATTCAACTCGATGGCGATGTGATCAATCGCTATGATCAATCCCTGTTTCACCATCCCCAGAAAGAGATTATTCTACAAATTCACCGAGAGGGAGTCATCGCCAGTGAACGACAATGGCGGGGACTGTTGGAGTTTATTATTGGTCTAATCAAAGCTACACTACATAAGTCATAAGGTATAGCGCTGCACGCAGGGAAAAGGAAACAGGGTTTGACGTTTATGAATCAGCATCCTCGTTTAGCATCGCCGTCTCACCTGCTTTCTCCACGTCAGAATTTAACGATCGCCTCTTGTATCCAAATTGAGGTAGAACGCATTTCCCGCTCTCAGGTTCTGTTTCACGGAGTTCGCTTCACGTTAGATAAAGAGAGTTTACAACACATTCAACAGGCTCAACAGATGGGGAATTCCTTGAAGTTTTCCCGTCAATTGCTCACAGATTTACGATATTACGCTCTCATTGATGACGAAAACCGTTGGCAATCGGGATTAACGTTTTGTACTTACTATCAGCGAGGAAACTCCCAAGAGGCGCTGATGCGAAGTGTGATTGGTATGGATGGTGATATTATTCATCAAATCCAGCGCAATTGTCTAGAACGTCCCAAGTTTTCCCATCAGATTTCAGCGGCACATTATTGGTTAATTGAACAAGTGATGCATCAGTTGCGTTTCGGTACATTTTTGCCGTTAACTCGGTTAATCAATGGACTAGCTTTGGGATTGGCGTTGCTGATTGCTATGCTGCTAGTGATTCCCTTTATCCCAGTTTTCCTGAATAGCCCTTGGATGCTAATCGCTGTTTTAATAATGGTGGGGTTATTTTATATTGGTTTTCGACGCCTATTTTATTTATTGCAACCAAAAGCAAGGCGCTGGATGATGCGGCGAATTGTGGCTGGATTTCTCTCCTCAAAACCCCGATCAAAGCGATTAGCTAGGCGACTTTTAAGCGGGTTGTTTTCCTAGAACACCGATCCAGTAATCGAAATCGATGGGAGTCTTCCGGAAAAACTGTAACCTAATGTAGTGAATATCCCCTCTTTTGACAAAGGGCGGGTTTTGTTGAAAGATTATTGGTAGATACCCAAATTAAACGGCTAAACCCGCCCCTACAATGTTCTCTAACAAATGACAAATGACAAATGACCCTAAAAAACATACTCCACTTCCACAATTTCTGTATATTCAAACTCATTCGGACTGGGTTTAACTAAATCATAGCCAACGCCTCCAAGTTCCATGCGATCGCGATCGCACTCGGGTTTCGGTGAATTGTAAACCAGGACGTATTCTCGACCAATATAGGGTTCCATCTCTTGCGCCACCTCTCCTCGCCATTGAGTCTTGGTGACTAACACAACTAACTGATTGGCTAAAGTGGGAAGAGTTTGGGCAATTTGGCGGCGGTAAATTTCATCTAAACTGCCAAAGGGTGAATCCATAACGATGGGAAATGTGCTACTATCGGGTCCCATCAGCGCCTGTTCTTGAATCCAATCCCGCACCCGATCAATAATTCCCCCAATAAATGAAAGGCTGAGAATTTGGTTTTCTCCCGTAGACGCCGCCACGAGTTCTTCGTTTCCAGAGGTTTTTTCCACTAAGGTTAATTCATAGTTCTGATTCAGTTTAGGGAGATAGGGGGTAAACGAAATCCCGGTAAAAATCTCCTGAACTCGCTTTTCTAAAGACGTGCGAAACTCATTATCTAGTCGGTTTCTAACTTCATTTAATCGTTCAATCGCGTCCTGAGTTGCCACAATCCGTCGTTGCGCCAAGGCTTGCTTTGCCTCATTCATTTGATGTTTGGAAATTTGCTTGGCGATGGCTTGGATATCAGTGGCTAACTGTTCAATTTGCTGCTGATTTGCTCCCTTTTCTAAGGTTAAATCCCGAAGGGTGATATCAATTTCATCTCGGCGCTTTTGCAGTTTGCTAATATCCTCATCTGGAAAGGTGAGCAGCTTTTTTCTAATATCATCCAGTTGAGTTTCAATGCGAGAAAGTTCCGCTCGTTCTTGAGCTATAATTACCTGTTGCTGATCCACATCTGCCCAAAAATCGGGGATTTGCCGTTCAATTTCACCAACCTGTACCCCTAAGCGAATCGCCGTTTCTTCCACATCAGCTAATCCAGCTTTCTCCTTCCAAGCCGCAACCTGTTGATAGGCTGGGGTTCCTTCCTGTAATTCTGTACCACAGATACAGCGCTGGCTGTGCAGCAAATCCTGGACAAATTGCTGTTTAATGCCAACGGGGAGTTCGCCGCGCGATCGCAAGTCTTCGACAATGGAGTGAAACGCTGTGATCACTGGGGATAATAACACAGTATAGCTACGTATAGACAGGGCGCGTTTGAGGTTATCTTTTGCCTGTTTAAGCTGGTCTCGATGTAATTTTTGTTGTGCTTCTAGTTCATCCCGTAGCTGTTGCAACTCTTGAGCGCCACCGAGTTCTAATAAGCGACTACTCCAGGTTTGCTTTAATTCATCGTGGTGGGCTAATTCCTGCTCTATTTCGACTTGGCGATTTGCCAGGTTGTGACTTTTTTGTTCCAGTTGCTTTTGTTCTTTGAGTAGTTTTTTTGTTTGCGAATCGCCGATTAACGATAATTCAGATTCCAAGGTTTTTCTGGCTTCTTTGAGATGCTTAATTGAGCGATTTAACACCTCAACCCCAAGCAACGTCTTCGTCGCTTCAGCAATGTCGGCTTTTTTATCAGATCGGGCAATTTGCTCGATTCGTTCCCCATCAAAAAAGAAGTATTGATGTAAACTTGCAGGTAAGATGCGCCCGATGATATCCTCTGGCAGTTGTTGCGGTAGGAGCCAGCGACCATCATCATCGGCAATTTGCAGGTATAGTTCACTTTTACCCTGTTCCACTCCCGCTTCCGTCTTGTAAGCACGGCAGAGTCGCTTTGCCTGATAGCGTTTATTCTGATGCTCAAACCCAATTTCTACCCAACATTCTACCGATTCCTTTAGATCAGCTTCACTAATTGCCCGTTTGTTCACCAGTTGTTCTTGAGAGGCAAACGCCGCCGTGAATTTCTCGTACAGAACCCAGGTGAAGCCATTTAATAGCGTCGTCTTGCCAGCACCATTGTTACCATGAATCACCGTCGTATTGCGATCGCCAGTTGCCAGAGTTATTTCGGGTGTCTTTCCATAAAACTGGCGAAAATTGCACAGCCGGATTGACCTCAGCTTCATTGCACTTCTTCCTTGACAATTCTCAAGATGTCATCATTGATATGGCGGGGGGTCTTCATATAAAGTTTATCTTTTTCGGCTTGCAACACTCTCTCTATAATCTGACGTACCTCTGGCGACGCACTGGTAATCGGTTCTTGTACGTCAAACAGCGCCGCATTTCGATTATAGGCGGAACGCTTTTCCGATAAAATTCTGGAGATGGCTTGAGTGGCTATGTCCGGATATTTAAATGTCATCACCTGATCGGGGGTTGACGAAAATTAAAATTATTATTAATATTACCTTTTTTCTAGATTGATTTTTGACAGTTGTGTTGCATTTACAGCTTTGTTAAGCTATTGTAATATGTAGTATGTTTAAGCAGGGTGTTTGTTAGTAAAGAATTATGCATTTATTTAAACAATCGCCACCTCGTATGTCTTTAAGGAGTAAAGTTGAAAACTGACTTGAGAACTTTGCTCATATTCGGCAATTTGTCCAGAGTAAGGATATAGGATTTCTGGTAAAACTCTGTGATTATTAAGCTTCATCAGCATTGTACCTTGTATCGATATCACTCTCTACTATAACAATCCCAGACTGAATGGTGGGTAGGCTGGGTTGGTTATAACCACATAAAGATTCATCAAAATCATCTGAATACAAACCGATTGAGGCACAGACGATCCCCTGATTTTCCCAGGAGTCTATGCCACATCCTGATTGTCCAAATTAGTAATAACAGTCGAGACCTTTGATGAAAAAACCAATTGTCGCTCTAGGATTTACTGTCTTTTCCTTCATGTTGCCCACACAGGCTTCAGCGGCTACATTCAGCAAAATGTATGTCTTTGGGGATAGTCTCTCTGACCCGGGTAATATTTTCAATGCCACAACAGCCGCTAATAACCCTGACGAAATACTTCCTGGATTTGAAATACCTGCTAATGTTGAAATACCGCCCGTTGCACCTCCTGTTCCTCCCTACGACAAGGACGGACGGTTTTCTAATGATTTAGTTTGGAGCGATTATTTAGCAAAGGCTTTGGACATAGAACTCACACCTTCTACGGAATTATCCGTGCTGTTTCACGATTTGGCTATCCCTTCTCCGATCACAATCATTAACGGTCAACCTCAAGTTAGCCCATATTTTAATGGTGCGACGGCTACCAACAGCGTGAACTTCGCCTTCGGTGGAGCGCAAACTGGAACTCAAGGGGTAGGTGAGTCGGGTGAACTGATACCGGGAATATTAACTCAGGTTGATTGGTTTGAAGATGATCTAGCGGTAGCGGATCAACCAGCCGATCAGGACGCACTCTATATTGTATGGGGAGGTCCTAATGATTACCAGCTTGTATCTGAAGCCGACCCAATGGAAACAGTCGGGAATTTAGCGGAAGCGGTACAAACACTCTATGATTTAGGAGCTCGTAATTTCTTTGTACCTAACTTGCCAGATTTGGGTAAAACCCCTCGCGTACTTAGCATGGGTGATGATATATCCATGAATCTTACCCAATTATCTCAAATCCATAACACCCTATTAAACAGAAGTCTTGGTGATTTGAGTCAATTGAATAATATCAATATTGCACAGCTTGATGCTTTTTCTCTCCTGAATAAAACCATTGCCAATCCCGAAGAATTTGGTTTTACGAATGTCACCGACTCTTGCATCGAACCCCTTGGCGATGATGGTAAATTAGATGGAACACAAGCTTTTGAAGTCTGTAACAATCCAGATGAGTATTTGTTTTGGGATGGTATTCACCCAACCACAGTTGCCCATGCACAACTCGCTAACGATGCACTAGAAGCCCTAGATTCAGAACCTCAGTCGGTTCCTGAACCGGGTTCGTCCGCCGCATTTGGATTGTTGGGACTCGGTTGGTTCGTTCACAAGCAATTCAAGAAATCTCAGGCAAACTCTAAAACCAAAGAGGAGAGCAAGTAATCCTGTAGAGACGTTGGTTACAGCCAACGTCTCTATATTTCAGATAATAAAGGTATCTGCTTGGGTTTTGGTTCTTGGCAATCTGGCTGGGACGTTTGATAAAAGTTGCGAGCGTAAATAACTTGAGTTAAAAGTTGCCAACCTTTCCGAGAAAACAAAGCGGGAAATAACAGGGGAAGCGCCTGATCAAATTTCCCTTGCTTGAAGCCCACCAAACTCCAGTACAACGTCAAAAAATCCTGAATATCTGGCAACGAGGGCAGAGAATCATGATACTTTGGATGGACAAATTTATAAATTTTTTCTTTAATCGAGATATGCTTTTGCAGGCGCTGTTGCAGGGAAAATTTGAGATGATTCCCTTGATGCCATAATGTCCGGTAGGCTAAATGCTGATTCACTAAGATGGCATCTCCATATTGGGCAATTTTCACCCATGAGTCAATATCATCGTAGTTCACTTCAAAGCTGGAATCCCATCCCCCGGATTTGACAAAGGCATCTTTGCGAAAGGCAACTTGTACAGGTGTCCCAAAGGGCAGTTGCTCTAAAAGCATCCGATAATGAACCTCAGACTGAGGTACATAATCAATGTTGCGATCGCTGATTGGTTGGGTACGTGATACTTCTCTACCATTCTGGTTGACTTGTATCGCTTGACTAGAACAGAGAACCGCTTGGGAGTATCTGGCGATCGCGTTGGTTAGTTCCTGGATACAATTGGGGGCAAGATAGTCATCATCGTCAATGGGTTTAATCCAATCCCCTTGAGCTAGCTTAACGGCGGCGTTCATCGTGGCGCAATGTCCCAAGTTAACTGGATTGCGGTGATAAACCACGCGATTACCTAAACTACGGATGTATGCCTCTGTACCATCTGAGGAACCATCGTCAGCAACAATCACTTCACAGGGTAACGTTTGTGCCAATGCTGATTCAATGGCTCGTTTCAGCATAGACAAACGGTTGTAGGTGGTGATGACAATCGTAAATTTAAACACAATGCAAGATCCGCCTCGACTTATCGACCATTATCTAACAGGTTTTATTAAATTCCCATAAAGCCAGGATAAAGATTTAGGTATTTTCCACAATATTGATTGATACTCATACTTAAGTAATTTAGCTCTTTCCAGAGAATAATTTCCATTCACAGTGAATCTATCTACGTAGAATCACTGATATTTCAACAGTTAAGAAATAACCTTACGCTTTTTTGGTAGGATTAGCATCAGCCATTTTGCTGAAAAATAAGTACTCAGTAGTAGAACCCCACTAACCTTGAACCTGAAGACACGGAGTTGACGCTTGTTAACATTTCTTCATGATTCTTGTGGTGATGGGGAGATGGGGGAGCCATGTAGAGACTCCTCATGCTACGTCTGGGAGATGGGGAAGCCATGTAGAGACTCCTCATGCTACGTCTGGGAGATGGGGAAGCGAGAGCACTTAACCCTTTTGCCTCTGTCTCCTGCTTTTTGTCCCATAACTGATGAATTGAGCAAAAAAAGTAACGAATTTAACTTAAAATACAACTAAGGGGGTTGTGATGATTCACGTTATCCCTGCTTACTTACGTCTGGCACGCCCAAAGTGAGTCTCTGCCAGGGATACAAGGATGCTGTTAGCTCTCTTCAGAAAACCTTGGAGGTTACACCATGAAAGTATTCACATCAATTAATATGACTGATACCAGTTCTTTAAGACTTGAAGCAAGTCAACACTATGTTTTAGAAAAAATCAATCAATTTCTAATTTTTCCTTTGATTAAATTCTGTAAATTTTGTGTCTATTATGGAAATTTTATCACCCACGCGAATTATTTAGAGTAATCAGAAGCCAGTTAAAGTTAAACCCTTATTAATTGGCTGGACAAGTATTTTGGGTGCGACGCTTCCAGATCCAACCTGGCTCAGGTTCACTAATTTCTATCCAACCGTCTTCTTCTTTTCCAGTCAGAGTAAGTTGAGTATCTTTTGGGAAAACCGTCCCCGTTTTCTGGCGTCCAGACAACGAGCGTAAATTAGTGGGTGCGGTAACAATGATACAACTCTGGGTAGGTTCAGGTTCAGGTGAATGGGTTGGCGGTTTTGGTAAAGGTGGATTTGTGGCTTCAGGTTGAAGTTGATTTTGGGTGAGTTCTACATTGTTTGGCGGCGTCGTTGGCGATGTTGATAATCGGTTAATTCCCGCAATCGCGATCGCGCCTAGAGCAAAAGCGCCTACGCCAATTAATATGGATAAGCTGCGAGGCGAGTCAGCAATAGGACTTTGGGAAGACGAGGAACTGACAGGCGATGGGGAATGATTCACCGGAGCAACCGTTACTGTCTTCTGGTCGGAATTCGCGGCGCGAGGTACTGGGATAGTGGATGGCGGAGCAGTAGGAGTAGGATTAGCGTGATGGGATACTTTCAGGGAAGGTTTTGCCAGTTTCCCGAGAAAACGAAAGGTTTGAGTCAGATAAAAACGTCCTTTATGGTTGACCAAGACTGCCCAATTTTGGGGGGCGTGAGGATGGGTGAGTGCCTGAAGTGCTTGCAGCGCCTCAGTTGCCGACTGATAGCGATACTTAAAATAGTGGCGCACCATCTTGGTCACGATAATGGCTAACCCTTGACTAACTTCAGCATATTGTTGCCAGATGATCTCTCCCGTCTGTTGATCTTCAACCAACTGAGTTGGACTTAATCCCGTCAGCGCTTGGATAGCAATCATGCCTAACGCATAAATATCACTGTTGGGACGGGGTCTACCTTGTCCCTGTTCACTCGGCATATAACCGGGCGTACCAATACCCACAGTATCACTGACGGCGGCTTGAGCCATGATCGATGGCATTTGCACTTGCTTCACCGCGCCAAAGTCAACCAGAACCAGCTTATGATCTATCGCGCGGCGGATTAAATTATCCGGTTTGATATCTCGATGGATAACATGATTACTATGGACGAATTCCAGGATGGATAAAACTTCTTGTAACAGTTGAATCACCTGGTCTTCCTGCCAACGTTGACCCGGTTGCAGTTCCACACTCAGGGGATGTCCGGCAATGAAATCCTGGACTAGGTAAAACTCTTGGTTATCCTCAAAGTAAGCTAACAACCGGGGAATCTGGTCATGAGTACCAAGCTTTTCCAGGGTTTCAGCTTCTCCATTAAACAGGCGTCTGGCAGTTTGCAGAAAGTCAGGTTCACTGGTGGCAGGTTTGAGGTGTTTAACCACACAAGTCGGGTTGCCAGGTCGGTGGGTGTCTTGTGCTAGATAAGTATGACCAAATCCACCTTGCCCTAGAACCTGAACCACTTGGTAACGTTGGTCTAGTAATGCGCCTATCATTATAATGTTGAATATTGTCCGGACGTAAACGTTGCGCCTAATCAGCTTTTCAGGTAGAAGCTGTGTAATCCGGATTGCAGGGTTTTATCTCATCCGATCGGAACGGGGATTTGACTGTATGCTAAAAAGACATAGCATGGCACGTCTCTATCCAAAACAAGTAACTCATGGGAAAAAATACTGCATTTTAGGCGATCAGTCTAAGGCGGGACATGATCACCCCTACCGGGTGTTCCTAAATCAATGCACTAAGATTAATCTACGGGATTAGGATTATCGAAAAACGTTTTTCGCCCCATATTCGCTTCCAGGACGTATCTTAAGTATGGCTGAACTCAAACTGCGCCTGCACCAAGGAAAAACCGAAAAAACTGTGACAGTAAATCAGGATGTATTTACTATTGGTCGCTTACCGGAGTGCGACCTAACCTTACCCTACGAAGGGGTATCCCGATATCATGCTCGGTTGTTGAAAACGGCAACCGACAATTGGATGATTAAGGATATGGGGAGCAAAAACGGGACGTTACTGAACGAACGTCAGATTACCTCGCCGCAACTGGTGAAAAACGGCGATGTGATTTGGTTGGGGGATGTCAGCCTTGTGGTTGTTTTAGCGGCTCCGTCTCGACGAACCAACACCGTCCCACCAGTGGAACAGATACCCGCAGAAGCCACTATCCTTCGCAGTGTCAAAGAATTGCAACAGCAATGGATACAAGCGAAAGATAAAGGGGATGAGCTTAGCGTCAAGGAAACAACCATTGCTCGGCTGAAGGACTTGGTCGAGATAGCCAAGGGTTTAAGTGGGGCTGAATCCATCGAAGCCATTTTCTCACGGGTAAAGGATGTGGTCTTTCGCTATCTTGAAAGCATCGAACGGATTGCTTTATTGGTGGATGTAACCGGTTCAAGGCAACTGGAATTACTCAATGCGGCATCCAGAAACGTCAATCAGCAGCAAAGTTTAGCCGAGTCCAGCCATTGGATTAGTCGGAGTATCTGTCAAAAAGTCTTTACCGAAAAAGTGGCGATTCAAACCGCCGATGCTCAAGCTGACCAACGCTTTGAGGGAGAAGTCAGTATCCTGTACAAAGGAATTCGCAGTGCGATCGCGGTTCCCCTTTGGGATGAAAATAAGGTAGTTGGGGTACTATATGCCGATGCCCATCACTCGTCAACCCATTGGACGCAAGAAGGGGAAGAAGACCTCAGCTTTTTTTCCACTCTAGCCAACCTGGTAGCATCGAGTGTACAACGCTGGCTCTTGACCCAAAAACTCACCAGCGAAGAAATGATTCGCCAACGGCTAGAACGCTATCACTCCCCCGCCGTGGTTCAGCAACTGATTGCCTATCGCACATTACCTGATGGTCGTTTACCCGCCGCTGAAAGCGAAATCAGTATCCTATTTGCCGATATTGTCGGCTTTACAGCACTCTCAGAACGCTTAAGTCCAGTCCAGATTGCTCAATTGCTCAATAGTTTATTTGAGGAGATGCTACAAGAACTCTTTGCCTTTAATGGCACCCTCGATAAATATATTGGCGATTGCATTATGGCATTTTTTGGCGCTCCCGAATCTCAACCGGATCATGCTGACCGCGCCTTGGCGACGGCGAAGGGAATGCTGCATCGTTTAGATGGACTAAATACGAATGGAGTATTACTCGAACCCATACAATTACGGATTGCTGTGAATAGTGGAAAAGCCGTAGTGGGAGATGTAGGGAGTTCTCAACGGGTCGAATATACTGCCTTAGGCGCAACCATTAACCTGGCGGCGCGAATGGAAGCGATTTGTCCGCCTGGGGAATGTGTCCTGAGTCAAGATACCTATGCCTTACTGACGCACAAGCAAGGCTTGAAACTAATGGACGAGTATCGCTTCAAAGGGATTGATCGACCTGTACAAGTTTATCAAACCCAGCTACAGCCTTGAATAGACGTGCAGGGGTAGTGGCGTGACCCAGCTAAAATGGTGCATTAGTATCGGGGAAAACGGATCTAATAATGAGAAACCCCGCCAGGGACGCGATCGCTCTCCAAATATCTGGATGAGTCCACAACCACCCGCCAACAAGAATTTGAGAACACCCCGTCAGGGACATTAAAGTAACTGACTAAACCTCGAATCCGCTTGTAAGGTTTTCAGCACCTGCTTAATCTCCTGAGTGCGGTCTTTTTTCACAATTAATGTCACCCCTCCATCGCGCACAACCACCACATCTTCTAAGCCAATCGTCACAATCACCTCATCCTGATCACTGGTATAAAGAATTGCGCCTTGGGTATCTTTCCCAATATGAGTTGCCAGTTCCACATTCGCCGCCTCTCCCTTGTGCAACCGTTCTAAAGCATTCCAATCTCCCAAATCATCCCAACCAAACGCAACCGGGAGAACATAAGCCAGTTTGGTTTTCTCCATTAAGGCATAATCAATACTGGTTTTAGTTAGTTGAGAATAAGCATCAATCCCCTGTTTCTGTAACGGATTGATAATATCAGCCGCATAAGTGTTTAATTCCGCTAATACGACACCAGCACGGAAAATAAACATGCCACCATTCCAGCTAAATTTCCCCGTCGCCAGAAATTTCTCGGCTGTTTCTCGGTCTGGCTTTTCTGTGAATCGAGCCACCCGATAAATTGGTAAATCATTAAAGGTTCCGGCGGGTTCTCCTTGTTCGATATAACCGTAACCTGTAGATGGGTAGTCGGGAGCAATTCCTAAGGTGACAATCGCCGCTGCAGTCGCCGCTAACTGAGTCGCCGCCTCAATTGTCTGCTGAAACGCCTGCTGGTCTGCAATCCAATGGTCTGCTGGAAAAAAGCCGATCACCGCATCTTCTCCATAGTGACGCACAATTTCTAAGGTTGCCCACGCCACAGCAGGTGCAGTATCCCGCCCTTCGGGTTCAGCTAATATATGCTCGTTATTAAGTTGGGGTAACTGTTGTTTCACCCCATCAGCTAATTGAGCCGATGTGATCACCCAGACATGGGCTGAATCCCCCGCCAATTGACTGAGACGGTCAGCCGTGGTCTGTAATAAACTCTTGCCACTACCATCTAAACTTAAGAACTGCTTAGGTCGGTGTTTGCGGCTGAGGGGCCAAAACCGTTCACCTTTGCCGCCAGCTAAAATTACAGGTATTAATTGACTCATTGTCCATGCTATTCTGATTGTCTGCTACATCCTAGCCTGGGAGAGCGGAGGGGCGGAGGGAGCTGGGGAAGCTGGGGAGTTAACTATGACCTTGAGCGAAGCGAAGGGTCAAAACTCACGGGGGAGTGGGCTGGGTAACGCTATAATCCAGCAATAGATTCGGTGAACGTCATAGAATCCAGAACAGTTGGTGTGTGGTGAGGGTAAAAAAACGTGTCGAACAGTTCCCAAACTAGCTGGGGCTTTCAAGTCTCCCATCCAAAAAGTTATCCGCGATCGCACGGCGACCCCGATGTCGCTGAAAATGATACTGGGAGTTCCCCGCCTCCTCCACCGCCAGATGGTGATGGCGGAGAGTCCCATTCCGATGATCATTCAAATAAATCCAGTGGTGGTCGCTATATGCGCTGGTTCCTGTGGAGTGCGGCGTTTATCTTAACCGCTACAGTATCTGCTACCTTGGGCGCAACGGTTGCCCTAATTACCCCTCTGTCCCCCTTAATCGTGCCGCAAAAGTTTGTCCCTGGCGCGAAAGAAAATTCCTGGCGACAAGCGTTTCGCTATGATTTAGCCCGCCCCGTCAACATCCTGGTCATGGGAATTGACCGCGTTTCCGATAGTGACAAAAACCCCTCCGACGTTTTCAGTGGTCGCAGCGATACTATGCTGCTGTTACGCCTCGACTCGACAGAAGAATCCGTCACCATGCTATCCATTCCTCGGGACACCCAAGTGGAACTTCCGGAGGTAGGACTTGCCAAAATCAATGATGCCAATGTGGAAGGGGGTGCCGCGTTAGCTGCACGGGTGGTGAGCCGTACTCTGAATAATGTACCCGTTGATCGCTATGTGCGGGTGACTACAGATGCATTTCGGGAACTGGTAGACCTGCTGGGGGGAGTTGAGGTGTTTGTTCCCTATCCGATGCAGTATGAGGATATAACCCAGGATTTGTACATTGATTTAGAACCGGGATGGCAAACCTTAAATGGAGACCAAGCCGAACAGTTTGCTCGATTTCGTAAAGATAACTATGGCGACATTGGTCGAGTCCAGCGCCAACAGACCCTGCTCAAGGCGCTGCGTCAACGGTTGCTCAGCCCCAAGGCGCTACCGCGTTTACCCCAAATCATTCGGGTGATGCAGCAATATATTGATACCAATCTCAGCTTGGAAGAAATGCTGGCGCTGGTGAGTTTTGGCTTAGATTTGGACAAAGATGATTTTAAAATGGTACTCTTGCCCGGTCGCTTCAGCAATCCAGAGGAATATGTTGCCAGCTATTGGATTATGGATTCTGCCGGACGCGATCGCGTTATGCAACAATATTTTCAGCAAACCATTGACTGGAGTTCATCGGAGATTCGGCGTTCTCCCCAACGGTTGCGAATTGCGATTCAAAATGCCACAGATGACCCGCAATTAGCTCACGAAGTTGCTCGATATTTGGCGAAAAACGACTTCTATAATGTCTACATCATACAGGATTGGCCCGATCAGGTACGCGAGACTCAGATTATTGTGCAACAAGGCGATTTGAAAGCAGCAACCACCTTGAAAAGGGTTTTGCAACTCGGTCACGTCGAAGCCTCTTCCACAGGAGATATTGAATCCGATTTAACCATTCGTGTGGGTGAGGATTGGTTGATTCGGCATCCAGAAGAGGAGGAATAATGCAGGGGGAGCTGGGGGAGCAATGTAGAGACGCGCCATGGCGCGTCTGTGTCTGTGTGTAGGGGCGGGTTTCACTACTATCGTTTTTTGCCCACCCTAATGCCACTAAACCCGCCCTGTCTAAAGTGATGCAACGGATGGCGCCAGTGCAAGAGGGTACACCTCAGCTTTGGGAATTGGTTGAGCAAATTGTGGCGGACTGTATTAAAGCGGGTTATTTACAAAATGCGCGATCGCTCTCCACTAAGAGTCAAGTAGACTAGATCATAAGACATCCTCCGTCGCAGGAAACTCCGTGTCCCTTCGCTTCGCTCGAGGGCAAGCTTTAGACCGGAGAGGAATGCGCGGTAGCGACTTGAGTCGCCTACTGCCCTTAAGTATGGTGAGGGTCATTGATGTATCTCTGAATGTTTTCAGCACGCTCCGTTGCCTGCAGTTGAGAAAAAATGGCTATTTGTCCACAAAGAAGGAAGGTTATGGCTAAGAACAAAAAGCCTAGGGGTGTACAGCAAATGCGACTACATCCTGACGAAGAAACGAAAGCAATTTTGGAGTATCTATGTGAACAATCAGGAAAACTCTATAATATGGGTGTGTATTTTGCCCGTCAAACATTTTTTAAGGCAGGCAAACTCCTGACTGGAAAGCATGCCCTCGAACGAAGTGAAGGGTTTGACTTGATTTACTCCGACGGTGTATTCTACCTGGAAGCTTCCTACGAACTACCCAAACAGGAAACATTAGTAGGTATTGATGACCAAGCATTAGCAATTGACTTAGGTACGGTAGACAATCTGGCTGCCTGTGTTGACACCCTGAGTAACTCTTTCCTGATTGATGCCCGTGCCATGAAAGCATTTAATCAGTATTGGAATAAACAGGTTTCGACCTCCCTGCCTAAGTTTGGCGAAAAACCAGACGGGTGGAAAGCATTACTGAGACGAATAAAGCGTGGTTTGTATCGCAGCAGCGATAGCTCAATTGTCAATGCCGATTTAAACGGCAGTGCCAATATTTTAAGAAAAGTAGCCAGAAAGTTAGGAATTGACCTAATCCGAATGGGTAGGCGGTGTTTGGCGACCGTAGCGAGAGTAAGATTGTGCCCTTTACCACAGTCTAATCTGTCAGCAGAATCCCCGTCACTTTAGTGCGGGGAATGTCAATATGTCTATTGTTGTGGCTCAAAATCTGAGCAAAGTCTATCCCGTAGCGGTCAAACAACCCGGTATTAAGGGAACTCTAACCCACTTTTTGCGCCGAAAGTACCGCTCAGTCGTTGCTGTACAAAACGTTTCCTTTGAAATTGGCATGGGGGAAGTGGTGGGATTTCTCGGTCCCAATGGTGCCGGTAAAACCACGACCTTGAAAATGCTCACCGGACTCGTTCACCCTTCAGGGGGTGAGGTGAAGGTGGCGGGTCATCAGCCATTTCAGCGGGAATCCAACTTTTTGCAGCAGATTACCCTAGTTATGGGTCAAAAGCAACAACTGCTTTGGGACTTACCCGCCTTGGATTCCCTGAGAATCAACGCCGCCGTTTATGGAATTTCTGACAACCAGTTTCAACGTCGCGTCGGGGAACTGGCAGAAATGTTATCTTTAGAAGCCAAACTCACGCAACCCGTGCGGAAACTCTCCCTCGGAGAACGCATGAAAGCTGAATTGCTGGCGGCGCTTTTACATCAACCCCAAGTCTTATTCTTGGATGAACCTACATTGGGATTGGATGTTAATGCACAATTAGCGGTGCGGAATTTCTTACGTGAGTACAACCAGCGCACGGGAGCCACCGTTTTATTGACCAGTCACTACATGGCAGATATTACGGCGCTGTGTCAGCGAGTGCTGCTAATTTATGAAGGGCAGATGATTTATGATGGCAGCTTGGAGGGACTCCTCAATCGCTTTGCGCCCTATCGGGAGGTGAAAGTAGAACTGGCTCAACCCTTGTCAAAAGAAGAATTATCAGGTTATGCAGAAATAGAAGCGGTAGATGGGTTAGCAGTACGTTTCCTCGTGCAGCGTGAAAAGCTGACAAGTACCGTAGCTCGAATTTTGGCGGATTTAGAGGTGATAGATTTAACTGTTAGTGACCCCCCCATCGAAGAAGTCATCGGTCGGGTTTTCCGAGCCGGAGTTGTTTCGTGATTTTTGGTCATTGGTCATTGGTCATTGGTCATTGGTCATTTGTCATTTGTCATTTGTCATTTGTCCAGAAATTAATCATTTGGACAGGGCGGGTTTAGTGACATTAGGGTTGGCAAAAAACGATAGTAGTGAAACCCGCCCCTACCTAGAAAACTTTTTTATAGTCATTAATTATTTACCTTCCCCATCTCCCCCACCACAATACTGATTCAGCAGCGTCTAATTACTATGAAGCGATTAATTAATACCAGTAAAATATTTTTGTCTGTTTACTATGCTCACATGTTGGAATACCGAGCAGAGCTTTTTTTTTGGATACTTTCCAACAGCTTGCCGCTGATTCTTATGGGGGTTTGGATGCAGGCATCTCAAGCTGGGGGGTTTGAGCTAACTCCTGAAGAATTTATGCGTTACTTCCTATCCGTTTTTATCGTTCGCCAGTTTACTGTGGTGTGGATGATTTTTGATTTTGAAAGGGAAGTGGTAGAGGGCAGACTATCTCCTAAACTCCTGCAACCCATTGATCCTGTATGGCATCATGTTGCAGGTCATCTATCTGAACGCTTTGTTCGCCTACCTTTATCGATTATACTTTTAGGTTTGTTCTTTCTCCTCTATCCCCCAGCATTTTGGTTACCTGGTTTGGGTGATACACTATTATTTATATTCATCACAGCCATGGCATTTGCCCTACGATTTTTAATCCAATATACCTTTGCCTTATTTGCATTTTGGACAGAGCGAGCCACTTCACTAGAACAATTTTGGTATTTATTCTATTTGTTTCTGTCAGGAATGATGGCACCGTTGGAAGTTTTTCCCCCGACAGTCCGAGCCGTTGCCGAGTGGACACCTTTCCCTTACTTGGCTCATTTTCCCGCCGCGTTGTTAGTTGGGCTACCTGTTAATATTGTCCAAGGAATTTTGGTTATGGTGGGTTGGGGATTATTATTTTTTGGCGTCAATCGCTGGTTGTGGCGCAAGGGATTGAAGCAGTATTCAGGAATGGGAGCTTGAGATGGGCGGAGGTGCAGGGAGGCTGGGAGCCTGGGGAAGTAGAGACGTGCCATGGCACGTCTGGAAGATGAGGGTGGGTTGAGTAACATTAGGGTGGCAATAAAAGATAATAGCCAAACCCGCCCCTACACATCGGTCAGGGCGGGTTTTGAACAAACGTTATTATCCACAGCTAAAAGAAAGTTCCTAAACCCGCCCCTACAAACTATTTTCCCTGAGCAAAGTTAAGGGTTTCCTAATCTCCAATCACTATTTTTGATCAAATTTGGCAACTGCATTTTGGAAGGATTCCTGTAAATCCAGCCAAGCGGCTTCTACTCCAGTTTTGATATCTTCCCAAGCATCTTGACTAGCCGCCTGGAGTTCTTCCAGTTTCTTTTGTACGGCAACCTGTTTGGTTTGCAATTCCTCAATCTGGCTAGTGTACTGAATCTTAGCATCAGCTTGGGCTTGGGCTGCCTTGGCTTTCATTTCGTCAACCTGAGCATTTAGCTTGTTTAACTCAGCTTGCACTTTTTCTCGGTATAGTGTCTGTTGCTGGTCTGGTTCGGTAGCCATAAGAATACCTCATTAACGTCAAAAACTTACCTAAATATACCTCGAAAAGGCTGGATTAAACCATAAATTTTTAATTCCTCTTTTATTATTGAGTGATTCGTCTGGTTCATTCATCTATCTTTTGAATGATATAATCCAGCTCTGTCTTCTATCTAGGGAGATAACTAATTTAGTGTAGCGTCTGATACGCTCATTTGAAATAGGGGTGATGCACTTGCCCCGATTTGTTTGCAGTGACTATCCAACGGGAAAATGGTAGACCAAGCTCTAAGCCAACAAACCCATGCCGATTCCTACAAACACCGGGGTCGGAACTGGTGGAACAAGCTCACCGCCTTAATTGCATGGGCGAATATCCTGCTGGCATTATTCAATCTCAGCTATATCCCATTGCGGGATGTTTATGTGCGAGAATTTCCTAAGATTGTGACATTCTATGACCCGGTTAAAAGTATTGAGCCTCATCCGGATACCCAACGCTACCTCAATACCGTTGATGCTTTAACCGTACAACTCTCCCAACAGGGACTGCAAGCACCGCCAACCGAGCAAGTCTTGCAAGAGTTGCGCCAACAAAGTAATGACCTGATTGAAGAGAACCCATTTTTGGCAGCCAACAAGTTTGGTACATTCGCTAAACTGAAGCGGCGAATGCGCGATCATTTGAATACGGAATCAGCCAAGCAAGCCTTTGCGCGATTTTGGCGACAGGAGTATCTGGTGCAAGTGGGCTGGGAAAACGCCCTCTCATTCTTTAACAGCGATATTCGACCGCTACTGAACAGTAATTATTTTCGACCCACCGACGAAAATGGTCAACTCGTTGATAACTTCTGGCGTATTGACCTCTATTTTATTGCCTTTTTTGGGATTGAGCTTTTATTCCGTACCTTCTTCATGTCTCGACGCCAAGAGAAGTTGACATGGGGAGATGCCCTCTGGCGGCGCTGGTACGACATGCTGCTGCTACTTCCCACCTGGCGCTGGTTACGGATTATTCCGGTATCCGTGCGATCGCATCAATCGGGATTGTTCAATATGGAGCGAATTTTAGCACAAGTCACCCATGAACCAGCTGCGTATTTGGCAGATCGGGTATCGATGTTTTTGATGGTGCGACTGATTAATCAAACCAAAGAATCTGTTGACAAAGGAGATATGGCGCGTGCCATCTTGCAACCTGAGACGTATGTCCAAGTTAGCGATATTAATAAAATTGATGCGATTACAGACAGACTTTTAGAACTCTCGATTTATAAAGTCTTACCTCAAATTCAACCCGATTTACAGGCATTATTGCATCATAGTCTCAAAGGAGCGCTGCAACAATCAGATTTTTACACCGGATTGCGACAAGTACCGGGCATGAAAGGGTTGCCCAAAGAGGTTATGGAAAACCTGGCTAATTATTTAGCCCAAGCCACTTATGAAGTCATAGCCACCTCCTACTCTGATCTGCAAGGGCGACAACTATTTGACCAACTAAGTCATAATTTTAAGTACGCCCTGCGGGAAGAACTACAGGATGAGGCAACCCAGTTAGAACTTCAGTCGTTGCTGTCTGATTTGTTAGAAGAATTTAAGATTAATTATGTGCAACGTTCAACTGATGAAGATCCCGAAGCCACTTTAGAAGAAGCCGATCAACTGCGTCAAGAGATGGAAAATCCCCAAATTCAGTAGTTTTTCACATTCCGCATGTCAAGTTCTTCCCTACGCCCAAATGGGCGTAGATGCTAGTATTTAAAAGGATAATAAAGACAGCGATCGCGAGTGGTCACTATGACATCGACGAAACTCTCTGGTCAAGTAGCAATTCCCCGCTTAGAAAACGGCGACAAACTCAACCGTTTTGAATTTGAGCATCGCTATTCAGCTATACCTGATCTGAAAAAATTTGTTCAAGACTTGGCATCACGTAAGTAGGTGTTAGGCGCTAGGTTTTAGGTGTTAAGTTATATAGAGTAGAAACGCGATCGCAATGGATTATCCTGATATCGATATTGCCCCTCTGATTGATCATGCCCTCCTCTCGCCCACGGCGACACCCGAACAGGTGGAAAAATGGTGTCGTGAAGCTGATCGATTTCAGTTTGCCACAGTCTGTGTCTATCCAGTGTACGTCAAACTCGCGGCTGAACTCTTACATAACAAAGCCCCCAACGTCTGTACCGTGATTGGCTTTCCCAGTGGCGCTACCACAACTGCGGCTAAACTCTACGAAGCCCAAGAAGCAGTAGAAAATGGCGCAACGGAACTCGATGTCGTGCTTCATTTAGGGGCATTAAAAACCGGGAACACTGACGCTATCTATCGCGAAATTGCCCCAATCTGCGAGGAAACTGGTCAAACCGTCAAAGTGATCTTGGAAACAACGCTTTTAACTGATAACGAAAAACAACTCGCCGCCGAAATTTGCATTGATGCTGGGGCGCAATATCTCAAAACCAGTACAGGTTGGCATGGAGGTGCAACGGTGTCGGATGTCAAATTTTTGAAAGACTTGACAAAAGGACAAATAGGAATTAAGGCTTCAGGAGGTATCCGCACCATCGAACAAGCGTTAGATTTAGTCATAGCCGGAGCAACCCGATTAGGAACCTCTCGTGGACCAGAGTTGTTGCAACAGCGTGAGAGAAAAGACAAGGAATGAGGTTTAAGTATGTAGGGGCGGGTTTAACCAATAACGTGGCGACTCAAACCATTAACGTAACTAAACCCGCCCCCACCAAATCCGAGAGTCTTGACATGACACGAATGACAAATGACAAATGACTAAAACCTATAACGCCACGGGGATTAACCTGAAAAGTATGCCGCTAGGTGAAGCCGATCGCTTAGTCACAATTTTAACGCCAGAGTGGGGATTGATTCGGGTAGTGGCACCAGGTTCCCGCAAACAGAACTCAAAATTGGCGGGTAGAATGGGTTTGTTTGTGGTGAATCAGTTACTGATTTACAAAGGGCGATCGCTTGATAAAATTACTCAAGCTGAAACATTGGAATCCTATCCAGGATTGGCGAAGGATTTAGGCAAGCTGGCGGCAAGTCAGTACCTAGCAGAGTTAGTCTTGTGTCATGCTTTAAGTGAGCAACCCCAAGCCGAATTGTACGCTTTGTTTAATGAGCATCTGCGGCGATTGGAACAGTTACCCCGATTAAGCAGCAGTCCCTCCGGTGCGTCCCTAATTTTGGCACACCTTTGTCATGGGATTTTTCACCTATTGGCTTTGGCGGGGATTGCGCCGCAAGTGCAACAGTGTTGTATTTCTCAGCACCAGATTCAGCCGGATTTTACTGATCCGAATTGGCAAGTGGGGTTTAGTGTGGAGGCAGGTGGAACCTATCGTTTAGCGGTAGAGATGTCTCAACCTCAGAAGGTGTTCCATCCCGTTGCTAACCGCAGCCATGGAGTCACACAATCCCCTCTACCACGGTTGACCTGTAAACTGAATGCCGTTGAATTAACGATTGTACAACAGCTAGCGGCGGCTGAGTTATCCCAGACGTCCCTAGACGCGATCGCGCCCCTCTGGGTAAAAGTGGAGCGCATGTTACGGGATTATGCCCAGTATCACTTTGGTCGTTCCATTCGTTCAGCTACGTTAGTAGACGCCTTGGCGATGTCTGCCGAATCATCGGTTATTATTTAAAGCCTAGCTGATCAACGCCGTAGGGGCGACCCGCCGCACATAATTCACACCACCGAGCCATTAATTTGCTCGGGTCGCCCACCCTCCACAGGGTATCGGCAATGAGCTGATCCGCGCATCTTGAGCCAAGGGCGAGTCGAGACAGGTTAATTGTCACACCGCCATAGTTTTGCAGCGAGTCGCCCCTACAACCCCGCCAACTATGCCTGAATAGAGGCGAGCGCTGGGTAGTTCACATGAGATGATAGAGAAAGTGTAGTGTATTACAAAACTTATCAAACTATTTTAAGTGGACGATTCACCCATTGGGGTTGATCAGCCACAGCAGCCAACTGAAGAGTAAAGAATGCGATTATCTGAATCTGAATCCAAACGAGTTAACCAACATCCTGCCCAAAAAAATTCATCGTCTGCGACTAAGCGCAATTATCGAGAACCTCACCAGCCGCCGCGTCAAACAGAGAACGTCCCAGCGAAAACGCCTGAACCGACGGCTGAACCAGGCAAACAGGGGTTTGTACCCGTTCTGAAAAATGGTAATTTCTTAACCTTGTGGAGTGGTCAGGTTTTTTCTCAGCTTGCCGATAAAATCTATCTGGTGTTGATGATTGCCTTGATTGCTAGCCACTTTCAGGCGGCGGGAACCAGCATCAGTGGTTGGGTTTCAGCCTTGATGATTGCTTTTACGATTCCGGCTGTCCTGTTTGGTTCCTTGGCGGGGGTGTTCGTGGATCGCTGGTCAAAAAAGGCGGTACTTGTCTCGACGAATCTGCTGCGAGGTGTCTTGGTTTGGTCAGTTCCGGCGGTGTTATGGCTGACTCAGGATTGGAGTCCCATCTATAAGTTGCCCGTTGGCTTCTATGGCTTGTTAATTATCACATTCTTAGTTTCTACCTTAACCCAATTTTTTGCCCCGGCTGAACAAGCGGTTATTCCGTTGATTGTCAAGCGTCGTCATTTGCTCTCGGCGAATTCCCTTTATACCACGACGATGATGGCATCCTTGATTATTGGATTTGCCGTAGGTGATCCCCTATTAGCGTTGACCGATAAATTGGTGGCGCAGTTAGGGATTGACTGGCAATTTGGCAAGGAATTCGTCGTTGGTGGGGGGTATGCGATCGCGGGATTGTTGCTGCTAGTGCTGAAAACCGGTGAAAACACTGAACCTACTGAAGGTGAAACCCCCCACGTTTTTGCCGATATCTGGGAGGGACTGCTTTACCTCAAACGGCAACGGCGCGTCCGCAATGCCATGATTCAATTAGTGATTTTATTCTCCATTTTCGCCGCCTTAGCCGTGTTAGCGGTACGACTCGCCGAAACCCTTCCAGGGATGAAAGCCTCCCAATTTGGCTTCTTGTTGGCAATGGGCGGTATGGGAATGGCTGCTGGTGCGGCAATTCTGGGACATTGGGGTCAGCATTTTACCCACAATCGCTTGAGTCTCTATGGATCGATGGGCATGTCGGCGGCGTTGGTGGGTTTATCTGTGTTTACTCATAGTCTCTGGATGGCGTTAGGAATGACCGTCTTGTTGGGAATGTGTGGGGCGATGGTGGGGATTCCCATGCAAACCACGATTCAAGCCGAAACCCCGGAAGAGATGCGGGGAAAGGTTTTTGGGCTGCAAAATAATGGCGTGAATATTGCCCTGAGTCTGCCCTTAGCCTTAGCGGGTTTAGCCGAAACCTGGCTGGGTTTAGCTCCCGTCTTATTTAGTTTAGCCATAATTGCGATCGCGGGAGGGTGCTTAAACTGGTATATTTCCGGTACAGGATCAGCGATGTTAACCCACGCTGACAAATAGAGACTCACGATTCAACTTGAATGCATATCGCCTGGATCGGAAAAAAATCACCCTTTTGTGGCAATGTCACTTACGGTCGAGAAGTTACTAACGCTTTACTCGACCGGGGATACCAAGTTAGTTTTCTCCATTTTGCCCACGACGAAACCGCCGCAGATCCGCTGTGTTCGGGTTGTCAGGAGGTATCCCTCCCTTGCTTGTATAAATCCCAAGTTTATACGATTCCCTCACCCAAAGCGAGTAAGGTGCTAAAACAGGCTCTACAGCAACTCCGCCCGGATTTAGTCCATGCATCTCTCACTTTGTCTCCCTTAGATTTTCTGCTTCCAGAAATCTGTGAAGACCTGAATTTACCCCTCGTTGCCACATTTCATCCCCCCTTTGATGGCAAACGCCGCAATTTAAAATCGGGAACCCAATTGGTTGCTTATCAACTCTATGCCCCGTTTCTGGCACACTATGATCGGGTGATTATCTTTTCTCAACTGCAACGGGATTTGCTGGTGCGTTTGGGAGTTCCTCGCCATAAACTTGCCGTAATTCCCAATGGAGTTGATGTGCAGAAATATGCTCCTGGCACATCGAGTTTGAAAGTCCGATTTGATGCCCAACGCCTATTTGTTTATCAAGGTCGCATTGCTACAGAAAAAAATGTAGAGGCTTTACTCAAGGCGTGGAAACAGTCGCAAATGGGCGATGGCTGTAAGCTTTTGATTGTCGGGAATGGACCTCTAGTTCCCACGTTAAGACCTTTTTATGATAGATACGATGGGATTCTCTGGTTAGGATTTGTGGCAGATGAACAGCAGCGGATTGAGATTCTGCAAGCCGCCGATGTATTTATTTTGCCGTCGTTATTAGAAGGACTCTCCTTATCATTACTCGAAGCCATGGCTTGTGGTTTGGCTTGTGTCGCCACCGATGCGGGGGCGGATGGTGAGGTGTTAGAAGGTGGCGCGGGGATTATTCTCAATACCCATCGGGTCACGTCTCAATTGAATACCCTTTTGCCCTTGTTACGAGATCATACGGAATGGACAACACTTCTGGGTCAAAAAGCTAGAGCTAGAGTTTTAGAACGCTATACCCTGAGTGGGAATATTAGTCAATTAGAAATTTTATATAAAGAGGTATTGAAAGGGACTCAGGCTTGCGTTACTCATCCTAGTCCCTCCTCCTTATGAGCAATGCCAATTCGGGAGAGTGGGAGAGCTGGGGGAGCTGGGGGAGCAATGTTCCAGACGTAGCATGCTACGTCTGGGAGCAGGGGAAGCAGGGGGCAAATGACAAATGACAAATGACAAATGAGCTAAATCACTCTGTTGGATGAGTCTAATGGGTGATGTTGAAGTCGTTACTTCTGCCATATCTTAAAGAAAGGTTACATCTTCCCCAGCTTCCAGACGTGCCGTGGCACTGCATTGCCTCCTCATACCAAATCCACCTTTATACATTTATACCTTGAGTCCTATTGCCTGTTGCCTGTTGCCTTGTCCCCACCATACAGGGGGGTAGTTGACCCGAAGCATCAACCAACCACTTGGTCAAGATTGCGCTACAATGTAAAGTAGTGTTAAGTAAAGTAACCAGATATTCATCAACTTAATCTTTACAATTACAAAGCTAGCGACCTCGATCCGTCAAAGAGGAATAACAGTGACTCAGACAGCACCAAATCCCAAGAAAAGCCAGTTGAATCGTTCTTCTATTGCCAAGCCTGTCGAACTCAAACAGGATGTCGATGTTGCATTCTATCTCCCTGGCGCTGAAGCCGACACTTATGCACAAGATGCAGGTTCCTCTCCCCAATCTGGAACCGAGAACTCCAAAAAAGGCTGGCTATCTGGAGGAAAAGGGCTGTTTTTAGGCATCGGCATTGGTGTCCTCTTAGCGTTAGGGGCTACTCGTTTAGTCTCGTCTCAACAGTCAGACGCACCAACAGCAGAACCTCCCGTCGCCACATCATCTGCCCCTAGTCAAAGCGTAACTGTAGCCCAAGTGACATCCGAGAGTGTCAACCGCAGCTTAGACGCCACCGGAAGTGTCGCCGCGTTTGAAATGAGTCCCGTTATGTCTCAGGCGACAGGCTTACAAATTCAACAGGTGTTAGTGGAACAAGGGCAGGTTGTCAAAGCTGGACAGTTATTAGCCCGCCTCGATGATTCGGTACTCCAAGCACAATTAAGTCAAGCCCAAGCCTCCGTCGCCCAAGCTGAAGCCCGCCTCGCGGAACTCCGGGCGGGTTCCCGTAACGAAGAAATTGCCCGTGCTAAAGAGGCGGTGAGAAGCGCTGAATCTGCTGTTACAGCCGCCGAGTCAGACTTAGAATTAGCCAGAACCCGGGTTGATCGCAATAAAATCCTGCAAGCTGAAGGTGCCATTGCCCGCGATCGCTTAGATGAAGTCTACAATCAAGAACGCAGCACCCGTTCCCAACTCGAACAGGCACAAGCCCGGTTACGAGAAGCCAACCAGCAACTTGCTCAACTCCAAGCTGGACCTAGGCGGGAAGTGATTACCCAAGCCGAAGCCCAACTAGCACAGGCACAGGCACAGGTACAATCCACGATCGCACAACTTAACAACACCCGCATCGTTGCTCCTGTGAGTGGTAAGATAGCCGAACGCAATGCCCGTGTGGGAGATGTCACCTCTGGCTCCCAAACTCTATTTAAAATCATTGAAAATGGGCGTCTAGAACTAATTGTTAATGTTCCAGAAACTCAACTTGCTCAAATTCAACCGGGACAATCGGTAACGATTACCTCAGATGCGGATAGTAGTTTACAACTGTCGGGTAAAGTTCGGGAAATTGACCCGATGATTGATGAAGCATCCCGTCAGGCGCAGGTGAAGATCGATTTACCCACCTCAGCCACCTTAAAACCGGGGATGTTTTTACGGGCGTCGATTACCACCTCAGCCGCCCCAGGGTTAACTTTACCTGCCAAAGCTATCTTGCCTCAAAGTGACGGTAGTGCGATCGCCTATATCGTGCAACCCGATAATACTGTTAAAGCCCAGTATGTCGAGGTAGGCGAACTTCTGAGTGATAATCGGGTGGAAATTAAAAGCGGGTTGTCTCCTAGCGATCGCGTTGTGGTTAAAGGTGCGGCGTATCTCAAAGATGGGGATAACGTGAATGTTGTCAACTGATTGGGTGAATAGTCCTAAACAATTACGGGAAAACATTCTCATCCCGTAACCATCCCATTACTCTATTTTTATTGGGATCGTATCGTACTCGATGTTAGGGCAGTTTTAGATACAGCGCTTTTTGTGTAATAAAGTAATCTCACTTGTACTAGAACAGAAGTTTGGCACGATTAACCCAGTAATTATGAATAAACTGGAACAATTGACATAAGACAAATGACGATCCTCACCGTTAACTTTAATTGTCCCCACCTACTTACGAACGAGT
>NZ_JBKHHI010000008.1:0-48545 GCF_046539235.1 Coleofasciculus sp.
TCAGAATCAATAATGGCAATAGATTTTTTTGTAGGAAAAAGCCGCAGTCGGCAAATAGTTTTTGTTGCCTTGCCATCTAGATTAACACCAAAATAGCTTTTGGTGTCTTTGTACTCAATACGTCCAATATCTACAACTTCACGTAGAATCGCTTTGACGATATGAAAAGCTTCCAACTCTTCTTCTGTGGTCACTATTCCTTCGTCTGAAGAGGATTCAGATTCAACCTCTTGCCCTTCAGTTGATGGTGTAGAGGTTTCTGGTGTGTTAATAGCAGCCGCTAGCCTTTCTGTAATGCGCTCGTTAATAAATTCTTTTAGTGACCGTCTGGTTATATCTGTGAACCTTTCCATAACCGATGCAGCCAGCCTCCCAGAATAGACTTGACTGGCAAAAAACTTAACGAATTCAGGAGATGGGTCAGCCAGTTGCTCTGTCATGATACGCTTAATTTCTTTAGTATAGAGAAGATTCCTGGCAACATCTTCCAATTCACCCGAATTAAAGCTTGATTTGGAAAAACGCTTGAGTTCATTAATATTGGATTCGTGGAAGTCCAACATGTTGAACTCAAAAAATGATTTTTCATCCATGATGTTGGGTTTCTCTGTATCGGTGTAAAACCGATAGATAATCCCATTGGTCAAAACGCTAAACTTTGCCTCTGTTGTATGAAAGTATCTGTGCAACTGTGAGTTATGCTTAGGGTTCTCTAGACTCCCTCCACACCATTTACATTCAATCAAGATGATGGGCTTTTCATCCATGATGATTGCATAATCTACCTTTTCCCCTTTTAGTCCAGGTACGTCAGCCGTGAATTCAGGGCAAACCTCCATTGGGTTAAAAACGTTATACCCTAAAGCATTAATGAAAGGCATAACGAAAGCGCTTTTGGTAGCTTCTTCTGTCTGAATTTGCTCTCTTAGCTTTAAGATTTGCTGAGAGATAGATTTAATTTGGTCGATAAAGTCCATACCGCCGTAGTGTGGTGAGGTTCTTTACCCAGTATGGCTTAACTCACTAAAATCGGCATCTTTGGTAACAATAATGAAGGCGTTGAGCCGAGAATATTCCCAAACATCCCGGTCTGAAGATGTTCCTAAGCCTAATGTATCAACATGCACTGAGTTGGGATACAAATCGGTTAGTCGAGTCACTAGGCGAGGGGAAAGGTTTTGATCAAACAGGAGGAGTTTCACGGTTGAACGGTAACGGTAAGGCGTTCGCGTTGAGCGGCAAACCAAAGACAAGCGAGGATGTCTGTTTTAGTCAGATAGGGAAAGTCTTCTAGAATTTCCTCTTGGCTCATGTCGGATGCGAGGTATTCTAAAATATCATAGACCGTGATTCGCATCCCTCTAATGCAGGGCTTACCGCCACGCTTTCCGGGTTCTAAGGTGATGATGTCTTGGTAATTCATCGGTTATCTTGAGTATCCACAACTAACTTTAGCTTGCCCAAGTCGCGATCGCATTCCCTACCCATATCCGTAAAACCCCCAACCCTACAGCATTTCAGGTCTAGGTAATCGGATTTCGACTCCCGTTCATCTGTCTAGGACAACCTGCGATCGCGTAGTTTGTAGTCAGCGCTGTCTTCGCTTCTGGCACGCTCCTTAAACAGAATATCGCCTAAAGCTCAAGTTAAGAATCGAGCTTACTGAGTAGCTCTTTGAACCCGTTTTAACGGGTTTAAGCTTTTAGCCCGTAGACGCGGAGCGGCTTCTCTTCGAGTACTTTAGTTCCGGGCTGGTTACCTAGGATAGATGACTTTGAACCCGTTTTAACGGGTTTAAGCTTTTAGCCCGTAGACGCGGAGCGGCTTCTCTTCGAGTACTTTAGTTCCGGGCTGATTACCTAGGATAGATGACTTTGAACCCGTTTTAACGGGTTTAAGCTTTTAGCCCCAACTTTAGTTGAGGGCTAATTACCTAGGATAGATGACAATAGCTGACATTCGCTCTCGCTTGCGGTTTAATTGTCAGAGTGAACGCTGTAAACATTAATACAGTTGTCGCTCCACCCATGCTGAACGTAGAAAGAATCGGTTTAGCCATTGGAAGTCAGCAGGAGGAGAGGTCAAACCCAGAGGGGAAAGGGAACTTATGAATAGCAATCCATCCAATCCTTCGGCAAATAGTGGTAAAACAATAAATATTGCCGATATCTTGGCACTTCCGGAACGTCAACGGCAAATTGCTCTGTTTATCCGTCGTGAGGAAGGGCATACCCTACCCGAAATCGCCGATCACATCAACGAAAATGAACAGGCGATCGCGATAGAACTCGATGAGTTAGTTCAAGAGGGTTTCGTCCGAGAAATACAAGTAGAAGGCATTCCCCGTTACTACCGCAGTGAAATGAGACGACAAGGTAGCCAGTTTTCCGAGATGATTCAGCAAGCGCTGACACCGGGAAAACCTCTGTCCATGATTGTCAATCCCTCTGGGGATGCGCCAATTACACCCGGTTCGACATTTGAGTTGTGCGTCACGATTACCAATGAGGGGAATCAAAGTGCCTTAATCGAGATTTATATCGATGAAACCTCCCAATTCCTGCACCAGTGGTGTATTTCCCCTTATGAACGTCTGGCGTTAGGGCGGGGGCAAAGTAGTGAGGTAGTTTTCCAGATTCCGGTGCCACTGGATGCGATACCAGGTACGTATAATTATCTGCTGATGGTTGATGCCCAGCAGCATTACCCGCAAGACACGCCAATCCAACATCAAGCACGGCTGCAAGTCTTACCCTTTGTCCAGGAAGCCATCCGGGTTAATGATCCCACCTTCACCCTACTCCCGCTCACCAATTCCGCCGCCCCGGCTGTTGTCCAACCCGGAGAATTTCTAGAGGTTCAGGTTCTAGTTCATAACCGTTCTGATCGCGTAGATCAATTTCGCTTAACCTGTCCGGATTTAGCCCCGATTTGGTATAGGGTGATTTATCCCGAAGGCTATACCGACACCGGAGTGGTGCGGGTTATGGATGGCTTGGAATTGAATCCGGGTGAAAAGGGGCAAATCCAGCTCATTATCATGCCACCTGTAGATACCTGGGCGAGTATCTATTCCCCCACGGTGCGTCTCTATTCCCTGAATAATCCCGACTTGGTGCTACTCGATGCCATTTATCTCCAGGTAATGCCCATTTACCTGTTAACTGTCGAGTTAGTCACCTTAGTGGGTAAGGTCAGCAATCAGTTAGGTGTTTTCGAGTTACAACTGTATAACGGCGGCAATATTACCCGCGACATTGCCCTGAGAGCGAAAAGTGCCGATGGTGATGATATCTGCACCTATACCCTGATACCTAGCCAAGTTCGTCTCGCCCCTGGCGGCTATGCGATCGCGAATTTAGAGGTGCAACCCAGCCAGAAGTGGTGGCGTAGACCATTCTACGGACGAGTTTTAAACTTTGTTATTGAAATTGAAGACCTGCAACAGTTCCCCCTAATTAACAATCGCTTCCAAGGGACTTTAATTTGGGAAGGGCGTCCGTGGTGGCAATTTTTATTAGTCATTTTAGGCATCGTCGGACTGATTGGCGCATTAATATTCCTGCTGTGGTTTCTCTTTTTTAGACCCAAACCCAGCCCAGAAATTATCGAATTTGCTCCAGCGGGCAAAAATTACTCGGCAGCTTATGGGGAGAGTGTGCGCCTAAATTGGGAAATTACTAATCCCCAACGATTACAAACGATAAAAATACAAGGGGTATCGCCAGATGGGGTGGTCACCAGTGGTCCCATTGCCTACAATTTTAGCCGAGGGATTCCCAATGAGTTAGAGCGTTTCTGCACAATTGATGAGATTCTTAATTGTCAGAACGTGCCAACTGATGCTCGCGAACCGGGGGATTATGTGTTTGAACTGACGGTGATTCCCCAAGGGAAAAAGAGGGGGGAATTAGAGGAACTGACAACGAATACAGTCAAAATTACACCGTTTCCAATTCCTGAGATTGAAGAATTTGCCTCAACTCAACCCGTCTATGAAGAAACCAATCAGGCGACGCCTGAAGCTGCTAATCAGGAAGCTAGTCCAACGGCTAGTGAGAATAACTCACCTGAAAATCAACCGCAACCAGAAAACCTGGGTATTTTACTGAATTGGAAAATTAGTCACCCCGAACAAATCAGACTGTTAAAACTGGTGGGTCGCAATTCTGAAGGAATTGTTACCTTTCCCATGAAAACGTTTGACTTTAGCCAAGGGATTCCTAAATCCCTACAAGACTCCTGTGAATTCCAGAAAGAGGCATTAGTTTGTATGAATCTTGCCACAGGTGTTGACAAACCGGGAACCTATATTTTTGAATTAATTGTGGTTCCCCAACAAGGAGAAGCCGAAGAATTACCAACTCAAAAAACCGAGCAGATTAAAGTTGAAGCGCAACCTGTTCCCTTTGAGATAGTTTATTTGACAGTCATATTCGAGGGACAAGAACCTCTTTATCAACCTAAATTAGTGTTAACACTTCCGGACAATCCGGAAAATCAATCGATACCTGTACTCTTATCCTGGAAAGTTGAGGGGGGTAGAGATCTCAAAGTTGAACTGCTACCTGCACCTGGAACTGTGCCACCCGAAGGCACTTTACCCTATGAACTCAGTCCAGAACCGACTACAGAAACGATTACATTGCAAGTCACCAATGAAGCCGGGGAGCAAAAAAGCCGTTCAGTCACCATTGAAACGGTTCAACCGCCACCTCCAGAACCTCCAGCAATGACCTTATCACCTCCACCTTCCCCACCCGGAGACGCGACTAACGGGTTACCCATTTTACCGCCTCTATCTCCACCGGGAGGCGCTTCTGATTCACAAATGCAGACACCCCCCTCACCCTCACCTTCACCTTCACCGAGAACTACACCATCTGAAACTGAACCAAAACCTCTACGTTTACCACCAGGCGGTTCACCTCCGCTTCCTCCAGGTTCAGATTCTCCGCCTCCCGCCGAACTTCCGCCTAAGTTTAGGTAGGGCTTGCTGAATAACTATAGCCGGGAAATAAATTTCCGGCTTAAAGCTAAAGTAAGCTAAAGCTTACTGCATTAAAAGCTTTTAATATCATGTCCGGTCAAACACCTATAATAAAAACTATAAGAGTCAGGCAAGTTTAGCTGCCCCATGCATCTCTTTCCGCTTACAAATCTCGATTAATTTCTTCGAGGTTTCGACTAGAGGGGCGCTGAGAGTGAATTTCTGCCAATATTTCCAGAATTGATTTATCCGTCGATCGGGTTGGCTTTTCTGGCAACAGAAGAATTACTTCAATGGTGTTTCCGACTGTATTTAATGCGGTATCAGGGGGTAAGTCAATTTCGATTTTATTGCCGGGTAAAACTTTAGCTTCAATTCGCAAGGCTGATTGCATTATAGGATTCATTTCTTAAGTTTCATCTCAACTATTTAAAGGTTGTTATTTTCCACCTTAAATGCGGCAAGGGGGCGGACGCTATAACTGAGGGGGTCAACACGGCTTACAATTTCTTGCAAGCCTACGTTATACCCCAAGGGGTTAGCGTAGGTAGTTGACTATCTATAGATTACTCTGAGTATAGATACTGATAATTGGCTTGGTCTACTGACCTTTATTGTATTACAAAACAATGTGCTTCAATATTTAGGGCTTCTGGTTTCAATATTCACGTAGGGACACGGCATTGCCGTGCCTTATTTTTGACATTGCTATTGCCTGGGAACGTAACGGATGAGCATCCGCATAAGTTTACCAGGAACGGGCGCAGGCATCAGGGGACTCCATTCACTGATTTGGGCGAAGTGGTGGGCGTACAGACTGTGGATGATGTTGGTAATCCCATTGCTGGAACCCATGACTAAGATTTGTACAGGTTCGCGTTCGGGGTTGGGTGAAGTGGTTGAGATTTCTTGGGGATCTGGGAGAAAGTCTTTAGACATGAGGGTTTACCTTCTATGGTTACTATGACACCGATTGGACTACATATAGTGTAGCGCAACGTATGCCAATCGGTGTCATTTACGGTTGAATCCACATCTGACACAATTTTGGGCATGGGAAGAGCAGGAAAAGCCCTCAAGCAGGTGTTAGAGACTTACAGTATCAGCCAGAACCAAGTGGCGGTGAAGATGGGGATTGGACGTTCTAATATTTATCGCTGGGTACATGAAGTAAGAGATCCCGGCGCTGAGATGGTGATTCAACTCAGAGATGCGCTGCATCAGATTAATCCGACGGCGGCGGAAGAGTTTGTGCGGTTATATTTAGGGAATCCGCCTGGGGATGGCGATTAGGAGTAGTACCAAGTGGATTAAATTCTCACCATATTTCCTACCGAAGCAGTACGCCCAGTTATAAAGTTGCTGGCAGAGGTTGAGTTTGTGCGGCTAGATACGGAAGGAAAAACGATTAAGACTGTTATTCCAGATGTTCCATTTTATGAAAGTCTATTCTCCAATTTAGGAGAAGTAGTTGGGAGTAATAATTTTTCAGAACATGAAGAGTTAACGTTGTTGTTACTCCATTGTAGACAGTGTTGAGAAGTCAGAGAATGAGGTAGAATCAAATGAATCAGATGCTCCTTTCTAAAGACTGTAAAAATAGACGCGATCGCGAAAAGCTAATAACCGCAAATTCTTTGTAAATTACCTTGTAACAAAACTGCGATCGCATTCGTATCCAACAGGTATCCCTACTTTTTGGCAGATGTCAAGGTTTGAATATTTTTTTAATACCAACAGAGCGATCGCATACCCTATCATAAGTCCGGATATGAGCGCTGGGGATCGAAAACATCCTTAAGCCCACTTGTTTGTCCACGACTTCAGACGTATCCTGAACCCTGAAGTCATTGTAATTTAGAGGAAAAGGCATGTTAGATAAACCAGAAGCTCCGATTGAAGCCATTGACGCCAGAGAAATTCTCGACTCCCGGGGACGTCCCACCGTAGAAGCCGAAGTTCGCCTCGCCAGTGGTGCCATCGGACTGGCGCAAGTTCCCAGTGGTGCGTCTACCGGCTCCTTTGAAGCCCACGAACTGCGAGATGGTGATTCTCATCGCTACAACGGTAAAGGCGTCCTCAAGGCAGTCCGTAACATCAAAGAGAAAATCACCCCCGAACTCCTGGACATGGACGCCCTAGACCAAGCAACCGTTGACCAGACGATGATTTATCGGGATGGAACCCAAAATAAAAATGAACTGGGCGCCAATGCTATCCTGGCAGTTTCTCTCGCCAATGCCAAAGCCGCCGCGAATGAATTGCAACTTCCCCTCTATCGCTATCTAGGTGGACCCCTTGCCAATCTTCTCCCGGTTCCGTTAATGAACGTAATTAACGGTGGTGCCCATGCGGATAATAACGTGGACTTTCAGGAGTTTATGATTGTCCCGGTAGGTGCTGATTCATTTCAAGAGGCGCTGCGTTGGGGGGCTGAAGTATTCGCCGCCCTGTCTCAAGTCTTGAAAGAGAAAAAACTGCTATCGGGTGTGGGTGATGAAGGGGGCTATGCGCCGAACTTGGAGTCCAATAAAGCCGCATTAGAATTTCTGATTGCCGCAATTGAAAAAGCCGGGTATAAACCAGGGGAACAGGTGGCGTTAGCCATGGATGTCGCCGCCAGTGAATTTTACAAAGATGGGCAATATCTCTATGAGGGGTCATCTCACGCCCCTAGTGAACTCGTTGATTATCTGGATCAATTAGTCAGTCAATATCCGATTGTTTCCATTGAAGATGGTTTGCATGAAGACGATTGGGATAATTGGCAATTGCTGACGGAAAAACTTGGGTCTCGCATCCAATTAGTTGGCGATGATTTATTTGTCACCAACCCCACTCGCTTGCAAAAGGGAATTGATTTAGCCGCTGGGAATTCTATCCTAATTAAGCTGAATCAAATTGGGTCATTAACCGAAACCTTAGAAACCATCGAACTCGCCACTCGCCATGGCTTCCGTTCCGTTATCTCTCACCGTTCTGGCGAAACCGAAGATACCACGATCGCGGATTTAGCCGTCGCCACTCGTGCGGGTCAAATCAAAACCGGTTCCCTCTGTCGCAGTGAACGAGTTGCCAAATACAACCGCCTACTACGGATTGAAGATGAACTTGGCGATCGCGCCATCTATGCAGGATCGATTGGTATGGGACCAAAAATTGCCAAATAATCCCTATTTCCCATAACTCAACCCGCCATTTAATCCCTGTAGGGGCGCATTGACATGCGCCCTTTATTCAATGGCGTGGCACACCTTATTTGGTAGATTAGAATTGTAGGGGCGCAAGGCTTGCGCCCGGTTTAACCGTCAAATCTATTCCACCATTTTAGCTGTGTCAGTCCACTACAACTGGCGTTAGCGACATCTGAGTTATTATCATCTGGGGAACTCTATCCCGATAGAATCAACCGCCTCAAATCAAACGACAGATCCCCGCCCAGAAAAATTGGAAAACGATTATGGATTAAATGTACTCGATACCTGTCCTCCAGCAACCAGTTCTTTAGTCGTTATCTCCTATCCCGAAGGTGGACAAAGCTATCGCTATTGTGCCGATCCTAACCGTGTTTTTCCGGCTGGTGAATATACTTATAATGCCAGGACTCAGAGTTTAGAACCCGTTAAAAAACCAGAAGCTTGTACCGTACAAGTCGGGGGTGTTTGTATTGTCCGGTAACTTATAGCAAATAGCTTACCCAGCTTCCAGAGGCGCTATGGCACGTCTGGAACATGACTCCCCCAGATTGCCTATTTCCAGTTTCCTAAGATTTTATTAGAATCGTCAATGGGTTGAACGGAACCGGCGATTGGTTCTTTTTTGAGTTCCTCCAAATCTATGGCTTTTAATAAATAACGCCAAGCCAGAGGAAAGTCATAGATTTGGACTAAATCGGCTGAGATATCGTACCAAAGGCGATTATCCCGATAAAATTCTATCCGATCAACCACCCAAGCCGTTGCTATCTTAGTTTCTAAACGCTGAGGATCAAGCCGTTCAATCACGCCTTGATGCCAAACAATTTGAGAGGAATCTGTCGGGTCATTCGTTGCACAATAAAGGGTGAACTGCCAACTATACTGTTTGTTAACCTCTAGGGGATTGGCTGTTTTGGGTAGGCTAATCCTGACAAATCCCGGTGTTTCCGGAAGCTGGAAATTAACCTGATAGGTTCGATTTCCTTGCTGTAAATCTTCGAGAAAGAATGCTCCTCGATTAATTGTGTTACTCTGATAGGGAATATAAAACCAAAATGTGGGATATTCTTTTAAGGTAAAGCCAGAAAACTTGACGCCGGAGTCGGTAATGGGTAATAACGGTGTAAACGGTTGTTCAGTCTGTTCACAAGGACCACGAGTTCCGGCAGGTTTGCGATCATCATTCGGTCTATCCCGAACGGGTGGATCTTGTTTAAGACTTGCTAATTTTTGAATAGGATGTGCTTGAACCAGTGGTCGATGAATTGTCAATTCAAGAACTGTTATCGCCAGGATTAAAGCAAGTTTTTGTGCAATCATAGGTTTAAGGGGTTTCATCGGATCGCGACGTTTTAAATATCTGGTAAGCCAGCAGACTCCCACTTGTCGCGAATACAGCTAGCGTTGCTGGAACCATGGGTAATATACTGCCAGTTTGAATAAAAATAAACCAGCTAATACCATTAATCGTTATCATAGTAATTCCCAATCCTAGTCCCAGTCGCAACAGAGACTCTCGATAGTGCCATGCGATCGCACCCCCAACAACTGACCCAATCCATACCCAAACAATTTCTCCCCAGATTGGCAAAAAAGTCAGCAAGGGGCGTTCTCCCACAGCCGCATTAATAATCTGACTAACCATCTGACTATGCAGGAATAACCCCCGAATTTCATGATTACCCGGCGTTCGGAATTCATCTTTAATTGTCGGATCGGTCATGCCAATTAAAATAATTTTATCCTGCAAAAAATCAGGATTCACTCGATTTGCCCAAATATCACTCAATGTCACCCTTTCTACCATTGTTTGGGCATATTCTGGGGAACGATAATTGAGTAAAATTTGAAACCCTTCCAATCCGACACCCTGTTGGTAAAATCCGGGGTGGGCATTTAAATTGGTTAACGTCACTGAACCCAATTTCCACTGATCGTCTGAAATAAATTGGAGTGAGATTCCCTCGGCTTGCAGATATTGTCGGGCTAATTGAAAACTCAGGGAATAGAAGGTGGAACAAGAGGATACGGCTGGCGGTTTCATGGCGATGAGATGACGGCGAACAATCCCATCTGGATCAACAACAATATCGGCAAATCCTAAGCGTTCCTTGGGGACTTCAGGGGGCGCAGCAACCCCTTCGGGGATTTGGGGAGAGGGGATAACACAAATGGGAATCACGCGATCGCTTGTTTGCAGATATTGTACCAGTTTATCCCGCCCTTCCCCTGAAGGGCGATCGCGAAAGATATCTAAGCCGATGGCGCGGGGTTGATAAGTTTCTAGTTTTTGCAGGAGTTTTAGCAGGGTGCGATCGTGTAGTGGATATTCACCCCCTAAATTGTTGATATCTTTAGCCGTTACCTCAACCATCAATAACCGAGGATCAAGGGATGGCGTGGGACGCATTTCCAGGAGTTGGTCAAAGACTTGCTGTTCTACCGATTGCAACCAACCTAGCGATCGCACTCCCATGACTAAACTGCTAACCATGACACTCGCACCCAATACCAATTGCCAACCTCGCCGTTTCCGCTGAATGGGTTTGGCGGTAGTGTCGCTAATCCAATCGTTCCAATTGGGCGGAATTTGGGTGGGATTCTGGACAATTACAGGTAACCAACTGGCACAAGGAAATTGACTCTCTAATCCCTGCAATCGTTCTCTGGCGTCTCTGACGGCTAAATAGAAGGGTTGACCTTGAGCAAAGGCGGTGAGAAAATACTTGAGGAACTCTTGCGCCACGCGATCGGGAACTAACTCCCGCATGACAATCATTTGCGGTATCTGAATATCATCCAGTTGTCGGGCTAATCCTAAGCCATCGCAGGAGTTGAAAATAGCTAGTTTTAATCCTCGTTCAACAGCTTTTCTTAGCGCATACCACAGTTCATCAATGGTTAAGCTATCGGTTTGATTAATATAAATCCGCCCGGTTTCCCCTTCGGTTTCACTATGTCCGGCAAAAAAAATGATATCCCAATGTTTTTCCCACAGTTGGTCGTTAATCTCTCGGCGGCTTTTTTCGACTAAAAATTTAATATCTGTATGGGGTAAACTTTCAAGTAACTGGCGATCATTCTCAATATCAATTCCCTGGCTATGACCGAGAATGGCTAAAATTTTGACCTTAGGCGTGCGCTGATTTGGGGTAAATTGGGCAGGACGTTCAAACTGAGGATTGGTTAAGGCAAGTTCCGCTTTCGGATAACGGTCAAAAAAATCCCATAAATGCCAAGGAAGTTTGTGCAGGTGCGGATCACTGGTGGATATTAAGAAGCGAATCGTATCCTGAGGATTGAGAGATTCCCGTAACCGTCGATCCAGGGGGCGAAACCCTTCCCCATCTAACCAGGTTCGCAAGCGATCGCGCAGTTCATTCGCCGAGTCTTGACAGTCTCTCAGGCGCTGGTTTACTGAACCATCATAGATAATTTTTTTCGGTTTAATTCGATAGGGGGCGCTAATGCACCGATACTTATGCTGCCAATGAGACTGGATGCGATCGGCAAATTCAGGCGCGGCGTCTAATACTCCTTTGAGTTCAATATCTGGGGGAGATTCATCTCTACCAATGGCTAATGTGACCCGAAATCCATGGCTTTGAAAATCACCATCGAGTTTCAAAATTACTAATTTCTTGGGATAGTGTTCATTGTTCATCGTTCATTGTTTAAATGATAAAGGTTTCCGTCATGCTGATATCAGCTAACGCTACCCTAACTTTGAAGCATTCTCCGGGTTCTCCACTAAACTGTAATTGAATTTGCTTAGTGCTTCTGGCTTCAGCTTGCATCACGGTTTCTCCCGTGTCATCGAGAATCATCAGTCGCAAATTTTTAGGTAGATAGGTTTGACCGTTATTTGGATAGATTTCAACCGAAATATCGAGTTCTGATCCGGAGGTTGGTGTCAAATTTATGACTAATATGACTTGTTCATCATCATATCGTCGTCCTAATGTCAGCCGCTTCCCGCGTGTGATTTTCAGATCAGATGGTTCGGATAAGTGGGTGGCTATTTGTGTATACGTTCTAAAATTAAAAGCGAGTTCTGTTGGCGAGGAGTCGAATAATGTTTCGACAGTCTGCCAACCGGCATCAAAAATGTTTTGGAGCCATTGATTAAGTTGTATCGGTTGTCTAGATGGATTAATATGGTCTAATAAATGTTCCAGTGATATAAGTTGAGTTAGGGGGACTTCCTCGGTTTTAACACTGGGTAAAAATCCCAGTAACTTGGCTTCAGTTAAGGCTTGATTCAATTCAACTGCTACATAACCAATCCGGTCAGACCAAACTTCTGCGGGGATATGACAGCTAGCGGCGCTGGGTAAGACGGGACGGCATTCTAATTTGCCCAGATCTTTAATCAATAAGTCGGCTGTATTAGTCAGGGTTTGCATGATTGGATTCCAACTATCACTCGCCTGCCAGTTTGTCGGAATTTCTAGGCATTGTAGAGAGGTCTTGACAGCATAAACGGCTAACGTATTTAGGTAAACTTGTTTTGCCTTTTGTGGGCAATGCTTTTGGTGAAACTGTTGCGCGATTTGATGGGCTTCTAACGTCAGGGGTACGGTCAGCATTAGGGGTTCATTCGTGGTGTGGAACATTTTATTCTGTGCCTCAGGGATTATGATGATAAGTATTCTCTTAACTTGGGACTAAATTTAGTTAAGCAACGCTGGTAAAAACTGCTTAAGGTTGAAATTTTAATTCCTAGTTCTTCAGAAATTTCTTTCCAGGAATAACCGGATAAAAGTTTCAAAGCTAAAAATTGGAAATTGGCGGCTGGTTGATTTGACGTATAGGTTTGATTAAAGAGTCCTTCTGGGTCAGTTTCTAGATAGTGAATGATTTCTTGCGACAGGGAAGGCGTCAACTGCGGATTCACTTCGGCTGGATTGTTTTTATCTAAGTCATCCAAGGTTAAACGCTTGACTCGTTTGGCATCGATTCCTTTATGCAGGGTTGGCATAATGGAACGACTAGCTTCCATGAAAAATCGCTGCTTGAGCATAAAGTTTACCCACTGTAAAACTTCAAAACTGGGGTTATAGTCATCAATCCTTTCGCAAATATAACAAAATAAACGTTGCTTGGCTTCATCATAAATATCCTCATAAAATCCATGGAATTGTCTGGGATAGGGACGAGTCAGTTTACCTGACTGCTGAATAGTACCTAATAGCTTGGCTAAAGCTTGCTGTCGTTGTTTACTGCGGGGAGGATGCTGCTGTGCATCCTGTGCCAGTTGCTTTAACTTTTGGTCTATGGCATTCATCGATAGGGATAGGGTTCGTATATCAGTTACCTGGGATTGCGTCGATACACCGACTTCACTCTGTTCATAGAGGTCTCACGAACTCAGGGGCAATTTTATGCAAGGTGCAACAAATCTTTACAAAAGTTTAACAAAAGCGGCGGTAGAGACGTGCCATGGCGCGTCTGGAAGCTGGGGAAGAGGATTACCAATATGAACCATGAACCATGAACACCCCCCAATTATGTAAAAATTTGTAACAAATGTCCGACTTTTGCATAAAATGCACCTGTTGAACTTGAGAACTTAATGAAAGGGTAAGATGGAGATGAGAATCATGTTGATTCGTGAGATTGCTCAACAGGCACTAAAGACACGCTATCTCACCAGGGAAGCCGAAGACCAACTGCGATGGTTACTTAGAAGCAAATACGACTCACAAGACCTCCGGGCATTTATGAAGTTGCAAAATGCGGTAATGGAGGGTCAGGTGCAACAAGAGTCCCGCACTTTTCCAGACAACCTCTTGATTTTCAGGGATGATAATACGGTAATTGTTGATTTGGCAGGAGTGAGTTAATGAGAGAACTGAGAGTTAAAGTTTTAACAGTCAATAAACTTCAAATTTTAGGAATATTGACCATTGATCTCTCCTTAAATGGCTATCATTCCAGTTTTAATATTTCGGACTTGTTGAATAGTTCTCGTAATTTTATTACTCTCACGGATGTAGAAGTGTATAGTGAGAATCAGCATCTCTTGGCAACAATGCCATCTCTTTGTATTAACAAGCCAGCGATCGCTTGTTTATCGAGCGAAGAATCTGAGCAGAATGGTGTTAAATTATCATTGAACAGGGCTATCCAGCCCTCTAAAATAAACACTGTTGCTGTTTTTTCATAATTGAAAGAGATTCGAGGGCATGTTTAACCGAGTGAGTGTTAATAGATTAATTTCTGAAACCGCTGATCATGCTGAAGACTAGCCAAATCAGAGTCATTTTTGGCTAACTCTCGGTATTGAGCAGGATTCAGATTAAGGGTTTTTTGCAGATTTTCGATAGCTAGATCAACATTACCCTGCAACGCATAACAGCAAGCTTTGTTGTAAAAAGCATTAGCATTGTCGGATTTAAACTCTATGGTTTTGTCGAAACTAGCCAAGGCTTCTGGGTAGTCTTCCAATTGCAAAAGCGCATACCCTCGATTATACCAAGCCTCATATTTGTCGGGCTTAATTTTCAGGGCTTCGTCGTAACTCGCTACGGCATCTTGAAAGTATCTTAAGTTCACAAGGGCATTGCCCCGATAATACCAAGAACTGGGTTGTTGATACTTAAGCTTCAGGGCTTCATTATAACTCGCCACGGCTTCTGGAAAACGGTCAAGGCGATACAGCGCCCCTCCTCGGTTATTCCAAGCTTCGTGAGCATCGGGTTTAATTTTTAGGGCTTCGTCATAGCTAGCGAGGGCTTCTTGGAACTGTTTTAAGTGTACCCAAGCATGTCCTTGATTGTACCAAGCTTCGTATTTATCTGGCTTGACTTTTAGGGCGTCTTGATAGCTAGCGATGGCTTCGAGAAAGCATTGTAAGCTAAACAGAACATTACCTCGGTTGTACCAAGCTTGATGCAGGTTCGGTTTAAGATTTAGAGCATGATCATAGCTAACTTTTGCCGCTTCATATTGTTTTAAATTCACCAACGCATTGCCCCGATTATACCAAGCCGGATAAAAGTCTGGTTGCAATTTCACCGCCTGATCATAGCTAGCGATCGCCTCTTGATGGCGTCCCGCCTTATCCAGCGCAATTCCCCGATTATACCACAGTTGATATAAGTCTGGTTCACGTTCTAAAACTTGGTCAACTGTCGCGATCGCTTCTTCAAACTGTCCGGACTGGATCAGTATAATACCCAAGTTATACCACGCTTCGTGGGTTGTGACTTCCAAGGGGTGGTTGTAACTAACGTTTGCGGCTTGAGGGTTTTCTAGAAGGAGAGTACTCATCGATGTATTTTTTGCTATGAGAGGCTTTTGACCTGGGTTTACAGGTTGTAGCGTTGAGGGGGAACGTTCTCACGATTCTCGATTGAGCGCAATACATAAAGGAGTCAGTAAAGAATGTGGGGTTTAGGGTTTAGGGTAGGGCAATCAGAACCGCGATCGTTCACGGCTTAGGGTTGTCTCCTCACTTGTCTAATCAACGCCTTTACTTGCTTATTCTTCCCCAACTCCCCCAAATCCGGATCAGTTAATAACTTGACAAAAACGGGATGCACATGCTAAAAAATTATCATTCTGCTCATTCTCTTGATCCAATTCGGCTTGATATTGTCTCACATAAGCGCGAAAAGCTTATTGAAATGCCCTGGGACTATTGTGAATATTTTGCACAATAAAGTGCGGGATTTTTCAATGGGAAATCTGCCAAATGTCAGATTGGTATTTATTTCGTTGTATCTTCCGGATTCTCGCTGATAAATGTGCAGAATTGCCATATCATAGAGCCAAATCTGACTCAAATGGTGCATCCTCCCGGTATTTTTCAGCATTTAGATTAATGGCTTGTTTTAAGTTGTTCTTAATACCGTTTAATTAAAACCCGTTAAAACGGGTTTTAGCTTTAGGTTCCGGAACTTGAGTTCCCGGCTTACGTCCCACCTCCAATCATCTTCTGAAATCGCTTATTTTTCCGCAACCGTTCCAAATCTGGGTCAGTTTTCGCCACGGGCAGATATTTCTGGGGATTCACCTTAATCGCCTGTTCAATATAATTCACCGCCAATGTCACCTTACCCTGGGCGGCATAACAATACCCCTTGTTATAAATCGCATTCACATGATCAGGATTCACCGCTAACGCCTTGTCAAAACTTGCCATCGCCTCCCGATAGCGTCCCATCTTAACTAAAGCATAGCCGCGATTGTCCCACGCTTCATAATTTTCAGGCATACAGGCTAACGCCCGATCATAGCTAGCGACAGCATCTTGTAAACGTCCCAATCGCCGCAGAGTAAGTCCTCGATTATTCCAGCAATGAGTTTCGTTGGGGTCAAATTCTAAAGCTTTCTCGTAGTAGAGTAATGCCTCTTTTTCACGACCCATTTCTGAAACGACGATCCCTTTATTAATCCAACTTCCGATATGATTGGGTTTGAGTTCCAGGGCTTTGTTAAAAGACGCGATCGCATCGTCTCGTTTTTCGAGTTTCATCAACAGACAGCCTTGGTTGAACCATATTTCCGGGTGATCGGGACTAATTTGCAGGGCTTTGTCAAAACTCTTGAGGGCGGCTTTGTGGCGTCCGAGATTGGTTAAGACGTTACCACGATTACTCCAGGCTTTATCATAATTAGGATTACAGGCGATCGCTTGATCGAAACTCGCCAAGGCTTCTTTGTTGCGTAAAAGAATCATCAGGGAAGTGCCGCGAGAGTTCCAGGCTTCGGGATGGGTGGGTTCTCGTTCAATCACTTGATCAAAACTCGCGATCGCGGCTTCAGGCTTTCCCCAGTCTGACAGAACGATACCGCGATTCAGCCAGATGCGGACATCCTGGGGATTTAACACCCCCGCTTGGTCAAAACTCGCGATCGCCTCTTCATATCGCTGTAGATGTCCCAGGGCGAGTCCTAGCCCCGTCCAAGCCTCCCCATTTTCAGGAGTAAGCTTCACCGCATCCTGGAACAGGGCGACGGCGGCGTCAAAGTCTCCCCCCTGCAAACAGCGCATTCCTTGTTGAACGATGAATTTAACCGCTTTGGGATCAGTCATAGAAGTAACCTGGGTGATAAGCTGTTGTTAGGCATTTAAGCCTTAATGTCAATAATGGCTCCCATCCTTGTCGTAGTGTGTTAAGCGAAGCCATGCCGCAGGCTTTGCATCTTGCTCACTACATTGAACATCTTGCTCACTACATTGAACATCTTGCTACCTAAGCTAACCATTTCGCGGTATCACGTAGGTTATTAGTCGCCCCGACGTATCAGATAGGACACAGAACTGACGCAAGCCTCAATGGTCACAGTCGATCTCCCTCTATCTTTGCAAATCTTTACAAAATTGTATTATTTTATACCTATTCGTTAAGATAGATATACGTTTATAATAATTCTAAAAATCTGAGTCAGAGTAGTGACAATGCCCTAAAGGGGGTTAAGTCGGCTACGCCCTAGCCAATGCCGTTAGAAATTTAAAGGAATTGTTTATGGCAAATAGCGCCACTAGCCAAAGAAAAGCTAATAGTAAAACTAATAGCAGTATCCCTAAAAAAAGCGAGGAAAAAACTATGGCAAAAGATAACGAAACCCAATCAACAAAGCTAGCTATTCAAAAGCAGCAAGCTGGGGAAGTTTCTCTGGTTGAACCTTCAATCCCTCTACCGGGAAATCGTCCCATAGCCACCAGTTCGCTAAAAGTTCAAGGTTCAATAAGGGGGAGGCGTCCTGTTGATACCAGCGAGTTACAAGTTGTTGGCACATTTTCATCCATGGGTGATCGCCCGATCGCAGCGAGTAATATGCAAATCCGAGATGTCATGGTTGTGTCTGGAAATCGCCCGATTTCTGTGAGTACCCTGAATCTTACGGACACAGAAATGATTATGGGGAATCGCCCCATCGCCTCCAATATCATGGATGAAGTTGATCAAATGATGGGTTATCTGGATTAATTTTTAGTAGAGACGTTGCCGGCAACGTCTCTACTATTTTGTATGGGGGTTCTAAAAAGGGAGTAGTCAACCCTGATTGGGTATAACCAATTCCTACTTTAGGTATAAAGTTGGGAACAGTATAATCTACCCATAGATTGACGATTATAAAAAAGTATATAGATATATTGGATAGTAACGGCAAAGAAATTGCCTAAACAATTATTTGCTAATTTTGCGGGCAAATTCATAATCATCATAATTGGGAGATTCATAAAATATGAGTACTGAAGATAAAGCTAAAGCCACGGCCAAAAACCTAGAAGGTAAGGCACAGGAAGCCCTGAGTAATGTCACGGGTGATCCTAAAGATAAGACAGAAGGTAAGGCAAAGCAAAATGAAGCTAAAGCTCGACACGCTGTTGAAGACGTGAAAGACAAAGCCAAACAAGCCATTGACTAATTGCATTGTCAGAAATAGTAAGCAGGTTGATAGTTTGGTGCGATTGGGAACGCCGAAAAAGCCGTATCTAATTAGAGTTGGCTGATTCATTTCGACCTACCTTACTAGAATCGGAAGGTCTAGTCAGTCTTGATCTAGACCTTCTGGTCATTTATGTAAAATCTACTATTAGTTTCATCAGGAGGTTACTGTGAGTTTAGGTAAAAAAACTCGCCAATTTTTCACGGCTTTGGCTTTAATTTTAGTCCTAGCGACCACATCGGCTTGCCAAGCAAACCAAACCAAGGCAAAAGCGCCAACAGCCTTAAATCCCCGTGTCACCTATCAACAATTAGAACAAGGTAACACGCCAGCAGGTCAAGAGTTTGGTAAGTGGGTGGTGCAAACGGCAAAAGGATTAATTAGTGACGCCTACGTGCGCGATAACGATAAGTTAGGGATTGTAATTACCCCTCAAGTTCGCCCACCAGAGGTTAAGGATTTAGCCCGGTCTTTAGTTCAAGGGTTCCACCAAAATTTTCCCAATCGAGATCTGAAAGTATTGGTATACGCCCCGGATAAAGAACTCATTGTAACAGCGAATTACAATAATCAGTCCAATCAAGTTACGTATCAATAAAAAAGGAGATAATAAAGGATGGCAACGAGCGACCAGTATAAACGTCAGATCATGAAGGATTTGGCTGGTGGTAATACCGAATCTCTGGAACCTGTGCCAGAAACACCAGAACAAGAGTATCAAAACTTTGATGACTTTGCACAACGTTCTTCGCGAGATGAACGACGCCAATTATTTGGCAAATCCCTGCATCCCGATCGCATACCTCCCAGTCAGATGGAACCTGAACTACGACAGGCGATCGCTCACATTAAGCCCAAGGAACGGGATGATGTGGCGCGTGAGTTTTTCAAGCAACTCAAGAAACGCGGATTGAGCGATCGCGACTTGGAAAAGCAACTGGGACTTTCAACTCATCACGCCAGTCGGATGACAGAGGATGATGTAGCTAAACTTGCCACGTTTACCTATCATTCTCATCCGGATATCTTTCAGGACGTTTTAGCCGATCAACCTGCCATTGTCAAATTCCTCAGCAATCCCTTAGTGGGGGCGGTTATGGGGGCAATTGCCTCAAAATGGTTGGGACATCGTCGCTAATCACTTCAATATTGTTATTTTTTCATTACTATGAACCTGCATCAGCAGGTTTTTTTATTACCCACCCAGGAGCTGACGGAGTTGGTTTTGCTGGTAGCATTCCCAAACCAAGTGCAGATTTTAGACTGTGTAAGTATTCAATCTAACATGATAGTAGACGTTGGGGACAGAATTTTGCTCTACACAGATAAAATAATCGCCGCTGATAATCTTCAACAAAAACGGTATGAAAACGAGCAATTTTGTGAGATCCTAGAGATGGGTTGCTCCGGCAAGGCGGCTGCCATTTAAGGAGCTGAGAGGTCTCAATGAGATTCACTGATTAGCCAATTATACAGATGCTCTTTATTTATGGAACGAATCGATTATCCAGTTATCACTGTCTATTCTTTAGTCAAATATCATGCCGACTCGACCGCCAAAATTATTATAACCTTATTGTACGAGTGGCGAAAATAAATAATAACTTTTGATTGGACATAATGGCTATGCATAAAATATTTGGAGAATTTCAAGAAAATCTGTCTAATGAACAAGAGTTTTTAATTCTTGGCTTCTCACCGAGTTCCATGCCCATTCAGCAACGATGGCGCAACAATGGTTTATCGGCTGATTTTGTCGCTGATTACTTGACTACCTTTTTTCCCGCTATTGACGAAGATCCAGACCCGGAAGGAAAGCGAGTCGAAATAAAAGGAGCGGTGAGTTATATCGCTAATGAATTGCTGGAAAATGCGATGAAGTTTAATGACAATAGTTCATCTTATCCGATTAAATTTGGGTTACATATTTTAGATATTGCGACAGAAATAACCTTAGTTTTATTTGCAACTAATAGTGTTTGCAAACAATCTATTGATCAGCTCCAATCTTTCATTCAAGAATTACTTGAATCCGATCTAGATGAACTCTATATTCGTCAGTTAGAAAAAAGTGCTGAAGATGAAAGCTTGGGAACTTCTGGACTGGGGTTATTAACCATGAAAAATGATTATTTTGCCAAGTTAGGTTGGAAGTTTGAAACCGTTCAAAAAGAACCCGAGGTGGTTACGGTGACAACGATGGTGCAACTTAAGGTATAGACTCAAAAGTTTCAATAAGTATTATCAATGTTTTGTAGTTTTAGGAGCTAAATTATTCATGAAAAAGCAAAACGTTCAGGGAGAAAATTACCAGGTAATCGGTGATCTAGAAACAGCAACTGTATATTTTGAAGGGTCACTGCGATTGGGTGGAATGAAGGAGTACGAACCGATCATCAAAATCCTCGATGAGATGATTCAGCAAGACCATTCCCTGATTACGCTAAACCTGCGAGAGCTAGAATTTCTCAATAGTTCGGGAATTAGCATGTTGTCTAAATTTGTCCTGAATGTACGCAAAAAGAAGACGATACAGATCGAAATTAAAGGCTCCGATAAAATTCCTTGGCAAGGAAAATCGTTAAAAAATTTACAGCGATTAATGCCAGGATTAAAGTTGGAATTGGAATAATTATAGCCCCGATTTATAACATGCGTTGGTGTTCTCGTTGGGGCGACCCGCCGCATCTAATTAACACCACCCGACCCTTAATTTGCTCGGTTCGCCCTGCGCCCGGTATGGGAAATTATCTAACACCGTGTACAAATGTAGGGGCGACCCGCCGCATCCAATTAACACCACCCAACCCTTAATTTACTCGGGTCGCCCTGCGCCCGGTATGGGAAATTATCAGACACCGTGTACAAATGTAGGGGCGACCCGCCGCATCTAATTAACACCACCCAACCCTTAATTTACTCGGTTTGCCCTGCGCCCGGTATGGGAAATTATAGCAATAGACACATCGATTAGGACGTTCGGCACCATTGTTCCAGACGCGCCATGGCGCGTCTGGAACATAAATGATGTGTCCTAACAGCCATGGCGGTTGCTATATCTAACACCGCATTGAGAAAAGGGCGAGTCGAGACAAGTTAATTCTCACACCGCCTACTATATGCAGCGACTCGCCCCTACAACCGCGATAATCCCAAAGGCTTAAAATCGTTGACCCAAACCAAACTGGACTCGGCTATCTCCTTGGTCATTAAATCCTAAATCGGCGCGAATGATACCCACAGGGGAATTGACGCGCAATCCCGCACCGTAACCGAACCCACTTCCCGGTTTACCCCGCACCACACCCGGTTCTCCCGGTACGGTTTCACTCGAACCCAAATCCGATGCAAAGTCAGCAAAGACAACCGCGCCCACTGGATTGAAGATGGGAATCCGATACTCCGCCGACGCTAACACATAACTGCGCCCTGTTCCGACATCTCCTGTACCGTAGCCTCGCACCGAATTTTGACCGCCGAGGTTAAAGGCATTATAGGGGGGTAAGTCACCAATCGTGGTTCCTCCCTGAACGTTAAATGCCAAGACTTCTTGACTATTGCCATTAAAGACATCAACGGGAACATACTGGGAGTAGTTCGCCTCCAGCCGATTCATCAAAATACTGCCATTACCAATCGGTACAGACTGTTCTGTACTCAGACGAGCCAAAGAACCTTGGGTAGGATTGACGGGATTGTCTCGTTTGTCTCGCCTCACTCCGGCGGAGACGGTAACTAAATCATCAATTCCGTTATCACTGAAGGAGAGACGATTGCCTAATTCATCAACTGCATTAACTTCGCCGTTACTATCACGGATACTGGTGCGGGTATAGTTAACTCCTACCGACGCATCCCATTCCTGATTCACGGGTTTGGATAGGGTTACACCACCGCCAAACTGTCCTTCACGGGGATCATCCCCATTAGCCAGATTAACATCATCATTGAATGTTTGGGATACAGTACGACGTCGAAACGTATTCACCTCATATCCCGGTTGTTCTGGATTACTGGCGCGATACGGTCTACCATAGTTGCCATCAAACTGGAAATCACGACGGCTAAACTGCACATTCAGTCCGACTTTCTGGTTCACACCGCCGAGATTGAAGTCGTTATAGCTGAGAGTGCCCAAAACACCACTATCATTGCTATATCCTGCACCAGCATTTACCCCACGAGCTGATCGTTCAATCAGATTATAAATAACATCCACATTTCTAGCATCACCATTGAGAGAAATGTCTACCTGATCAAATAATCCCATTTGGTAAAGTTGTTGCAAGTCTTGGCGGACAACCTCTATATTAAAGACTTGACCCGGTTGTAGGTTCAATTCGCGATCAATAAAATCCTCGCGAGTTCGTCCTTCTGTGGGTTCGCCTTCTTCGTCGAGGAAGCGGAAATTAATGTCACTGACTACACCTTCCGCCACTTCAACCGTAATCACACCATCGGAGGTTGATCGCACATCTAAAACCTGTGCCAAGATATAGCCATTGTCTTTATACCATGCTTCTAACTGTTGTAAGCCTTGACGTAGGCTAGCAGGGCTGACGGGTTGACCTAATTGAGTGTTAAAAATAGAATTAGCAACGTCTGGAGTGAGAACCTGGTTACCCGAAAGTTGTAGCGATCGCGCGATAACGGGTTCAACCTGATAAACCACCTCCCAGCCGTTGGAATTAGTCGTTGGCGTTACACTGGCGTTGGCAAATACGCCTGTATCTAAAATTCTTTGAATATCCTGCTCCAATTGACTTTGACTGGTTTGACCCCCTGGACGAGTTCTAATCGTTTTTAAGACAAGCTGCTGCAATTCTTCAGACACACCAACGACTTGCACATCTGTAGCTAGGACAACTAAATCATTAGACGGTTGTGATTGATTTAGGGTGGGAACAGATTGGGCAAATTCTGGGGTTGGCGTCGCTTCTGGAGCGGCGACGGTTCTAGGGGAAGGCGTTGCTGAGGTGGCTTCTGTGGGGACAACATAGTTTCTGGTTTCCGATGGTGGGTTGGTTGTCGGGGAATCTGGAGTCGCCATCGCTGGCTGAGTTAAATCGCTACCCACCAGCACAGCCAAAGTGGAAAAGGCAACAGCTCTATATAGCATAAAATTAGCCTCAATCGTCCGTTTGTTAGTGAAAATTGTCTTACGTTTGGTTAACCTGACCGAGGCTGAACCCGTGGAGTTCCAACTGATGTGCCAGCTTTCTATCTGACACAATCTGTGTAGGGGCGGGTTTCACTATTATCGTTTTTTACCTCACCCAGATATGAATAAACCCGCCCCGACTAAGTTGAGAGAGGTTGATCAAACATGAAAATCTAACCTCTAAAATTATCTGACCTAAAAGCGATGTATCATATCAAATTCAGGTCAAACGTTATCGCAAAAGTATGCAACAGGTTGATTGGTTGATTGTCCTGCTCTACCTGATTGGTTCAATGGGATTAGGACTTTATCTATCTCGCAAAGCCTCAGGGAGTTTAGTTGATTTTTTCGTATCCGGGCGATCGCTTCCTTGGTGGTTAGCGGGTACAAGTATGGCGGCGACGACGTTTTCTATTGATACACCCCTTTATATTGCCGGGGTTGTGGGCAACCGAGGCATTGCCGGAAACTGGGAATGGTGGAGTTTTGGCATTGCTCATCTGGTGATGATTTATATCTTTGCCCGATTGTGGCGACGTTCGGAAATTATCACCGACGCCGAATTGACTGAACTGCGTTATGGTGGACGAACAGCCGCAATTTTACGGGGAACCAAAGCATTTTTATTTGCCGTACCGATTAACTGTATTGCCATTGGCTACGCTATGCTTGCCATGATTAAAGTTGTGGATGCCTTGGAACTTTGGCAGAGTTTGGGGATTGAACCGGGGGAAAATCTGAAAATTTGGAGTGTGGTTGGTGTTAGCGTTTTGGTTTTAATTTACTCAGGCTTTGCGGGGCTTTGGGGTGTAGTAACAACCGATTTTTTCCAGTTTTTTTTAGCACTATTCGGAGCAATTGTTGTCGCGATCGCGGCGGTGAATCATGTGGGTGGAATTCATGTCCTTGTGCCAAAAGTGCATCAGATAACCGGACATGATATTTTATCCTTTTTTCCGATAACTGATAATTTCCGCTGGAGTGAAACGGCGGGAATTACCGCGAGTACCTTTTTTGCCTATATCTTTCTCCAGTGGTGGACATTTCGTCGGAGTGATGGTGGCGGGGAATTCGTGCAGCGTTTGGCGGCGTCTAAGGATGAAGCGGAGGCAGAAAAAGCCGCTTGGTTATTTAATATTCTTCATTATGTAATTAGAACTTGGCCCTGGATACTCGTGGCGCTGGTGGCGATTGTAGTCTATCCCGATTTATCAGACAGAGAATTGGGTTATCCTAAACTGATGCTGGATTTCCTACCCCCGGTGATGTTGGGGTTAGTCGTCACGTCTCTACTGGCTGCGTTTATGAGTACGGTATCCACATCGATTAACTGGGGCGCATCTTATTTAACTAATGACCTGTATCAGCGCTTTATCAGACCGAATGCTCAACAGTCAGAGTTGGTATTAGCGGGGCGGATTGCTTCAGTGGTGGTGACGGCGTTGGGTGCTATGGCGGCGTTCTTTTCTCAGGATGTGGCGACGGTGTTTCGTTTGGTTATCGCCATTGGCACCGGTCCTGGCTTAGTCTTAATCCTACGCTGGTTTTGGTGGCGGATTAACGCGGCGGCTGAACTGACGGCAATGGTGGGTGGATTTATTGTTGGGTTAACCACCAGTATTGTCCCGATTATCCAGATTGAGGAGTTTGGTTTGCGTCTATTGGTGACGACCGTTATTACCAGTGTGTTATGGATTACAGCCATGTTAGTGACACCGCCAGAATCCGAGGCAACTCTAGATGAATTTTATCGTCGGGTGCGTCCAGCCGGTCCGGGTTGGCAACGTCAACAGGAAAGTACGGGATTACTACCTGTTCAAAACCTGGGACAGGATATTAAACGGGTATTTGCCGCTATTTTATTGTTGTTTGGTGCTATGTTTGCGATCGGAGGATTTCTGCTGTTGCAACCCCTGACGGGTTGGGTGTCCCTTATCATCGCTGTGGGTGGGGCAATGTTGCTGCGTCAGCTTAATCGGAAAAAAGCTGTACCGATGCCTAGACCGGGATTAGATGATCAAGACTATCAAGATTCCAAGTAGTTATAAGATAGATAAGAATGGCGTTACAAATCTTTATCCAATTGGATACCTATGTCTATTTTCCGTCAGTATATTGCCCCTTTTTTGATCGTCTTAGTCTTTGTCGTCGCGTTACTCGCCGTTAGCGCTCGCATCTTTTTGCCCAATGATATGGCAGCGCCTGCACCTATTGAAGATACCAATTCAGTGAGTATGAGGGGATTGGGGATGTTTTGAGTATTGATTGTGTAGGGGCGGGTTTAGGGACTTTCGTCTCGCTGTTGATGATAACTGTTGTTCAAAACCCGCCCTGACTCGTGTTTAATTTTGAGTTTTAACCCTTCGCGTCGCACCGCTATCAGGGAAAATGTATCATTGCTCCCCCAGCTTCCAGACGCGCCATGGCGCGTCTCTACATTGCTTCCCCTGGTTCCCCTGCTACCCCCCCACACCACTTATTCAGCACCCCCTAACTCCCCCAGCTTCCCCTGCTCGCCATCGTTCCACCTTACCTTTCACCTGAAAAAGGGCGGGTTTAGTGTAGAGACACGCCATGGCGCGTCTGTTGTCTGCGAAACGTTATCGGTAAAACCCGCCCCTACAACTACACCCCTGCTCCCTTATTGCGATCAGATGCGTAAATTTTTAATCCCGGGCTATCAGCTACGAGTTGGCTCTCGATTGGAAAAGGCAACCTTGTTGAAATTTCTCCAACTGAGTTATCAAGAGCTTTTCCCGCAACAGCAAGATTTTTCTCATTTAGAAGAGACAGTACGGCGGTATTTTTGTCAAGACACACCCTTGTGGTGGGTAGACTTAGCCAATTCTGAAGGTGACGCCGCACCATCAAATCAACCTGTCGCTGGTTTATGGCTGGGAAATGCCATTGATCAGGTAAGCGGCGATCGCCATGCCCATGTTTTTTTACTCTACGTCATGCCAGAGCATCGGCGTCGGGGTATTGGTTCGGCACTGATGTATCATGCTGAAAACTGGGCTAGAGTTCGGGGCGATCGCCAAATTGGGTTGCAAGTGTTTCAGTCTAATCCATCGGCGGTGCGCCTTTACGATAAGTTAGGATTCCAAACCCAGTCCCTTTGGATGGTGAAACCGCTCTCTGGATAAGCGTTATCACCCTTCACGACCGCGAAAATTAGGAAACGGATAAGTTAACAAAGGACAAATAACAAATGACAAATAACCGTGGAATAAGATATTTTTTTAAATATGTATGACAATGACGAGCTAAGATTAATCGAGACGGCAGGTGAGCTGGAAAGCCCCCTGGATGAAATAGAGTCAATTGATCACCAATCAGAGGCGACTCAACCCGATCCAGAAGCGATGCTGGCTCTGCTAACCGCTCCAGAAACGCCCCAACGGATGCTGGCGGCGCGGGCTTTTTGTGAACTTCAAGATGAACGGGCAATTCCCCATCTGATTAATCTGTTAAAGGATGTCTGTCCGTTGGTACGGGTTAGTGCGGCTTATGCCTTGGGACGCAATCCCGACCCGACAGCCGTAGATCCATTAATTGAACAACTAAATCGAGATTGGAATGGGTATGTGCGTAAAGGGGTCGTTTGGGCATTAGGCAATTGTCGCGATCGCAAAGCATTGCCCAGCTTGATTGATGCCTTAGGTACAGATATCTCTGCCGTGCGTTTGTGGGCAGCAAGTTCCCTGGCACAAATGGCAAAGTTAGACTATGAAGATATAGTTGCCTGTATTCCACCGTTAATTACCGCCTTAAAGCAAGACCCCATGGCAGCAGTACGCAGTAACTGTGCCTGGTCACTAGGACAGCTTTGTCGAGAACTACCCTCTAATGCTATCTATGCGGGTGCGGTTGACGGTTTAATTGAAGCCTTTGCCGAAGATGAAGATATGGGCGTGCAGGAAGATGCAAAAGCTGCCCTGTTGAGAGTGGGCGATCCCCGCGCCTTACAGATGATTGAGGAAATTGAGCTAGATGGATTGTTTTAGGGGATTTGTCTTATGTCATTGGTCATTGGTCATTGGTCATTGGTCATTGGTCATTGGTCATTTGTTGATGGTTCATCCTCTTCCCTATCTCCCTATCTCCCTATCTCCCCAGCTTCCCCAGCTTCCCCTGCTTCCCCTGCTTCCCCATCTCCCTCAGCTTCCCCAGCTTCCCCAGCTCCCTGTTCCGTATTCCCTATTGCCTATTAACAGCTTCCCTCTACAGACTGATGAACTTTTTGTACCTGCTGATCAAAATAGAAAGGTAAATAACAACGCAACAATAATCCGAGTCCTGCATTGTGGCAGGTTGATCGGTTTTGAAGTATAGGGAGAAAAAATATGGCTGTAGCCCAATCACAATTAAGACATGCAATTGGCGTCTTTCCTAGCCGTCAACAGGCAGAAAATGCGCTCATGGAACTTAGAGATAGAGGATTTGATCTGGATCGAGTTTCCGTGATTGCTAAAGATGCCAGTCTCAATGAGAAAATTGGTGGTACTGACCTACATAAAAGCGGTGGCAACCAGGCGAAAGAAGGGGCAAAAGCTGGTGCGGCTGCTGGCGGTACGGTAGGCGGTTTCCTGGGCTTAATTGGTGGTCTAGGTGTATTGGCAATTCCTGGAGTCGGTGTAGCTACAGAACTAGGAGTTGTCTTGGCGAATACTCTTTTAGGAGGCGTTATCGGTGGCGCTGGTGGTGGTTTAGTTGGTGCCCTGATTGGTTGGGGAATCCCCGAAGATGCGGCGAGATATTATGACGAACGAGTTTCTGTCGGCGATTATGTGGTGATTGTAGAGGGTACAGAAACCGAGATCCTGAATATGCAACCCATTTTCCAAAATCGAGGCATTCAGGATTGGGCTATCTATAATACCCCTGGCGTCAATACCAATCCTCAGATGGGCAGCCGGGTGTAGGTAGAAGGATGGGCAATGTTCATCCGATAAGATTTAAGAAACGGTGGGGATAAGTCCTCACCGTTTGTTTAATGTAGGGGCGACCCGCCGCATCCAATTAACACCACCTAACCCTTAATTTGCTCGGGTCGCCCTGCGCCCGGTATCGGGAATTATCTAACACCCTGTACATTGGCATAGTTCTAGGCAACCCATTCACCAAACCCTTATTATGGAAGCATTTCAGTTAATTGTGTTTCTTCCATCTATAACGGATGCGTAAAGCGGAGCTTGTCTAACGATTTTATGTCTCCACAGACGAATGAAGACTATCTTGCCTTACTCAGGCAAGGGGTGGAGGTATGGAATGCGTGGAAAGCGCACCACCCGGATATCCGACCCAATCTCAGCTTTGCTACGGGCAAGGGCGTTGCCATCAAAGGGGCAAAACTCAGTGGCGTGGATTTGAGTCGGGCAAATCTAAGTCAGGCAGATTTGAGTAAAGCGGATCTGATTGGCGCAAACCTGAGTGAAGCCTATTTGAGTGAGGCATATTTGAGTGAGGCGGATTTGATCGGTGCAAACCTCACAGCGGCAGATCTCAGAAATGCTGACTTAATTAGTGCCAATCTCATTGGTGCGAACCTGAATAACATCTATCTTAGTGGTGCTGATTTGAGTAAAGCCAACCTCAGTGGTGCTGATTTAGTGGGGGCAAAACTGATTGGCGCTAAACTGAGTGGAACCAATCTCAGTGGGGCGAATCTCAGTGGGGCGAATCTCAGTGGTGCCCACCTTGTCGGTGCAAACCTGAGGGGGACGAATCTCAAGGGTGCTAATTGCTCTCAAGCCAATCTGCGGAGCGTCAACTTACAACGCTGCAAAGCCTTCAACACCGATTTTCACCAAGCCATATTCACCGCCACCTGTCTGGAAGACTGGCACATCAATAGCGGGACAAATTTAGCTGAGGTGATTTGTGAGTATGTTTACTTACAAACAAATCAACACGAACGCCGTCCCCATCAGGGAACATTTGCCCCGGGAGAATTCACGAGGGTTTTTCAAGTTCCCTTAGAGACGGTTAATTTAATTTTCCGCAATGGTATTGATTGGCAAGCATTCTTTGCCGCCTTTCACGCCTGTCAAGCCCAGGATGGGAGTAACATCCTCACGATTCAATCCTTAGAAAATCGCCCTGATGGGGTATTAACCATCCGGATTGCCATTCCTATCGATGCCAATCGGTTGGAGGTTGAGCATTTCCTGAATCGCGAGTACGATGCCCAACTTGAGGTGATTGATCAAGACTATCGTTATCAGTTACAGGTGAAATATGAGCAAGTGGCTACCTATCGTCAGCAGAGTGCCAACTTAACTGAGATTCTGCCACGGTTGGCGGAGAAAACCGTGAATCCTGGTCAAACGATTAATGTAGAGGCAAGACGGTTAGTTGAACCCCTCACGCCTTACCCGTCTAATCCGGGTGAGTCCCTGGAAAATTGTCCGTCTGGAAATTCTGCGATCGCACCCGCTTATACCCTAGAACAAAAGCAACGACTGACTGATACTGCGACCAAAATTCAAAAGTTACTCCAGCAGCTCGATCAAACCTATCCCACGAATACGCCTCTGGAAAAACAACGGGTGGTGATCGAGGTGCTAGAGAGGATTGAGCAGAATCCGATATTGAAAGCTTCCGTCGTTGAAGGCTTAAAAGGCGTGCAGACTGAGGTATTAAAAGAATTGATTGATCATCCTTTAGTCAATGTACTGCTGGCAGCGTTAGCAGAGTATCAGAAAATTAATATTTTTTAATAAAAAATGAGCTTTGTACCCAATCAATATAAAATTTTATTGCTAAAAGTCTAGCGTCGTGACCAATCCATCCTAAACTTTATACAAGCTTGACAATAAAGCCGAATAGTAGGAGGAATAGTTAAAGATTGAATGAAAATATTGATCATAGGCGATCGCTGAACAGGTTTGCCCTTAGAATTAAATTATGACCAGATAAAAACAGACCTGTTTAGAATCAGAATGTGCTGTTGGTCACTTAGAGGTCAGCTCCCTCACCTTAAAAAATATAGTCAAGTTTAGTATAAACAACGACATATTTTTCTCCGCCTTCCGCTAGTTGAAGATTGTCCCCCTATTAACCAACAGTATTATTGAGTTTTAGTCCTGTAACATTTCAAGTCAATTTAGTGCAACAACAAAAGGAGAGCATCTCCATGAATACTCAAAAAATTTCCACTTTTTTCCGCCATACTGGTACAATTGCCTCACTCGTCGCTGCGGCTACAGTAGCTACAGGGTTTATGGCGCCATCTGCTTCAGCTCTTTCGTTGGTTCCGCAGGAGGAAGGCGAGGTTGATGTTGGCTTAGGTGCTTGTTTATCACCGTCCTCACAAACTGGCGATCCTTGTACATACTTAACCCTTTCTCCCTTGATAGGTAGTATCGAAAGTCTAGTTGATGATTCGACTGGAACGAAGAGCCGCCTATTTGTTGACAAATCGGGCACTCTGAATACTTATGGTGCTGTACAGTTTTTACCGTCTGATGGGGGTACTCCGCAAGAAGGTTATTGGTTCCGTCCAGCTGCGATGATGGCAGATGGTGTTACACCTCTAAAGGAAAATGGGCAATTAGAAGTCGGTACATTCAAGTTCAACTTTGATGAAACCCTGGAAACCTTAACGGTTCGCTGGTTTGATACTGAATTGGAAGGTGGTACTAGCTTCATTGTTGATGGTATCTTTGACAGTGTTTCGGGTGTTGTACCTGCAGGCCCAGATATGAATATTTATGAGCAGACATTCACAAATGTGAGTATGCTCACCCTTGACTTAGGTGAAAATACAGAACCTGGGACTGGTGATGGGGTTGACTTCCAGCTAGAGAAAGAAGGTATACCCGAACCGGCAACTACTCTGGGTTTAGGTGCGTTAGGGTTGATGGGTGCTTTAGGTTTACGCAAGCGCAACAAGAATTTGTCGTAGTCTCTGAAAACTAGGACGAGAGTTCTTAGCAACAATCTACTCTAGGGAAAAATACTTTTCCTTAGAGTATCGTTTTTTTTGTTTTCCTAGTTTGGCTGTCAGTTAGGGCTGGGGCAGTTAAAGCCGTGTTCTATGAGCTTTGCGATCGCATCCCTCCCCAAAAATCCGCAAACCGTCTCTCCTATCGACTTTTACGGGGATTGGCATTTATGATCAATGAGGATCACAAGCTGGTTTAAACAATGCCGCGATCGCTCCAAGTTCACTCTCACTCTGTTTCCCGCGTTAAATCGTCCCTGTTGCGAAATGGCTTTCCCAGTCAGAAGCTTTTGGCTGAAGCCTTGAGTATCTCCCAATCCACCGTGAGCAACTTCCTCAACGGCAAACCCGTGGATTATATCAATTTCGTGGAACTGTGCGCTGCATTAGGGCAGGAATGGCGGGATATCGCTGATTTGGAGACTCCATCTCCCGCTTTGGAGGTACGGGAAATCAGAGCTAAAGTGCTGATGAGTGGATACCCGCCTCATTTTAATCTGACGCAAACAATACAACAGGCAATTTGTCAAGCGGGTCATGACGTGTTTTTGGCACAGCAGAATACCGCCCTGGATAACTATTTAAAGCTATCCGATTACCTGCTGCTGCTATTATCCCAAACCACCGCCGTTAGCGAAATGGTACTCGAACAAGTTCGGCTGGCTAAAGCATTACACCATATCACGCCGCAAAAACCCGCAATTTTGCCGATTTTAGTGGACGTTTGTCAGAATGGAAATGGCATTAGTACGCCCTTACCTTTCGATTTACTCGGCTATCTCCAAGGCACTCAACCCTGGCATTGGCGTTGTCATGATGATCCCACAATTCTCGCCTCAGAGGTTCTCCTGGTTCTCAGCCAAGGGCGCACCACTTTACCGACTGATCATCAATTGGCGATTTCCTGGAGTAAACTGACTCCCCAACAGCAAAATAGCACCTCTCTCCATGCGCCCCTCCCTGTCGCTGCACCGGAATTACCCGAAGGACAAGTTGATCTTGACTCTACCTTTTACATCAATCGCCCGCCCATTGAATCGGTTTGTTATGAAACTATAACTCGACCGGGTTCCTTAATCCGAATTAAAGCCCCGCGACAAATGGGAAAAACCTCGTTAATGGCGCGAATTCTGCATCATGCAGAACAGCAGGGTTCTCAAACCGTAGCCTTAAGTTTACAACTGGCAAATCAGCGGATATTGGCAAATTCTAATACATTCTTAGAATGGTTTTGTGCCAGTGTGAGTTTAGCCTTGGGGCGACTCGATCCCGATCAACTGGCAAAATATGCCCAGTTAGCAGATATGATTGGCAGCAATCAAAGCTGTAAAGCCTATTTTGAGCAGTATTTACTGCCCCATATTTCTACATCATTGACATTAGGATTAGATGAAGTGGATCGCCTCTTTGCCTCTCCGGAAATTGCCGATGACTTTTTTGGATTATTACGGGCATTGCATGAGGAGGCAAAACGGCGCGATATTTGGCAGAAATTTCGGTTAGTGGTGGTACATTCTACGGAAGTATATGTTCCCTTGGATATGAATAAATCGCCCTTTAATGTGGGATTACCGATTGAGTTGCCAGAGTTTAATCAGGAACAGGTGATGGAGTTAGCTAGACGCCATGGCTTAGAATGGTCGATTGAAAGGGTAGACTCTCTCGTCAGGTTAGTCGGTGGACATCCTTATTTAGTAAGACTGGCACTTTATCATATTGCTCGTCAGGATATGACATTAGAGGACATCCAGCAAACTGCGCCCACGGAAGCCGGAATTTATAGTGATCATTTGCGCCGCCATTTGTGGAATTTGCAAACCTATCCAAAATTATTGGACGCGATGAAAGCAGTAGTGATGACATCTCAGCCAGTACGTTTACCCTCTCAACAAGCGTTTAAATTAAACAGTATGGGACTGGTAAAACTATTTGGCAATGATTGTACGCCTAGGTGTCAATTGTATCAACAATATTTTCGCGATCGCTTGGCTTAAGCCTGGGAAAGAGGTGATAAGTAGGTGGACACATTTAAAGTTAACGGTGGAGATCGTCATTCGTCATTTGTCATTCGTCCTTCGTAAGGGTTTGAGGCTTGTTTACAAAACTTAGTACAGTGCCGTTTTCTTTTGTCTGACTACTTAAGTGGGTGGACACAATTAAAGTTAACGGTTGAGATTGTCATACTCGCTTCCCCTGAGAAACAAGCTACGTCCTTTGTAAGGGTTTGAGAGTGATTTACAAAAGTTAATACAGTCCCGTTTTCTTTTGTCCGACTACTTACAGCAGTTTTCAAGTTAGTAGACTACAGACGATGATTGCGCTGAAAAGTAAGCCGATACAATTTTGTATTCCATAAACGTGAAAAACGCTGTAATATGTTCCGTTTTCAGTTGATAGCCGTGAAGCGTGTCTGATGAGTAAAGCGCCAGTGCGCCCCCATCCTAGGTTGTAGTGAGGACTTTAGTCCTCCAGTCAGAGGCGCTAAAGTGCCGACTACGAACTGCTAGATATTTTGATTTTGGCTAAAGTGAGAATAGGTCTAAACTTCACCATTCAAGCACTTAACTTCTAATCATACTTATGATGCAGTACAGACGATTTGGACGCACTGAACTACAAATGCCAGTATTCTCCTGTGGCGGAATGCGATACCAATTCAAGTGGAAAGATATGCCCGCCTGGTTAATTCCTAAAGATAATCAAAGCAACTTAGAAGCAACCATTCGTCGCTCGATCGAAGTCGGCATTAATCATATTGAAACGGCGCGAGGTTATGGTACGTCAGAAATGCAATTAGGCAAAATTTTGCCCAAATTCCCCCGTGACCAATTAATTGTCCAGACAAAAATTAGTCCTAAATCAGATCCCAAAGAATTTCGGCGTCAGTTTGAGCAATCCTTGAAATTCCTGAAACTTGACTATGTTGATTTGCTGGGAGTTCATGGCATAAACACACCGCAATTGCTCCATGATAGCATTCGGACTGGGGGCTGTATGGATGTGGCGCGTCAGTTACAAGCCCAAGGAAAAGTGCGGTTTATTGGCTTTTCTACCCACGGTGATACTAATTTAATTATCAAAACTATTGAGACGGATCAGTTTGATTATGTAAATCTGCACTGGTACTATATCAATCAGTTTAATTGGGCGGCAATTGAAGCCGCAACTCGTCACGATATGGGCGTTTTTATTATTAGTCCGTCGGATAAAGGGGGAATGCTGTATAAACCGCCACAGCGATTAGTTGAACTTTGTCAACCTTTGAGTCCAATGGTATTTAATGATTTATTTTGCCTGTCTCATCCCCAGGTGCATACCTTGAGTTTAGGTGCATCTCGCCCTAGTGATTTTGATGAACATTTGAAAGCCGTTGAATTATTGGATCAGGTTGATGAAATATTACCCCCGATTGTGGCACGATTAGAAGCCGCCGCGATCGCACGCCTGGGTGAAGACTGGTTCAAAACTTGGCATATCGGTTTACCCAGCCACGAGGAAACCCCTGGCGGTGTGAATATCCCAGTAATTTTGTGGCTGAGAAATTTAGCGATCGCTTATGATATGGTTGAATATGCTAAAATGCGTTACAACCTCTTAACCAATGCAGGACACTGGTTTCCAGGTGCTAAAGCCAATCAAATCAAAAAAATCAATCTTCAGGCATGTTTACACCAAAGTCCCCATGCTGATACAATTCCTATTTTACTGGAAGATGCGGATCAGCGCTTAGGGGGTGCAACCGTTAAACGCTTATCCCAACAATAAACCAATAGCGATTCGACTTGAGTCGTAAATATTTTGGTGAGTCAAAGGAACGCTTAACTGGAAACAGAAGATTCCATAACTCATTGAGAATTGCTACATCAGTTTGTTTCGCCCCTCATTCACAGATAAAGAGCGGGAGAACGGAAGCCCCCGTACTTCAGTCGGGGGATGAAGTTCGACACGGCTTTCTTTATTCGCCTTCGTTTATTAGCTGATAAACATACTCCCTTAGTCGTCCTTGCCAGTTGGGGACGGCTTTAAGCTGCGCTTTTTGCCCCTCGTAGCCTTTGAAGCATATAGGCTGCTTGTCCAACGGTTTGGACAGAAATTTTTTAGCTCCCAGTTTATTTCTCTTTTGGAATGGCATATTGAGTATTTTTTTGTTAGTATACCAACAATGATAGCGTATTAGCCATGATTTTAAGCTACGTCTACAAACTACGTCCATCTGGCAGCCAGTCTGCCAAGATGGAATCGTGGCTTAATATGCTTCGGAGTACCTATAACTGGTGCTTGGCTGACCGGATTGAAACCTATCATCAGCAGTTCATTCAGGGAGGATGGTGCAGTCTAAGGACTAAGGCTGAGGCTTACCCTTTAACCTGCTGCATCGTTAAAAATGGCGCAACAGGGAATCCTTGGACCCATAGCGGTAAAAAACGCAATGCGGGCACAATTCAAGATGCCGCACTGGTAGACCTGAAAGCTGCTCGTCCTTGGTACAAGTCAATCGACTCGGACGTACTGCAACGTAACATTGCTCGGTTGAATACTGCCTATAAAAACTTCTTTGATGGGCGGGGTTTTCCGGCATTCAAAAACCGCAGTAACTTTCGGTCGTTTGAGTATAAGCCGGGTCGGGTTAAGTTCAAAGGGAGCAAGGTCTATCTGCCTAAAATTGGCTGGATGCGCTTTTTCAATTCCCGCCCTATTCCCGTTGGATTTGCCGTTAGAAGCGTTACAATTCGTCGCCGAACCGATGGATGGTTCATAAGTGTGCGCCTGGAGGACAAGTCAATTCCAGAGCTTATGCCCCGCCCCACTTCCGAGGTTAAAACGGCGGTCGGGTTAGATATGGGGTTAACTAAGTTGGTACATTGCTCAGACGGAAGTGATATTCCCAATCCCAGGTTTGCCACTAATCGGAAGACCAAGCGAACTCAATTGATTCGCCAACGCCGTGTCAGTCGAGCCAAAAAAGGCTCTACTAACCGAAAAAAACGGGTTGCTGAAGTAGCCAAACTGCACAGTAAAATTGTTAACCGCAGAAACGCCTACCAATGGCAGGTTGCCAATAAACTGGTAAAGAAAGCTGACGCTATTGTAGTAGAAGACCTCAACATTCAAGGAATGGTGAGACGATGTAAGCCTAAGTTAGAGAAAGGGACAGGACGCTTTTTGCCCAATGGTCAATCAGCTAAACGGGGATTAAACCGTTCTATTTCAGATGCCTCGTGGGGAAATTTGATTGAAAAGATTCAGTACGTGGCTGCAAAGTCAGGAAAGGTCTTGTTCAAGGTGAACCCACGGGACACGTCCAGAGAGTGCAGTGCCTGTGGTCATATCGATAAAGCCAACCGGGATAGAGAACGGTTTATCTGTACCGAGTGTGGACATTTCGATCATGCGGACAAGCAGGCGGCACGAAACATTAAGCACAAAGCCGTTGTTGAATACAGTTTGAATTTGATTAAGGTACCCACGGACTGTGGGAAACCCAAGCAGTTAAATCTGTTTGAAACGCCCAGTGCTGAATTAACAGTGCCTAAAAGGAGAAAACACGACACCCGCAAGGGTAAACGTCGTGTGCCTGGGAACCTGGGAAGACAATTAGAACTGTTTTCTCAGGATATGTGGAATGTGAGTTCCGCAGAATCCCCCTTTTTCTAAAAGGGGGAGTGTCAAGCTTTATCCCTATAACCTGTTCTCAAACCACCTTTCTGGTAGTATTTAGGTAAAGAGCAGCAGGTGGCAAATTTGAGGTGAAAAATGTGCAACAAAATCTCTGTCAAGAATCAACCAGTCGTCAAGCCTTACAAACTGCCCTTATAGAAGATCGGTTTTGCTTATACTTTCAACCGATTTTCCCTCTCCTTCACGGAGACGAGGGTCATGTTCACAATGAAATTTTAATCCGAATGGTGGGACAAGATGGTAGGATTATCCCACCCAATTACTTTCTTCCCTGTGCCGAAAAATCAGGATTAATGCCATCTATTGATCGTTGGGTTCTGGAATCCTTTTTCAGTGGCATTTACCACCCTAGCAAATGTATGGGCTGTTGGGCAAGGGATTATTATTGTGGGTGTATTATTGCGTTTAACCTTTCTGGTTCCAGTGTCAATGATGACAGCTTCCTCGACTTCCTGGAAAATGCCGTGATGAATTATCCGGTTCCCCCCAGCAGTTTAGTCTTTGAGATTACTGAAACGGTAGCCTTAATCAACCTAGACAGAACCAGGCAATTTATCCAGCGTTTACAAAACCTGGGTTGTCAGTTTGCTTTGGATGATTTTGGTACAGGCATGTCCAGTTTAGCCTATCTTAAGGAATTACCGTTAGATTTTGTCAAAATTGATGGTATGTTTGTGCGGGATGTGGTGCAGAATCCTATCTCTGAAGCGATTGTCTCTGCTATTGTACAAATGGCGAAGGCGAAGCAAATTAAGACTATTGCCGAATACGTGGAAAATGTGGCGATTCTGGAACGCTTGCAGGCGTTAGGTGTGGATTATGCCCAAGGGTTTTACTTAGGCAAGCCTACCCCAATTCTTAAGCGAACACCTATTTTTTAGATTTAGATCAGCTTTTTGTAAACAGACAGAGCCACGACAACTCCTATCCTACGCAGTCGGGGATCTTAATTGAGCCTGTACCTCATCAACCTGAAATCTGCTGTAAGAGCGCTATTCTTGATTTTCGTTTTGAATTTGGCGCAATAACTTATAGTGATTAGATAACATAGCTTCTACATTCGGCGGCAAAAATGTGAAGTGAATATAAAACGAATCAGCATCACTGGACTTATCTAACACTTTAGCGTAGATATCTTCTCTTACCGAAATTAACCTATCATCAACCTGTAAATTTATCTTTATATTCGTCAAAGGAGTCATGACTTGTTCTGAGCTAATTTCGCCACCTTTGGCAGAAAGTTTTACTAAACTCCCCCGAAAAAACAGATCACTGACATGCTTACCCTCCAAAAAAGTGTAATGTAAACGAATCGGCTCAACCAACGGCAGAAATTGCTCATCAGGTTTAGCTAAAAACAAGTAGTAAGGTTGGCCAATTCCCCCCACTTCATAAATGGGAATAGGTTCGGGTAATCCTTTAGGTTGAACCAGTATCTTGCTATCAATTCTCACCCAAGTTCCCGCAGCATTTAGAGTAGACTGAGAGATAAGAATTTGACTGTCTGTCGTATAGGATTCGATGCGATAGGCTAAATTAACCTGAGAACCCACTACTCCATATTTTGTTCGTTTCGATGACCCAATATTTCCAACTACAACGTCCCCCGTATTAATCCCAATGCCCATAGTTAACGGAGATAAACCCAGATGTTTCATGCGTTCATTGACCGATGTCATCGCCAACTGCATCGCCACGGCACAAGCGATCGCGCGTTGGGCGTCATCTTCACGAAGCGTCGGCGCACCAAACAAAACCAAAATTCCATCCCCAAGAAATTCATCAATTGTTCCTTGGTATTGAGTAATCACATCCGTCATCGTGCCAAAATAAAAGTTGAGAATATTCACCACTTCTTCTGGCATTAAACGTTCAGTCAGGGCAGTAAACCCTCTTAAATCTGACGTTAATATAGTAATCGTGCGCCGTTCACCACCTAATTTAGCCCCTTCAGGATTTTCTAAAACATTCGCAACAACTTCATTGGTGAGATAACGTCCAAAGGTTTCGCGGATTTTACCCACTTGATGGGCAAGATAACTGGTAATCGCCACCACTGAACCTGATAAAGCCAAAAGAGGCGGAACTACAGGAATCCACCACCCGATTAAAAACGCCCCATAAGTACTACCCAACAGGATACCCCCTGCCAGGATCAGCCCCAAAAATCGTTGTACACAGATCCGTCGCCTTTTGTTGTGATAGCGTCCCTGCCAGGTTATAATAGCGCCTACAGTAGACCAGAAAAAAATCCACAGGCTTTCTTGCCGTTGAGACCAAGTTTGAATCAGGGGGCGTCCTTCTAAAGCCGCACTAAGAATTTGACTGGTAATATTGGCATGTAATTCTACCCCAGACATGCGTTCGGGCAAAGCAAACCAACTGCTACTGTAGGGCGTAAAAATCCAGTCTTGGAAACTCTCTCCGACAAAGCCGATCAGAATAATGCGATCGCGTCCCCAATCGGGAGGGATACGATCCTCTAGAAGATCATGCAATGAGATCGTTTCAAAGTGTTCCTTGCTCCCTCGATAATTTAATAAGATTTGGTAGCCACCAGCATCCGTGCGGACATAACCCCCATCATTTTTTTGGAAGCGAGAAAACGTGCTTTTTCCCAACCGCCAGGTATTGGGTTCGCCTGGTATTGGTTTGGGGCTAATTCCTTGAGCATCAAGATAGAGAAGTGCTAGATAAAATCCGAAACTGGGAATCACATTTCCATTGGCATCTTCAACTTGTAACAGTGCCCGTCGGACTTTAGTATCGGCATCAAAGATGACATCATTAGCGCCCACTTGCCCTTTAGCTTTCAACCCTGGGGGGGCGGCAACAGCATCCTGGCGCTTATCGCCAACCACTTTCTCAATCCCCACCAGATTGGGGGTTGTTTCAAAGACTTGGACTAATTCCTGATGACCCGGTTGTACGGGTAAATCCCGATAAACATCCAGTCCAATGGCTTTAGGGTTATGGATTTTTAGTTTAGCAATAGCTTGGGCATAAATCTGATCGGGAAGAATAGATCGAGAAAGTTGCCCAATTTTTTTCACATCCGCCTCATCAATCCCCACGATCCCAATTCGCTGATCCAAGGGTTCAGAAGGACGCCAACGCATATATTGGTCATAAGCTGTCCATTCCCAAGTTTGCAGCATCCCAGTCCACCGCAGGAGAATGATCAAACCCGTAACCGTTGGGGTAACTATCCAAACGCCGCGCCATTGCCAAAGCCACCGCTTACAGAATTTATACAAATGATGTCATGTCTGCATGATTAAAATTTACTTCTATCTTAAATGTCTTGGTTAAATAGTCATAGGTAACTAGCTAATTATCTCAAGGTATCAGCCATCAGTAAAGTGAGTATTTATGCTTAGTGTTCCCGGAGCCAACTCTGTAACCCATCGTGCTACATTATGAAGTGCGGAGTCTGGGTTTTATGATGCCTACCTACTTACCAATGCAGTTGACTCAAAATATACCGCAAACGGTCATAATCATCCTTGAGTAAAACACTTAAGGTTCGCCCTGCTTGAACTAACCAGTCGCGATCGCCCTTACGAATTTGATAGATTTCTCGGATCGCTGCCGCCGTTAACGCTTCCACTGGCGCTCCAGTGACTAAGAGAAGGGTGCGTAAAAAATCTAACTGTTCACTAAAGTAAATAATCTCGTCTGGTTGACATTGATAGACAGCTTGATGAATTTGCGGCGGACGAGGAGGCAAATATTGATAGGCTCGTCCTCTAGGGGGTTGGTCACCATTATCTCCCTCCCCAGGCGGTATAAACCCCACAATCGCCGCCCGAAACTCCGTTTTCAGCATGGCAAAAATCTGTGGTTGTTGCTCTCGCAATTCTGCCAGTGACAATCCCAACGCGACAGCCCGGTGAACTGAATCAATCGGGCTAGTTGTGGCATGATAAACGACTGCCATAACCTGATTTCCCGATTCTTCATCAACGGATTTGACCCAACTGCCAAAAGGTGGCATGACAGGAAAACTCAAGTCTTCTGGCTCTAGGCATTGTGCCAGAAATTCTGTAGTTGCCGTTTCTATGACTTCCGCAATGTGATTATCCGGGCGTTCTCCAGCTGTAAACTGGGGTAAAGGAAGACGCATAGTTTAGTCCTTTGTCATTTGTCATCTGTCATTTTTTACAAAATCTGCTGCTGCATTGGCTATTTTTTTGTTTATATATAGATTTAATGAAACGTGAACACACAAGAGAATTAAACCGGAAACAGAGGTAATAAAAACCGTCTTTTTCCCCTGTTTAAAATAATCTATTCTGGTTCACGAATCATTTTGGTTCGCTATAACTGGTCAAAGGTCACAGGATCTGTTTATTTTTTGCCTTTAGAGTTCACCTCTTCGAGTTCCGATAAATTGAACGTGACAATTTTATCCCAGTTGCCGCCTTCAAACAGCACACCTGCTTTTCCATCACCGATACGCTGGACTATCCCTTCAAATTTGTAGTAAGTGTCATCGCCGTTGATAACGCGCACAATTGAGCCAGGAAGAATCATCAATTTTTACCCCTAAATCTCTATCTCTTCAGCTTACTATAATGTGCTAGCTGATAGTTTAGCTAATTTGTCCTCAAACCTTACGCAGCTAAACCCTATATATTAGTCAAGGTGCGTTACGCTACGCTAACACACCCTACATATAGAGCATTTGCCAAAGTCCTACCCTTACAAAGGACAAATGACCAATGACCAATGACGAATAACTAAAACTTCAATCGGTGTCGGTGATTGGCAACCGATTCCACTAATCCAATGGCTAAAAAGTTTGCTATTAATGCCGATCGCCCATAACTTAACAACGGTAGTGGAATCCCAGTAATCGGGGCTAAACCAATATTCATGCCGATGTTGATCACGGTTTGAAACACAATCATCGATAGGACACCAATTGCCAATAGTGAGCCAAAGTTATCTTTAGCATTTTGGGCAATAATCACTAACCGTAAACACAATAGCCAAAAGGTAAATAAGACGCATAAGCAGCCAATAAACCCGAGTTCTTCACCAATGACAGAAAAGATAAAGTCGGTATGCTGTTCCGGAATAAATTGGAGTTGGGTTTGCGTCCCGTGATACAGTCCTCTTCCCGTGAGTTGACCTGCGCCAATGGCAATTCGAGACTGAATCAAGTGATATCCTCCGCCTAAGGGATCTTTATCCGGATTTAGGAAAAGAATCAGTCGGTTTTTTTGATAATCTTGAAGCAATCCCCACAACAAGTTTCCTAATCCCCCTGAAATCGCATTGGCAACCAATGCCCCAATTCCACCCAAGAAAGACCACGGTAAAGTCCGCCAACCAATCAGCATCATCGCTCCTACCCAGACAAACCACGCGGGCAAAAACACATTGAACATGATCGCGGAAACGATGGGAGACATGAATAGGATTAGCCATCCGGGATTAGCATTTCCCCAATAGAGCATTCCCATCGTAATCGCACCAAATACCAATGAGGTTCCCAAGTTTGGCTCTAAAAATACAAATAGCCAGGGAACTGCCGCAATGGCTAAGACGCGAAATACCGCATTTAATGTTGAAGCAGGTTGCCAGTGGATAATCGCGGCGAGGGTGATAATCAAGCCAATTTTGGCAAATTCCGATGGTTGAACGTGAAAGCCTAGGATATTCAGCCACCGTTGTGCGCCATTTGCCGTCGTCCCCATAATCATCACCGCAAACAACGCGATATTAGTCACCGCATAAACCATCCAATGCCATTGGAGTAAGATTTCGTAACGCGATCGCGCGATGAGTAGACACAGCGTTAAACCAATACCCCCAATGAGCCAGTGCCACCACCAATCGGTTAGCCCCTCATTCATTTCGGCGCTGCGAATCATTACCCCACCGAGGAAGGTGAGACTTATGGTAACAAATAATAGCTGCCAGTCTAGTTCCTGCCATCGGCTCAGGAACATAAGCCAGCGCATTTGGGTACGGGACAATGACTTTTGGAACATAATCGTTGGGGAATGCGATTGACGTTTCTAGCAATTAGCGCTCTCAAGATACCCTGTTCAGGAATTTTTCCCAACTATTTTGGATCATCCCTGATCAAATCCTCGGCTAGTTCAATGGCGGCTTAGGGCAGCAACAGACACTTTTGCCGCAATCGCCTTGGCGATCGCGATCAGTGCTTGAGCTGATGCCGACTCCGGTTCAGCCACGACAATGGGTAAGCCGCGATCGCCCCCTTGCCGCAGATTAATTTCTAGGGGAATACACCCCAGTAAGGGTATCCCTAATTCCTGAGCAGTTTTTTCGCCGCCTCCTGATCCAAACAGATCATACTGGCGATCAGGCAGATCCGGTGGAATAAAATAACTCATATTCTCAACAATGCCCAATACCGGAACCCCCAATTGCTGGAACATCTTCAAACCGCGCCGGGAGTCCAACAGGGCAACATTTTGTGGTGTTGTGACAATAATCGCCCCAGCCATAGGTACAGCTTGGGCTAAGGTCAACTGAGCATCTCCGGTGCCCGGTGGCATATCCACAATCAGATAATCCAATTCTCCCCAATTCACCTGGTACAGAAACTGGCGAATAATACCATTTAACATCGGTCCGCGCCAAATCACTGGCTGATCGGGATCAATCAGAAATGCCATAGACACCAATTTAATGCCGTGGTTAAAGGCAGGTTCGAGTACCTCTCCCTGAGGACCCTGTTGCACCATCACCTTGGCATCGGCTAATCCTAGCATCGCGGCGGTATTGGGTCCATAAATATCGGCATCAATCAGACCCACCTTGGCTCCCGTCTGGGCGAGGGCAACTGCCACATTTACTGCCACGGTACTTTTACCCACACCGCCCTTACCACTGGAAATCGCGACCAGATTTTTCACGCCATCAATCCCTTGGCGATCGGGTAACGATTGCTGCTGCGGTGTCTCTGCTGTCACATCAACCACAACCTCTTCCACATCCGGAAGCTGCTTCACCGCCTTTTGGCAATCCTCCACAATAAACTCTCGCAACGGACAGGCTGGTGTGGTTAACACCAGTGTAAAGCTAACCGTCCCGCCGTCGATTTTCACGTTGCGGATCATATTCAATTCCACCAAACTCTTTTGCAGTTCAGGGTCTTGCACGGGGCGTAGTACGTCTAAAACTGAATGGGTATCAACCATAATCAGGACAAGTTCCTAGGGTGACAATGTGCTGGGACAAGCATCTTCATTCATCTTAATAGGTTACAGGTCATTGCTCATTCATTTTTGATGGTTCATTGTTCATGGTTCATGGTTCATGGTTCATGGTTCATTGTTCATTGTTCATTGTTCGTGGTTCATGGTTCATGGTTCATGGTTCATGGTTCATCCTCTCCCCTATCTCTCCCCATCTCCGCCTCTAAACAACCACTCCCTGTTCTGCCGCTTGAGCTAATTCAGCTGCGACACGGGCAGCATAGGGGCGAATAAACCACCATAGTAAGGGGGATAACCATCCCCGCATCGTCACCGAAAAGGACACATACGTCCCGCACAAGCCTGACTCCACCCGATATGTCACTCGATTTTCCACCCCCGGAATTGCCAGCATCCGGACGCTAATTAATTCACCGGGCAATACCCGTTCGACAAACACTCGTACCGGAATCGGAATCAAGCGCGTCACCACTTGGTAAATCAAGCCCGGTTTCGGGATTAAGCCTCTCGGTGCATTTGTACTACAGAGCAAAGGATTCCAGGAGACATCTGCCAAATTGATTAATTTTTGCCACAGAACATCCACTGGAGCATTACTGAGGGCGCGATAAGTCCGAAAGAGGGAAAATTTGCACCAAAGCCCCTCTTGACCTGCGATTAGCTTAAAGGAAAAATTTAGGATCACAGCACGCCTCCTATCGCGACGCTTCAGCATTGTTTATCTTAATTCGGCAAGACACGGTATTGCTAAGTACCTGGACATAAATTCTGTCCCCTGTCCTAAGAAATCTTAACCAGCCTCAAATCCTTGCTGTTCCCTATTGCCCCTTCCTTTTTCCCTCATCCCCACCGCCCGACTTTAATGAAAGTCCGACTACTTAGCAATTAGTTGGCATAGTTGACACCATAAACCTTTAAAATAGAGCCTAGAACCCTTAAAATGCCTAACCATAGCCTTCAGGTTTAGGTAATACTGTATTTACTATTGAAATTATGACCGCAGCTCATACACCGACCACCAATCCTAATCGTTCCTTACCTGCCACTGACTCTAGGGATAGAGTGAAGCAATTCATGCAACAGATCCAAGACACTATTTGTGAGTCCTTGGCAGAACTTGATGGTGCGGGTCAGTTCCAGGAAGATTCTTGGCAGCGGGAAGAAGGAGGCGGGGGTCGTTCTCGGGTAATCCGGGATGGCGCTGTCTTTGAACAGGGGGGTGTTAATTTTTCTGAAGTATGGGGAAATCAGCTACCGCCCTCGATTTTAACCCAACGTCCAGAAGCCGCAGGTCATGGCTTCTATGCCACGGGTACATCCATGGTGCTACATCCGCGCAGTCCCTATATCCCTACGGTTCACTTAAATTATCGTTACTTTGAGGCAGGACCCGTTTGGTGGTTTGGTGGCGGAGCCGATTTAACGCCATACTACCCCTTTGGCGAAGATGCGGCTCATTTCCATAAAACCCTAAAAGCCGCTTGTGACAATCATCACGGCGAGTACTATCCGGTATTCAAGCGCTGGTGTGATGAATATTTCTATCTCAAACATCGTCAAGAAACACGAGGCGTTGGCGGACTGTTTTTTGACTATCAAGACGGAACCGGGGAATTGTATAAAGGTCCCCACCCAGAAAAAGCAGCAGCCATTTATAGCAAGGAACTGGGGGCGGTAGAACCCCGAACCTGGGAACAACTGTTTGCCTGGGTGCAGGAGTGCGGTCATTCCTTTTTGCCAGCTTATGTGCCAATTGTCGAGCGGCGGCGGGATATGAACTATAGCGATCGCGAACGCAATTTCCAGCTTTATCGTCGGGGTCGGTATGTCGAGTTTAACTTGGTGTATGACCGAGGAACGATCTTTGGCTTGCAAACGAACGGGCGTACCGAATCGATTCTCATGTCTCTCCCTCCCTTAGTGCGTTGGGAATATGGCTACCAACCCGAACCGAATACACCAGAGGCTGAACTGTACGAAACTTTCCTCAAACCTCAAGATTGGACTAACTGGACTCCTTCAACCTAAATCGAATGGTACTAAATTTTTGGCGGGTGGGCAGTGCATTGGTGTCAACTTAGAGCGAAAAGCTCGGTTGAGCAAGGGTGTCGGGTGTCGGGTGTCGGCTAAAAAACCTAACACCTATCACCATTCACCTCACCTATTCATCCACAATGTTTTTTCCAAACAGGAAACTACACTGGCAAGCTTAAAGTTGTGGGTAAAAATTTTCTGGATCGCTACTCTCACAAGGGTTTGGCGAAAATACTTGACCACCGTTTTAACTCTTTACCAAAATTTGGCACAAAAATAGCGTCCACTTTGTCCTGACCTAACTTGAGAGTATGTACAATACAGAAGAGATTGCTAACGCAAAAACCACCATGGCAATCTTTATAGTGGCGTGGCACACCTTATTTGGTGGATTAGAATTGTAGGGGCATCATCCTTGCGCCCGGTTTAAACGTCAAATCTATTCCACAATTTTAGCTGTGTCAGCCCACTAGGTGAGTTAAACCCGATGTTAAGCCTGTGGACTGGTTAAGTGCCATCACGGCTAGAATGAAGCAGGAACCGTAGGAGCTTGGTAACCAAGCCCGTACTCCCAAGGATATCCAGTTTTGGGGAACTTTGGGTAAGTCTTCTGTAATGGATAAGTAGCGTAGGTTGCCCAATTAAGTTACTTGTTGAAACAACAATTCACCCAACGCCTAAGTAACGGAATTGATACCCAAACCCTGTATGGCTCCTCTTGTGATGTCAAGGGGAGCTACTGCTGCTCAAGGAGGTCTTTATATGATTCATATTGATCAAAAAACACACACGACGAAAGATGGTACAACAGTTATTGTTTTGGCACCAATTGGACGCCTGGACATTACCACAGCTTGGCAATTTCGCCTGAAATTACAAGAATGCATTTCCAAACTCAGCCGCCATGTGGTGGTTAATCTCAGTCAGGTTAACTTTATTGACAGTTCGGGTTTAACCTCTCTAGTCGCGGGTATGCGCGATGCGGATAAGGTCAAAGGTAGCTTTCGCATCTGTAATGTCCATCCCGAAGCCAAACTGGTGTTTGAAGTGACGATGATGGACTCCGTGTTTGAAATTTTTGAAACGGAGCAGGAAGCTTTGGAAGGTGTACCTCGGAGTATGGCAACCTGACGCAAGGAATTCATACCAAAGTGTAGGTCGTTCACTCACTCCCAAACAACCTGTACAGGAGAACAGTCCCCACCCAATCAGCAACTCAACCGATTAAATTAGCAGTTTCCCAGCGAAGTCTTGGCGTTTGGTAAATCGAAATGGACCGAGTAAGGCTCCCCAGGTGGTTTTTCCGGTACTAGGGTCAATGCCTTTATCGTAGCTGCGAAATTCATCGGCTGTTACTTCAAAGCCGAGAGAGACTTGGTAATTATTGCCCTGATAACTAAAGCGACAAGGGCGATCGCTGGCTGAAGTGGTGGTAAATTCATAATTATTGAAACCAATTTGCTGCATCTGCACGTTCAGACGGCAATCGGGTAAACCTATAATATCTTCGCGGGTAAGCTGCTGCAACAATTCGGGGTGGCAACCTGCACCGCGAACGGCGTCTGGGTTTTTGATCTGATAATACTGTACCTGTAACCCCGTGGAGGATTGGTCACTTTGATACAGCCGCAGAATCCGTTGACGGTAGGGGCGATCGAGGTTAGTAATCGGTGCTTGTTCGGCAAAGAGGGTGAGGCTATCTTCGCTAAATAAGGGAATGGGTCTTTGCCAGAGGTGTAAGTGAACATACCAGACTGGTTCAGCCAACGCCTGTTGTTGGTTGTCAAATTGACCAGCCATATAGCTTGCCAGGGTAATCAGTTCTGGCGGTAGAGTCATGAGTCGAGGATTAACATTAACAGACTAAATTGAGTTGGATCAAGCCAAGAAACATTATACTAATTGGGCTGGTGGAAATAAACTGGTAAGATGG
>NZ_JBKHHI010000009.1:0-42737 GCF_046539235.1 Coleofasciculus sp.
ATATAGCAATCCTAAATAGGTTGTGAAAAATCAAAAGAGAGACTTAATATCAATCATGGCGAAATCGTTGGTGTGCGTTTAGCGAAGCCATGCCGCAGGCTTTGCATCTTGCTCGCTACTAATACCCAATTTAAATGCATGACAGCTTACCTAAACGAAAGTGATATAATAGAGTATTATCATTATAAAAACCATATCAGAATCATGTTTAAAAAACTTCTATCCAGAGTAGGAATTGGTGCCGCCACCGTTGATACTCGCCTATCAGTAGCGTCTTTGGTTCCGGGTGAAATGCTCACGGGAGATGTTCATATTACAGGTGGAGAGTCTGACCAAGAGATTGATGATATTTACCTCTACGTTGAGACGGAATACAAACGGGAATATGAGGATACAACAACGACAGAAACCTGCGAATTGGTCAAGTATTGTCTGAGTGAGCGCTTTGACTTACAACCCCAAGAAACCAAAGTTATCCCCTTTTCTTTCCCACTTCCTTATGAAACTCCACTGACCCTGGGATATCAACCCGTTTATGTGCGAACTGGGTTGGATATTTCTATGGCAATTGATCCTAAAGACACTGATTATATAGAGGTGCGTCCCCATCCTTTAATGCAATTGGTGCTGGAAGCTTGTCAAAATCTAGGGTTTCAACTTCACAAAGTTGATTGTGAGTATAATCCTTATTTCAGTGGAAATGTTCCCTTTGTCCAAGAGTTTGAATTTCGACCGATTGGTCAATATCAGGGACAGTTAGATGAATTGGAAGTTGTGTTTTCACTCCAGTCAGATGATTTATTAGATGTTTTCTTAGAAATCGATAAACGGGCGCGGGGTTTTGGTGGTTTTCTACAAGAAGCCTTTGATATAGATGAACGTTATGCCCGTGTGCAAATTTCATCGGATTATTTGACCAGTCCGCTAACGGATGTTGAGGCTATTTTAGATAGTACGATTCAAAGTTATTTAAGTTAAGACAAGAAGGCAGAGGGCAAAGGTTTAAAGCCTTTATCGGTGAAAAACCTGCCTAATAGCGAGAGAGGCTCAGCGAGCGAGACGCTCGCACTACTCTTCCCTCCTGCCTCCCGCCTCTTCCCCCCACCAAAAGTTTTTTACTGCTACGTAGTCGTTTGAGCCATTACGAATGTCCTAACACTACTGGCGATAGCTATAATTTCTTGACTCATCGGACAAGGAAGGTGTGTTTGCTGGAGGGCGTCGAAACTGGGTTGCTTGTTCATAAGCGTAAGCAAATCCCAGCAATTCTTGCTCAGTATAAGGAGCGCCAAAAAAGGTCAATCCTAGAGGTAATCCCTGCTCAGTAAAGCCCATCGGTACAGAAATTCCTGGAAAGCCAGAGACGTTAGCTAAATACCCTGGTGTATAGGGATCGTCTACGTTGCACTGGTAAGTTGGATCATTTTGTATCGTGTATAAAGGACTAGCCGGACAAAGCATCGTCGGGAAAACGATCGCATTAAGCTTTTGAGCTTGCATAATGCCCAGAATCTCTTGACGGACTTGGGGAAACTCAAAATGGATGATACTGAGGTATTCAATATCAGCTAATTCTCGGTGTTCTAGCGATTCCTTAAAGCTGTGAATGCGACCAGGATTTAATGCCTGCATTGAATTAGCAATCTGATTAGACAAGCTCAAAGAAATCATGCTCTCTAAGTTGTCGGGAAACGAAGGGTTAAGAGTCTTAAGATAGTTTTCGATCTGCGGTTCAAATTCCGCCGCCGTCACCTTCTCCATTAAAGACCAAAGATTTTCTAGCTTGGGTGAAAAGTCTACAACTTCCACCGTTGCACCGAGTTCCCTCAGCTTAGCAACCGCCGCCTTGGTTAAGGCGTCTACTTCTGGGTTTCCCCCTTGGAAATCAATAGCCACCCCAATTCGAGCGCCGTTCAAAGCCTCTGCCTTGAGAAATGGGGTGTAATCCTGGTGTGACTTGCCTTGGCTTTCTAAAGTACGGTAATCATTGGCATCAACGCCTGCCATAATGCCAAGCGCGATCGCAGCATCTCTCACCGTTCGCGCCATGGGTCCGGCGGTATCGAAGGAAAGGGTAAGAGGGATAATGCCATCCCGACTGACTAGCCCTTGAGTCGGCTTGATACCCACAATACCAGTAACTGCTGCCGGACCGCGAATCGAGCCGGATGTATCCGTTCCCGTTGCCAACATCGCGAAGTTAGCCGCGATCGCAGCCGCACTACCACCACTTGAGCCGGAAGGATTGCGACTTAAGTTATAGGGATTTAAGGTTAACCCGCCTAAAGAGCTATACCCAAGCCAGCCATCCGATGAAGCGAACTCGCTCATGTTGGCTTTGGCGAGAATAATCGCCCCCGCTTGCCGTAGCTTCTGGACTGTAAACGCATCGTCTGGTGGCACAGAGCCTTTGAGCAAAACCGAGCCTGCTGTAGTTGGCATATCGGCTGTATTATAGTTATCTTTGAGGATAATCGGGATTCCGTGCAACGGGCTACGCTTGCCTTTCTCTTGCCGTTCTCGATCAAGTTCTTTTGCCTCAGCCAATGCATTGGAATTGATAGAAATTAGCGCATTAATCCCAGCATTTTTATCCTCATAAGCTTGGATGCGGTTTAGATAGAGTTGCACCAATTGCTCAGACGTCAAGTGTCCACTATCAAACGCTTGGTTAACATCCGATACCGTTGCTTCCCTCAGTCGGAAGGTTTCAGCTATTGCCGACAGGGGAAACCCGCTGAAGCCAATGACTGACAAAATAGCAATGGCTTGATTCGTGAGTTTTGATAAGTTGGAGGAGTGTTTTTTCATTCATTGTCGTTTTTTCTTTCGCTGAATATTACCATAAGTCGTCGGATTTTCATTAAAATTAACGGTTGAGATTAGGGAACAGGGAATAGTAATGGGTTCAGGCATTGTCTCTAGGACGGTAAATCCTCATTCTCCAACTAAACTTACACAGATGGTTGTTCCCTTACCCGGAATACTTTCAATGGTTAATTCTCCCCCATGTAATTGAGCTAAACGCTGGGCGATCGCTAACCCTAATCCTGAGCCTTGTTGTTCATAGAGTTTGCGCTCAAACTGCATGTAGGCTCCCAGATTGGCGATTTGCTCCGATGTCATCCCCCGTCCCTGATCAGTAATGGTGAGAATGACCCGATTTTGCTCGACGCGATCGCAGATGCTGACGGCTGTTCCTGGTGGGGAAAATTTAAACGCATTATCAACCAGTTCTTCGATCAATTTCCGCAGATTTGCTTCCGACATATAAATCTTGGTTCCTTGCAGGTTTAACTCTAAATCTGCTTCTCGATCGACTTGTTTGGCTTTCTGATGAACGACCTCAAAAATTAGGGGTTGACTGTCCGTTTTGACCTCACGACTTTGTAGTGCTTGCAGCCTTGCTGGATCATTTGCCATTAATTCCAGTTCAGCATAGAGTAAGAAGTTCTTAGTCAGCCGATATAAACGTTGACTTGATGTGTGAATATCTTGTACAATTTCCAGAGCTTCATCTCGGTCAATATCATCGTATTCATTAATAAAAAAGCTAGATGACGCGATAATTCCATTTAGGGGTGTATACAATTCATGGGGAAGAGAGTGGCAGATTTGACCGCGTAACTCATCCAACTTCTTTTGGGATTGTCGTTCCAGAACACCCTGTTTCTCAAATCGCGCCGCGATCGCTCTTAGCAACGCCTCTCTCGTAAACGGTTTACTTAAATAATCATCTGCGCCGGATTCCATCCCCTGACGCAGATCCGCTTTGGCGGATTTAGCGGTAAGAAAAATAAACGGAATGGCTTCAGTGGAGAGATTTTGGCGTAGCTGTGTTAACACTCCATATCCATCCACTTCTGGCATCATAATGTCACATATAATTAAATCGGGTCGTTGCTGTTGTGCCAATTGGATACCAGTTTTACCATTTTCTGCCAAAATTACTTCAAAATCTTCTGCTGATAACAGTTCATAAATGTTCTCTCGAATACCTTCTTCGTCTTCAATAATTAAAATTGTACTCATTCATCTCACCTTTTAAAATTTTCTACTTTTATCAAAAATCCGACTTCAACAATCAATGATCAAATACCCAGAACTACAGTAAACGTTGTACCCACACCGACTTGGCTCTCAACGCTGATTGTACCTCCATGCATATCAACTGCTTTTTTGACAATGGATAGTCCCAAGCCTGTCCCGGAAATATTTCCCACATTTGTGCCGCGATGGAATGATTCAAAGAGGCGTTGTTGGTCGGCTTGAGAAATACCTATTCCTTTGTCTTTTATGCGAAAAATTAATTCTTTACGGCGACAAATGAGTTCCAGACAAACCGGACGTTCAATCGGGGAATACTTCAGCGCGTTTGATAATAAATTGCCGAGGATATGGCGCAGTAGTTTTTGATCAAGGGAAACTGGAGCCAACTGACCCTGATGGGTAAAGCATAACGAATGTTGGCGACCAATTCCCTGTTGAAACTCCTCAACCAACTGTTGACAAAATTGCCGCACATCCATCGGAGCGGGTTTAAAGTCTAATTTCCCGGCTTCGGCTTTACCCAACAAGAGGATATCATTCAGCATCTGAGTGATATGATGCACATTCGATTGAATTCGCTCAAAATGAATCTGTTTTTTCTCTTCTGTAAACTTCGAGGAATAATATTTAAGTAATTCGGTAGAACTGAGAATTGTGGTTAAAGGGGTGCGAAACTCATGGGAGGTCATCGAAATAAAGCGGGATTTGAGTTCATTGAGTTCCTGTTCCCGTGCTAAGGCTTGGCGAATCTCCTGTTCGGCTTGCTTATACTCGGTGATATCTTCGGCAATTCCCACAATCCGATAAACTTGTCCAGACGCATCATAAACCGGAAACGCGCGATCGCGAATCCAACGCTGTTCACCTCCCGGCTGGATAATCCGATAGTCTTCGTGATACTCCCCCCTAGCCTGTTTCGCAAACGCCGCTATCACCCGTTCTCGATCCTCTGGATGAATCGTTTCGACAAAGGATAAAGGATTGTCATAAATACTTTCACAACTACGACCCCAGATCTGTTGATAGGCTGGACTAACATATATCATCTGAGACTTTGCCACATCTGTAATCCAAAACACTTCATGAATGTTCTCAGCAAGCTGGCGAAACCGTTGCTCACTCTCCTGTAGCGCTGCTTCTGTGTCCTTGCGATCGCTAATATCTTCGATCACACCGACAAAATAGTCCAATTCCCCTGTAGACTTTCGCACCAATGAACCCGTGAGATTCACCCAAACGATTGAGCCGTCTTTGCGAATGTAGCGCTTCTCCATGGAGAATGTCTTAATCTCACCCGCTAACAACTGGTTAACGTAATGTTTATCTCCATCAACGTCATCGGGGTGGGTAATATCCACAAAGGTTTTCGTCAACAATTCATCCAGCGTATATCCCACGATATCGCAAAAGGTTTGATTAACCCGCAAAAAGCGATCGTCCCATCCGGTATGAGTAATTCCTACCGTCACCTGTTCAAAAGTTGAGCGGAATCGTTCTTCACTGGCTCTTAGCGCCGCTTCCGTTTGCTGACGTTGGGTAATATCGCGACAGATACAAATAAAATTACCCTCTGGAGTCAACGTTAGGGAGACTTCCTCAGCAAACGTACTCCCATTTTGACGTAGCGCCACCGCTTCACCGCGCCAATACCCCTGTTGCTGCAAAATGGTAAAAATATCGCGCTCAAATCGCGTGATTTCCTCTGGAGGATACAGGTGTCGCCAAGACTTCCCCAGCAACGCTTCCGAGGTATCATATCCAAACAGTTGAACATGGGCGGGGTTTAGATAAGTATACTCCCCCTTAGCATTAAGAATCGCAATTCCTTCTGTGGTGGCTTCAATCGCTGCTAACTTTTGTCGCAATTGGGTTTCTACCTGTTGACGTTCGGCAATTTCATGCTGTAATTTTTGGTTACTTTGCTGCAATTGAGTCGTGCGTTCTTCAACCCGGCGTTCTAGTTCTTGTTTCACCTGTTGCAGTTCTAATTCCACTCTTTTACGTTGGATGAGTTCCGTTTGCACCTGCTCAAATAGACTAGATTGTTGAATCCCAATTCCTACCTGTACAGCTAACTGTTGCAGTAACTCAATTTCTGACGTTTGCCACTGTCTAGGTGCATGACACTGTTGAGCCGTCAGCAGTCCCCATAATTCATCGTCTTTAATGATAGGAACCACTAAGTTGGCGCGAACTTGTAAGCTGGCTAAAAGTTCAACATGACAAGGGGTGAGTCCAGCGGTATAAATATCGGCTGTGGCTTGGAAACGACCGTTTTTGTAAGACTCAACACTTGTTTTTTCAAAGCAGGGATCATGAACAACCACGCCAGACAGGGACTGCCATTCAGCACCCACCGATTCCACCATCACAGTACCACTCCAGTCAGAGTGAAATCGATAAATTAGTACCCGGTCAACTTGAAGCCATTCTCGTACTTCTTGCAGGGTGGTTTTGAGAATGTCTTCAAGGTGCAGAGATTGACGAATTCGCGACGATATCCTGTAAAGTAGATGTTCTTTTGCTGAGTGTTGAGTGTTGATTGTTGACCCTTCGCCACCCTGATAGGGAACCTGGTTTGTAGGGGCGGGTAATGAAACTTTCTTTTCGCTATTGATGGTATCGTTTGTACAAAACCCGCCCTGACTGAGTGTTAACTGCGACTGGGTATCAGTTTGAGGAGTCAGTTCAGCATTAGCTGGAGAAATAGAGGGCAAAATTGGATTGAGAAACGAGAAGGTTTTGCTATTCAGGTTTATCGCCCGCAACAAGCTGTCTTGGTCAATCATTCCCTGCCATTCTCCCTGATTCCCTAAGACGATCAATTGCTGAGTGTGCCACTGTTGCATCCGTTGATATGCCGTACCTAAAAAATCATCAGCACGAATACTAAACCACGCCGAACTCATTAGCGTTTGGGCATCAAGCTGTTGAAAATCTAATGGTAATGTTTGAAACTGAACAATATCGTCGGCTGTAACAATTCCCATGGGAATAGGGGATTGACGAAACGATAAAACAGAGGAAAAGTCTAAATCTGTAACCGTCTCCCCTGTTCCCTGTTCCCTATATCGAACAATCACCACGTAACCAACACCATGAGTTGCCATCAACTGAGCTAACTTTTGCACTGGTGCTGTAGGAGGCGCACAAATTACCTGAGTTGTCATCACTTCAGCCACAGAATGTAACCCCATTACATCCGTCATTTGTAGGAGGTGGCGCATTCTCTGGGGGGTGACAATTCCCAAAAGATAACCACTCTCATTGAATATGGGTAGATGATGAATACCATGTTGCTGGAACAAGTTGAGGATGATTGTTACATCTTGACAGTCTGATGCGTTTAGAGTGACTAATTTCCGAGTCATCACATCAGCCGCCGTCAGTGCGTCTAAATTTATATCCAACGCGGCTAACCGGACAAAATCTTGCTCTGTCAACAAACCCAGCAGTTGCATTCCCTGCATGACTAAAACACAACTGGTTCTCGCCTGCTTCATCAAAGGCCAATCGGGTAAGGGATGGCAACTTTTGGTAGACGTGTCTGATAAACCGAGGCTGCAATCACATCCAGCTTCTTGAGCAATCAGACGGATAACCTCACTCAAGGTTGTATCAGGTGCAACACTCAAGGGATAAGGATCAATTACCGCCTCTAACGGTAATGACGAGAGGGAGAGGTTTAGGAATGACATGGCAAACGTCAGGAGTGTAACGATAGAGGAGTCTGGGGTCTTACCTTTTATCAAATGTCAAGTCAACGTGATTTGGCATCCGTAGGTTTACGGACTCTGAGAACTTGATTATTCTCATTCACCGTATTTTTTCTGAGGTTTTGTCATTGGTGATTTTCACCTCTGCTCCCCTGCAATCCTGCTCCCCTGCCTTCTTATATGTCCGAGGAATTGCGGAATCAGAAAATTATCAGCCCTATTTTTTTGTGTAATTTCCCTGAGGAAAAATAAGGCAAATATCTCTAGGATTGATTTAGAGTCAAGGTGATGTTTTATGCGGGTTCATCAACATTCTATTTTATTGGCAGAGGTGAAGCAACTGGTTGAGCAACTTCCGCTGGAAGACAAGGCTCAATTAGTTGAAAATTTGTTAACCGGAACTGACTCACCAGCGATTTTTGGGTGCTTGGATTTATCGAATTTGTTTTTCGCGATCGCGAGTTGGATTGCTACACGAGAACTATAAGCCGAACCATGAGTAAGACCCCTTTTTCAGACCCCTTTTTTGCCCAAATTCCTGGGGAAACACTCCAGACATTCACACCAGAACAGTTAGAGGCGATTAAATATGCCTTTAGTCCCCGCCCTTGGCAAACGCATCCGGTTGATATCCGCTTAACTTTGCCGATTCCTGGATGTCGCTTTTATCTCGTTTTGCTAGGCGGACGGGAATCGCGTTCTCCTCAACGGCGGCGTACTGAACGTTATCAATTTCCGCTATGGACGCCTGCCAATATTGTATTGATTACGGCTTTTTTTTCGTTACTGCTAACCTCCGGCTATGCCACAGTTTCAGTCGTCTTTGCTTCGTTCAAATCCTTTAGTCTTCCCACTACGGCTTATCCTGCCAGTCTGCCCTGGATTACTAACTCAGAACAGTGTCAAAAAAACAATAGAACCTGGTCAGAGGGGCAATGTTGGGACAGTGACCACAATCCTCTATTTTAATTCAATCTTGGCGTTAAAATATTAAGGTTTATTTGGGTAAATAAATTTTTTATAAAAACTACATTAGGAAAAACTAGCCGTTTATGAAGCAGTCAAAACCCGATCCATTCATTGAACAATTTTTCGCTCGAATTCCACGGAAAACTGCTACTACCTTTAATCAAGCTCAACTGGAAATACTCAAACAAACTTTCGGGAATCGTTCATCGAAAAAACATACTGTTGATTTGCGGTTATCGATGCCATTTCCCCAAGGAGGCTTTTACTGGGTGCTATTGATGGGGAGGGAAAAACGTGGTCGAGATCGCCTTCAGCAAGAGCGGCGGAAACATCCCCTCTGGACGGTTGCCAATGGTTTAGTAATTTCCGGATTTGTATTGATGATTGCCATAGCTTTACTCGGTACAGTTTTTATTTTGGAAGAGCGGGCAGACATTCAGATTAACCCAGAGGTTAACAACTTTGTCAAGGAATAAATCAACGCAGGTTTGAGTATCGACAGCTTTTTCCCGTGAAAAGGACTGAATTCGTGGGTGGAGGTGATGGAACCATAGGGAGATGTGCCAGAATCACGCCTTCGGTAACCTAAACTTAAATTCGATTTAAAGAGAGAATAATGGTGGAGAATTCCCAAACACACAATCAGACAACTCCGGAAAATGAAGCCAATCTGGATGCGATCGCCACTGACGCCACCAACGCGATTAACCAACTCCCCACAGTCGCCCAGACTCAGCTTCCGGGAACCAAAGAACTCCTGAGACGATTACAGCGAATTATTGAGGCGGAGGATAACTTATCTCCCCAAGACAAAGCCCAAGCCTTAGAACAGGTGAAGATACTCGCCGAAGCGGGTAAGAATCCCCAAGCGCAACAGAAACAGGAACAAGCCCAAACCGCCATGAGAATTTTACGCGGGATGATTGCCGAATTACCCAACGCCCATGACTTTCTGGAAGAAAGTACGCGGATATTACCCCAACTAGCGTCTATTTTTGGTGTTAAATAGGGTTGGCTGAATAAGTGGTGAGGTGAGGGGGAGATGGGGGAGTAGAGACGTAGCATGAGGAGTCTCTACATTGAGACGTAGCATGAGGAGTCTGGGAGATGGGGAAGCCGCAGTACATTTTTGCTGATCCAGATACCAGGATTTTCAGGATCTAGGTACCAAAACCTGGCACTTTGCCCAACTATTGTGTCCTTGATACTAACCGTTATTTGCCTTGACCCCAAAACTGAGGAAACACACCCCGAACAGGTGCGGTGAATACTACTCCAATAGGGTATTGAACCGAATCTCTCTACCTCTTGAGTTTTTGTATTCTAAAAACATGGAAAGAGGTGGTTCTACAAAACCCATGAAATACTCACTTCGTTTTTAGAGGGTTATACATTATGGCACTGATTCGTTGGGAACCGTTCCGGGAAATTGATTCCTTACAAAATGAAATGAACCGTCTGTTTGACAGCCTCACACCGACAAGCCGTTCTGAATGGGCAGGAAACTTTGTTCCCCCCGCCGAAATGCACGAAAATGGGGATGCGGTTTACCTCAAACTCGAAGTTCCAGGCATAGACGCCAAAAATCTGGACGTGCAAGTTACCGCAGAAGCCGTCTCCATTAGTGGTCAACGCCAAGCTGAAACCAAGACTGACCAAAAAGGTGTCACGCGCAGTGAATTCCGCTATGGCAAATTCCAACGAGTAATTCCTTTACCGACTCGAATTCAGAACGATAAAGTGGAAGCCGATTACAAAAATGGCATCTTGATGCTAACTCTACCCAAAGCAGAAGCCGAAAAAACCAAAGTGGTCAAAGTTAACATCAGCTAATCTTAGCCAAACACTCCTATGGGCGCACCGACATGCGCCCTATTTCCCTGAAAAAGCTATTGTTGAGAATGGCGCTAAGTAATCGTTATGGCGTGACCCAGCTAAAATGGTGCATTAGTATCGGGGAAAACGGATCTAATAATGAGAACACCCCGTCAGGGACGCGATCGCTCTCCAAATATCTGGATGAGTCCTTGCACTTTGCCCGGTGAAAAAATCCTTAAAACCATTACCAACTATACCTTCTACATTAATGCAGCCAGCCCTAATTATCACACCATGACCGCCCCACTGCTAGCTGGACTCGCCGCCATCGCCCCGGAATAGACTAAACCGCGCTGCGTATCCAGGGTGATAATCGCACCATCCCGAATCCGCTGGGTGGCATTTTTCACCCCAACAATCACCGGAACTCCCAAACGCATCCCAATCACCGCGGCGTGACTGGTTAAACTATCTTCCTCCGTCACCACTCCGGAGGCTTTACGCATGGTATCGACAAAATCGGCACTGGTTGACGGAACCACCAGGATTTCACCGGGACTAAAGTTGTTCACCTCTGTCGCACTATACGCCACCCGCGCTAAACCACTCACTGACCCTTTGCCAATGCCAATCCCTTGACCCAGGACAGCCGTGACTACTTCCACTTTAATTAAATCCGTGGAACCCGGAACCCCTTGCAATGTCCCCGCCGTCATCACCACCAAATCGCCCTCGGCGACAAGCTGTTTTTCCTGGGCGACATTAATCGCGGCTTGGAATGTCTGACCCGTTGACGGTAAATCCAACACCAATAGCGGTCGAATTCCCCAAACCAGTTGCAATTGTCGGGCTACATCCACATGGGGTGTCACCGCCAGAATTGGAGTCGAGGGGCGAAACTTGGAGACATTTCGAGCCGTAGATCCCGTTTTAGTTAGGGTCATAATTGCACAGGCTTGTAACTGTTCAGCAATTTGACCCACCGCCTGGGATATCGCATTGGGAATTGAGCGGCGCGTATCTTCGATGTTCCGCACAATTTCCTCTTGTTCGATACGGGTGGCAATTTTTGCCATCGTGGATACCGCTTCTACGGGATAGTTACCCACGGCGGTTTCATTGGACAGCATTACGGCGTCAGTCCCGTCTAAAATGGCATTTGCCACATCAGAAATCTCTGCACGGGTAGCACGCGGAGAGTTGACCATGCTATCCAGCATCTGGGTGGCGGTAATCACCGGAATTCCCAGACGATTGGCGGTGGTAATCAGCCGCTTTTGTAAGATAGGCACATCCTCAGCCGGTAATTCTACCCCTAAGTCACCCCTCGCCACCATTACCCCATCGGCGAGGGAGAGGATAGCGTCCATTTGTTCAATGGCTTCGTGCTTTTCAATTTTGACAATAACGGGGACATCTTTCCCGGCGCTGGTAATCAGTTCTTTGATCTCCAGCACATCTTGGGGATTACGCACAAAGCTAAGGGCGACCCAATCAACCCCTTGGTCTAAGCCAAACATCAAATCCCGACGGTCTTTATCGGTGAGGGCGCGAATGGAGAGGTAGACCCCTGGAAAGTTGACACCTTTGCTATTGGAAAGTTTACCACCGACAACGACCCGACAATGTAAGGTTCCTTTCTCGCGATTAATCTCTTCTACCCGCATCTCCACTCTGCCATCGTCGAGGAGAATCGTGGCACCATTGGGGACTTCATCAGCAAGGGGTTGATAGGTGACAGAACTGATCTCCTGAGTGCCGATTAGGGGTTCACTGGTTAAGGTGAAGCGATCGCCTCGTTCTAGTGTAATCGAACCGTTCTCAAATTTGCCTAAGCGGATTTTTGGTCCCTGTAAGTCTTGCAGGATACCTACAGGTTGATTCAGTTCAAAGGCGGTTTGGCGAATCAGGCGAATACTACGCTGATGGTCATCATGAGTGCCATGGGAAAAGTTTAGCCGCAACGTCGTGGCACCTGCTTTAATCAGATCTCTGAGTACCTCTGGATGACTGGTAGCAGGACCAATCGTGGCTACAATCTTGGTTCGACGCCGGGATGTGTACAGTTGCATAAGCAGAAAAGGGGATGAGTCAGTAGGTGGGAGTAACGTTAACGGCGAGAATTGTCATTTGTCATTTGTCATTTGTCATTCGTTATCGCGAGAAGCAAGTGATGTCCTTTGTCTTAAATGGAATAGCACTGAAATAAGCATTTGGGGAGCGCCAAAACCCTTTATCTATCGTAGGGTGGGCATTGCCCACCAGCCTTAAGTCAGTGACATTCGTCTTAAATGGGTCAGCGACAGTCGAGATAAATGATTGTATCGCTGTCCTTTGTCATTTGTCATTGGTCTTACGGGTAAGGATTAGTGTAGAGAGGTTCCCTGGTATCTGTCTATAGGGTTGATTGAGGAGACTCGAAGGTGACAGGTGTCTGACAATCAACCGGGGGTGAGGGTTGGCTGAACGATATCCCTAACACCATACCAGCAAGAATTAAGAACATGAGCCAGGATTGGCGGCGTTGGCGTTCATCGGATTGCGTCTCCTCATCCATTAGCCAATTCCACAGTAGGAAGCAAAGACTGACTCCAGGTTCGAGGTTGGATTTGAATAACCAGCCGATGAGATTAGGAATTAGGAATTCAGCTAATAGCCAGAGTTTCTTTTTCCAGGTTTTGGATGTTGGGGATTTCATGGCTTGACCTCGTTAAATCTGGGGTTATGAGGTCTAGTGTGGCGATTGAACAAATAGATTGAAAACTGCTAGTAGATAGGAATAAAAAGTAATTTTATTGCTTGGGTTGGTGGTAAATTAACGATAATCATCTACAAATAGATTGAAATATATAAATAGATAGAAATAATTGGAGATAGGTGGAAATAGTAGATTTTACGTTGGAGAAACAATTCTTATGCCTCAGCTTGGGGCAATGTGTGAACAAGATAAAATTAAGTTTGATACTCCGGGAAAAGAAGAGTTTCTGGGGATTGTGGTGAATCGCTGGTTAGAGTTTCCCTGGTTAAAACCGAATATTGATATATATTTTGCTGCTGATAAACCTAGATAAAATAAATGAAAAATTAGCCTATACTTTAACGGTATGGGCAAGGGAAGGATTAGCTGAAATTGATCCAGAATTAGCCGAGCCTATTGCTAAAAATATTTTCTATTTCAGTAATTTAGTTATACGGTTTCCCTTTGGTAATATCGCCAGTAATAAAGAAATCGCCATGGCTGGGTATCAAGCAGTGACTACTCTTATTACCCAGTCAGACTTTCCCCAACAATGGGCAATTACTCAACACCATCTGGCTATCGCCTACTATGAGAGAATTCGCGGGAATAGGGCAGAGAATATAGAACGGGTGATCGCACATCTTCATAACGCCTTACTTGTCTATACTCAGTCAGATTTTTCCCAAGCTTGGGCAGCCCTTCAAAACAATCTAGCGGCTGCCTATTGTGAGAGAATTCGTGGGGATAAGGCAGAAAATATAGAAGTAGCGATCGCACATTATCATAACGCTTTACTTATCTATACTCAGGCAAAATTTCCCCAAGATTGGGCAGGTATCCAAAACAATCTGGCGGCTGCCTACAGTGATAGAATACGCGGGGATAGGGCAGAGAATTTAGAAGCCGCGATCGCACATTATCAGAACGCTTTACTTGTCCGTACCCAGTCCGACTTTCCCCAACAATGGGCAATGACTCAAAATAATCTAGCTATTACATACTCTGATAGAATACGGGGGAATAAGGCTGAGAATATAGAAGACGCAATCGCCCATTATCATAATGCCTTACTTGTTTATACTCAGTCCGACTTTCCCCAAGAATGGGCAGGTACTCAAAACAATCTGGCTCTTGCCTATAGTAATAGAATACGTGGGGATAGGGCAGAGAATCTAGAAACCGCGATCGCACATTATCATAACGCCTTACTTGTCTATACCCAGTCAGACTTTCCCCAAGATTGGGCAATGACTCAAAATAATCTAGCTCTTGCCTACAATAATAGGATTAGGGGGGATAATGCAGAAAATATAGAAGAAGCAATTACACATTATCATAATGCCTTACTTGTCTATACCCAGTCAGACTTTCCCCAAGATTGGGCAATGACTCAACACAATCTGGCTTTTGCCTACCGTGATAGAATTCGTGGGGATAGGGTAGAGAATATAGAAAAAACAATCGCATATTTTCATAACGCTTTACTTGTCCGTACCCAGTCAGACTTTCCACAAAAATGGGCAATGACTCAAAAGGATATAGCTACTGCATACTGTAAGAGAATTCGGGGGGATAAGGCAGAGAATATAGAACGTGCTATAACTTATTGTAATAATGCCTTGCTTGTCTATACCCAATCAGACTTTCCCAAAAATTGGGCAATAACTCAACACACTCTAGCTACTGCCTACTGTGATAGAATTCGCGGGGATAGGGCAGAGAATATAGAAAACGCAATCGCACATTTTCAGAAGGCTTTACTTGTCCATACCCAGTCATACTTTCCCAAAAATTGGGCAATGACTCAAAACAATCTGGCTTTTGCCTACTATCATAGAATTCGGGGTAATCGGACAGAAAATATAGCAAAAACAATCGAACATTATCACAATACTCTGCTTATCTATAGCCCCGATAAATTCCCAATTGAGTGCTTCCACACTAGCCAAAATTTAGGTAGCATCGCCTGGGATAATCGCAATTGGCAGCTTGTTATTAAAGGCGACAAAATAGCTATTCAAGCTATCGAAAAAAGCCGAAACTGGGTCATGGATGAAGAACGCCGCCAAGAAATTATGGCGGAGTCTATTTATATCTATGATAGGATAGTGAAAGCTTATCTGAATATCGGTGAAATTGGCAAAGCTTTAGAATATACCGAACGTTTCCGTTGTCAACGATTAGTTGAATTGATGGCGAGTGATGTGCTTAACCCAGGGGGAGAAATTACTCCAGAAGTCCAAGAATTGTTAATCGACTATGAGGAATTGCAACAGCTGATTAATGCCCTACGGTTTAGTTTTCAAACAGAAGCGACGCCAGCATTAACGGGAAGTCGTCGATTGCCGGATGGGGATGAATTAGCAGCAAATCAAGCAGAAATTCAGAGATTAGAGGCACAAAAACAACAAGTTTGGAAACAATTACGTCGTTATGATCCCGTATTAGCGGGACAAATTCAGGTGGAACATCTGAATTTAGACCAGATGCAGGAGTTAATCCCAAATGATAGATGGAGTGGGACGAGTTTAAACTATTTGAACGCGAAGCGCAGGTTCTCAAAGCGCTGAATCATCCCCGTATCCCGAAACATCGGGATTATTTTTCCTTAGATGAACAGATGGGTCAAGGGTTGTGCTGGTTTTGTTTAGTACAGGATTATATTCCCGGTCAATCGCTTCAGCAATTACTTAATCAGGGGAAGCATTTCACACTCGCTCAGGTACGTTCCATTGCGATTCAAGTTTTAGAGATTTTGAGCTATTTACATGGGTTGAATCCACCTGTACTGCATCGCGATATTAAACCCAGTAATTTAATTTTTCAAGAGAATGTCGATATGGCTCAAGGTGCATCTGTCTATTTAGTTGATTTTGGTGCCGTCGCTGACCCCACCGTGGTTGAAGGAGTCACGTTTACGGTTGTCGGTACAGCAGGTTATGCCCCCACAATTTTGGGGTAAAGCAGTTCCCGCCTCAGATTTATATGCCTTGGGCGCTACATTAATTCATTTATTAACGGGGACAGCACCCGCTGATTTACCTCAGCAAAATTTACGTATTCATTTTCGCGATAGGGTCAGTTTAAGTCCTAGTTTTGTAAATTGGCTGGAATCCCTCACTGATCCAAGTTTGGAGCGGCGATTTAATTGTGCGTCTCAAGCTATCTCCACGCTCAATAATCTTAATCGATACTATTTATATAAAAATCATCGTCGCATTGATCGAAATAAAGTTTTGGTTAAACCATCTTTAAAAATATTCTGATCATGGATAATTAAAATATACATTGTACTAGGTATTGCCGCGTCGCTCGTGATTCCATTTATGATGTTTTTTAGTACAATGATAGGATTTTGTATGCAAGATTGTCGAGCCGGAGAAGGAATTCTCATGTTTTTAATGATTCCTTTTTTTATTGTGACATCAGTGCTAACCTGCAAAATAATAGCAGAATCATTTAAAAAACAAGTCAAATGAATTAAACATTATTTGATTAAAGCAGGAGGTAAAAATATGAAAAAAACAAAATATATTTTAAATAAACGCTATCAACTCCGAGAAAAAATTAGCGACAGATCAAGTCGTAAAACCTGGCTATCATTTGATTTATTCTCCGAATATAAACAACAATTAGTCATTGTTAAATTACTACCCTTTAGTCCCCAGATGCAGTGGGAGCATCTCAAATTATTTGAACGGGAAGCTCAAGTTCTCAAAAATATCAATCATCCCCGGATTCCTCGCTATCTCGACTATTTTTCAGTGGACGAGGAAGATGGTACTGGATTACGTTGGTTTGCCTTAGCACAAGAATATATTCCTGGTCAGTCTTTGCAACAGTTGCTTGATCAAGGTAAACGTTTTCCCGAACATCAAGTCCGTTACTTTGCTGAAGAGATTCTGACTATCTTGCGGCTGCGGGGAAGTCTGATCGTGCCATGGAAATCGCTGAAACCATCCAATCGTACTATGGCAGTAGGGAGAAAATGTTACACGCGATCGCGAACTATGAAAATTCTCAGTAAGTAACACCAGTCAGGTTTACATTACCCTAAGCCTCTTCCTTCTGAAGGAGTAAGCAGTTAGTATAGACGAATGGCACGCTCATTAAGCCCTGAATTCAAGCCCTGAACTAAAGTACTCGAAGAGAAGCTGCTCCTTGTCTACGGGCTAAGAGCTTAAACCAGTTAAAACTGGTTCAAACGCTTGCCCAGTAAGCTTTAGCTTACTTGAGCTTTGAGCCGGAAATTTATTTCCAGGCTCTTAATGTTAGCGACATTCTACTAAGAATAGATTGCTACTAAAAGTTTTATGGAGACATTAGTGTGGCAGTAAATGAAAAAGCTATATGCGAGTTTCTCTTCTCAAATATAGGACATATAAATCTCAAACACATTGGTATACTTCAAAAAATAGGAATTCCTGACAAAAACTATCATGGTTATCGTCTAGCAGAATCTCTAAGTGATATATCGACTCTATCAACAACAGATTCGAGGAAAAAAGCAGATATTTATCTGAATAGTAAAGGGGTTTCTCTCAAACAAGCCGGGAGTTCATTTTCATTTAATCGCTTACAGAGAGCTAATCTGATTCAAGTCTATTCACGGTTAGGATTAGCTGCTCCTCAGACAATCTTAACTCAGCTTGATCAAGAAATTCACCGATTCCATCAAGGACTCCTTTCAAGCAGAGATCGCCCTTGGCATAATTTTTTCTCAGAAAATGATTTCAAAACACTTTTAAAATTTTTGATGATGTTAGGGAGTCCTAATTTAGGGATGTCACAACACCCAGCCGAATTAATTTTAGAAGCGCCAGCAACTCAGATCAGTCGAGATACTATCAAAATTTATTCTTTTGATGAGTATTTCAATTGTTACAAGGAAAGGTTACACATAGCCATCAGGCGACAATGGATAGGACAAACAAGTAAGAGCGAACATGGGAGAGCAATCAGTCTTGCCAAAAAGCCAGATAACGTGCCTTGGGTTTTTGACGACGTAGTTGGAACTCCAAGAGGAGGATGGAGAAATGATATTGATGAAGCTGATAGGAAAACTGTCTATTTTTTAATGATTGAAAAGAAAAAATAGGTGGCGCGATAAAAATATAACGCTTAACAATGACAATAGTTCATGACTGACTATTGACTACCGTCATGAACCTGCCAATCGTCTATCATCCCGACTACGTTACCCCCCTTCCACCGGGACATCGCTTTCCCATGTCCAAATTCGGCAAACTCTGTGAACTCCTCCTCGCCGATACTATTGTCACTCCTGAACAAATCCACACTCCCAACCCCCCACCCAGGGAATGGATTCAACTGATCCACACCCCTGACTACATCCACGCCTACTGTAACGGTACACTTGACCCGAAAGCCCAGCGCCGGATTGGATTACCCTGGAGTCCCGGCTTGGTGACGCGAACCTGTACGGCGGTTGGCGGGACAATCCTGACGGCTCAACTTGCCCTGAGTCATGGTATTGCTTGTAATACGGCGGGAGGAACTCATCATGCGTTTCCCAGCTACGGATCAGGCTTTTGTATCTTTAATGATCTCGCGATCGCGACTCGTGTCCTCCAGACTCTGGGATTAGTCCAAAAAATCCTAATTCTTGACCTCGATGTTCATCAAGGAGATGGTACGGCGTTTATTTTCCAAAATGACCCCACTGTGTTTACCTTCTCCATGCACTGTCAGGTCAATTTCCCCGCCACTAAACAAAAAAGTGATCTTGACATTCCCCTCCCGGTGGGTATGGATGATGATGCTTACCTACAAACCTTAGCCCACTATCTCCCCGATATCCTTTCTGACTTCCAGCCTGACTTAGTTCTCTATGATGCTGGAGTAGATACCCACGCCTGCGATCGCTTTGGTAAGCTAGCCTTAACCGATACGGGAATTTACCGCCGTGAAATGCAGGTACTCAGCACCTGTATCGCCGCAGGCTACCCTGTCGCTACGGTGATTGGAGGCGGCTATGGAAATGACATGAAGGCATTAATCTACCGTCACTCTCTCCTCCATCGTGCAGCTAATGATGTTTATCGTCATCAGACGTAGACGTAGGGTGGGCATTGCCCACCTTAAATACGGTTAATGATGTTTATCATCATCGGGTGTGAACAGAACAGGGAATGGAAGCTTTGACATCGATAGGACGCAAATTGGAGGTTCTGGCGTTACCTGTAGGGGCACGGCATTGCCGTGCCCCTACCTACTGATACACTTGAAGAGTTAAGAGGTTGCTCTACCCAGCTCGAGGAGATACTGTGCTGCTATCGAAAGGCTTTGAAATTGAAATGTATACTGGCACTCCCCAAGGGGAAATAGTCGGTCTTTCTGATCGGATTGTGGCATCCTTGGATGGCTTCATGCGGGAACCCGATACCCGCAATGTCGAATATACCACCGCTCCTTTATGCTGCTATGATCGCCTCTTATGCGCTTTGGTCCGTCCGCGCCAGCAACTCCGCGCTTATCTGAAAACCTTGGGAAACTACACCCTGATTCCCGGCAGTACCCTTTCTCTAGGGGGGAGCGATCGCTTCTACCGCTCCGACCCGCAAAACCCTTATCATGACTACATTGAGCAAACCTATGGCAGTAATGTGGTCACCGCCAGTGTTCATATCAATGTGGGCATTTCTGACCCAGAACTGCTGATGCAAGCCTGCCGTTTGGTACGGGTAGAAGCCCCCTTATACCTGGCGTTAAGTGCATCATCTCCCTTTCTCGACGGACAAGCTACAGGATATCACTCCACGCGCTGGGCGATTTTTCCCCAAACGCCGTCTCAGGTTCCCCTATTTGAAAGCCATGCTCATTTTATTGAGTGGACAGAAGCCCAACTCGAAGCCGGAACCATGTGTAACGTGCGCCATCTTTGGTCATCGGTTCGTCCCAATGGTAATCGACGCCCCTATGATTTAAATCGTCTGGAATTGAGAATTTGTGATTTAATGGTTGATCCGATTGCCCTGCTGGCGGTAACTGCCTTACTGGAAGCCCGTTTAACCCAGCTTTTAAATGATCCGAGTCTTGACCCTCTCTACGGGAATCACGTATCAACTCGCGCTGCTGACTTGGTCGCCCTAACTGAAGCTAACGAAATGGCGGCTGCCCATTCTAGCTTAGATGCCCAACTCACCCATTGGCAGGATGGCAGAACGATTTCGGCACGGGAATGGATTGATGAACTGTATCAGGAGGTTTTACCTATTGCCAAAGCTAAAGGCTTCAGTTGCTTCCTCTCGCCCCTGAAAAAGATTCTCCGCCAAGGGAATACAGCCGGACAGTGGTTACAACTGCAATCTGTCGGCTTTGACACGCAGCAAATTCTCAACAGAGCCATTCAAGACATGACGGAACAAGAAAACGAACTTGAAGATAAGTTGTGTCAGGCTTTGGTGGCTTAATAACCAGGAGGGATGATTTGTCAAGACTGTTCGGGCGAAAAATTAAAATATCTAATCAGGTTCTCCCCAAAAGCTGATATTAAAAAAACATATACTATCACAATTTCCAATGGGTCTAATCCAATTCATTCAGTCTGCCTGAATGTTTAGGGTAGGATTGAAAAGAGGTTTGAGGTTTTATGCTTAGGCTTGTCTTAGTTTGCCCCCAAATTCCGCCCAATACAGGCAATGTCGCCCGTACCTGTGCCGCTACCGACACGGAGTTACACCTAGTTGGACCCTTAGGATTTGAAATTAGCGATCGCTACCTCAAGCGAGCCGGACTTGACTATTGGCCCTATGTCAAGTTTCACTACCATGAAACCTTGGAGGCATTTAATCAGGTTTCCCAAAAGCTGGGAGGGCGATGGATTGGTTTCAGCACTTCTGGGCAATACAGTTATGTTCAATTCCAATTTCAACCCAATGACTGGCTGTTATTTGGCAGCGAAACTCAAGGGCTATCCCCATCCGTTTTAAACCGTTGTGGCGCAACTGTGGTTATTCCCATGACAAACAGGAGTGTTCGCAGTTTAAATCTTTCCGTCAGCGCGGCTTTGGGTTTGTTTGAAGCACGGCGTCAATTGGGATACCTGATCTAGGAAGACCATTCCCTGATAACGTTCAAGTATTTAAAACGAAGAAACTTCCACCTTCAGCAGCCGCTAATTCCTGAGATTTGGCTTGACCTGAAGCATTTAAACGTACAACAAGATACTACATTTATGTATACTGCCGTATATATAACTTTATTTAATCGGAGCAAGGTTTAATTAAAATTAATTAAAATTTAACAAGTTCCCCCTTTGTGCAGATGGCATGTTCTTGATTTATCTCTGCTAAAAAATTAATGACGCTGAATTCAGCTATCTAGAATACGGAAAAGCCACTCCTTTGATAAGAAATTTATATACAGAAGAGTCCTGCCCAATCGAGGCGGATTGATAGATTTTAATCATCCCAAGTCGGTTAACTCAGGAGCCTCAAACCCTATCTCCGCAAGAGTAAGCGCGATTTTAGCAGAGGGGAAGTCACCGACAACAGTGTTCCTAACCCAGGAAAGCTTGGGTAGACTGTACGGTTGTTCTTTACCAAAAATTCACGTAAAGTGCCGTCTGTAATCGTTAACTGCTAAACTATCGGTTGCTAGACTATGAGCTTGAGCTCTATACAGTTGCTAAATCCTGGGATCACCGGATAGTCTGGAAGGCTGAGAAACCAACAAACCGATTTTAGAGTTCGGTTTGAAACTCTAGCCCTCTTCCGGAGAAAAGCCTGTCAAGTCTGTATGTTCTATGCACAACCCTTGGCAAAAACCGCCCGACTATCAACCGTGTCTCGTTTATCAAGTATGAAAATATATTCGTCCAGAGACAGCGAGTTATGGCTTCATAAAGGGTGAATCGAGCGGTGATCGTCAACAACTAGAAATTTATCCAGTCAGATTAGCTTGTCTAAATCAAAAAAGCAGGGTACTCTTGCCTAAGTATGTTCACTGTCCGTGATCTAAATCACATTTTAGGGTGAGATCCCTCATTGACTGGGAAAACCATTTAGGAACTGTTAAGTGCTCGTCACACACTAGGAGGTCGTTTTTGAAACGGACATTTACGCAGAAGGTTAAACAGGTTCCTTCGTGTGCAGCCAACTCCGCCCACTCCTTTGAGGCTTTGTTAAAGCTTTCTGGGGAGAAGCCGCCAGTCGGCGCAACCATTCCGACCGAAGGCAACCGCAGAGCTAGGACTTCTGCTGCCATGATTGGATTGGCAATTTCCATGGGAGCTTCCAGCTTGTTGTTACCCCAACAAGGTGATGAAGCCTTAGCCTTGGAACCCATTGCCTCTGAGCCAACGCTGACAACTTTGCCTGTTGGCGTGTCAACGCCTGCGTCTGTGCCAACAGAAAGCGAACCAGACGTTGCCACTCTCTCGAAACCGCCGCAAGCTACACCAGCTCCAACCCCAGCCCAATCGCCAGCCCAATCAACACCGGTCGTACAACACAATGTACAGCAAGGGCAAACGCTATGGGAGGTTTCGCAAACCTATAAAGTAGCTCCAGAAGCGATCGCGGCGTCGAATGCTGTCCAACCCAACGCCAATCTTGCAGTTGGACAGCAGCTAAAAATCCCGACTGTGAACGGTATCGTTCACGAGGCTAAACCGGGGGAAACGGTCGAATCCGTATCCAAATCTTACGGAGTCGAGCCAAATCAGTTACGGAACTCTACCGAGATATCCGCATCCGGTCAGCTTAAAACGGGTGAATCGGTAACCGTTCCGGGTCAGGTCGATGACCTGCTCAAGGCGAGACAAGATGTTGCTGTTGATCATTTAAAACACAAACGGAACCGCTTAAATAACAGTCTGGCGGAGTTGAGGTCTGAGGAGTCCATCAACCAAACAGCAACAGCAGCGACGCCATCCGCGTCAGCAACCCGTCTCCCAGGGGCAGAACAGAAACCCACTACCCCAGGGTCAGCCGCGACGAATCCTAACAGTCCTATTGGTATCCCAGTTCCCACTCCGGAAATTGCGGCATCACCGACAGTAGACTCAACGGCGGTCAATCAATCTCAATCTCCCGTCGTTATTCCCGTTCCAACACCAGAAATTGCCGCCTCACCGACGGTGGACTCCCTAGGGGTCAATTCATACCAGTCACCCGTGGTGATTCCGGTTCCCACTCCAGACTCCGAAGCCGCCTCAGGTTCCAAGTCCAAAGCGGCTAGCTCATCAGAGTCCTCCGTGGTGGTTCCAGTTCCCACTCCAGACACAGCCGCATCTCTGGCGATTGAGGAAAATACACCGAAGCCATCACAGTCATCCGTGATGATTCCGGTTCCTACCCCAAGTCCAGACCATTTGACCTCACAAGAGGTATCGGAAGACCAAAAACCGATCACCTTTCCCAATTCAAAGCTGGAACCCATCACGACGCCAGAAATCACGGCTCAACCCCCAACACCGCAGCCCGTGGTGATGGAAACGGTGGTAGCCAATAGAGAGGCGACGAATACTTACGAGGTAAAAGCAGGAGATACGGTAGACGCGATCGCACGTCGCTATGGTTTATCCCGTTCTGAATTAATTCAAGCGAACGGCTTAAATAATCCCAATCTGATTCGGGTCAATCAACAACTCACCATTCCCACGCCGCCATCGGCTGAGTCATCCGAGCAAAGAGTAACGTTTTTACCGGGTATTAAGGAGCAATCAAACAATTCAGTTACTCGCTCAGTACAACCGGACGTTGAAGCACCCAGAGTCATTGTTCCCACCACAGCAACACCCGCCTCACCGATTACCCCAACAGTACCAACATCTCAACCGCTAACCGCTTCATCAACTGTTCTTGCTCAATCCTCTGTTGGTGAAAATGCCCCAACCAATACCCCGATCGCGTTAGAGGCGAAACGGAATCAGCCCGCTAATGCCGGGGACAACCCCTACGTTGAACGTTTGAGGGCGGATATTCTGAGAATGCGGGCAGAATATCGCCGTCAGCAAACCACGGGTCAGACCAGTTCACCGAGGGAAGTGGTGGTTCCATCTGCGCCAGTTGCGCCGAGTGTAGCTGAGCAATCAACACCCGTTAGGGTCAATCCGGAATTCAATCCGCCGCGGTATGAACAGGAAACTCAAGCCACTTCAGTTCCCATCGCCGTACCGCCACCTGCGGCCACCCCATCTGAACCGAAGGAGCAGGTTGTAGCCGCCGCCCCAGCCCCACCAGCAAGTTATAACCCGATGCTGCAAACCCCGGTTGGGACAACGGTTGCACCTCAATTGCCTCCTCTGTCCCCTGCGGATATGTACTTGCCGGACAGCCCTGCCCCATTTAATGGCTATATTTGGCCCAGCAAGGGGGTTTTAACCTCTGGCTACGGGATGCGTTGGGGACGCATGCACAAGGGGATTGATATTGCAGCTCCGATCGGTACACCTATTGTGGCAGCTGCTTCTGGTGTTGTCGTCACCGCGGGTTGGAATTCCGGTGGCTACGGCAAATTGGTGGAAATCAAACATCCCGATGGCAGCTTGACCCTCTATGCCCACAACAATCGAATTTTGGTGCGTCGCGGTCAAGAGGTTGACCAAGGGCAACAAATTGCGGAAATGGGTAGTACGGGTTACAGTACTGGTCCCCACTTGCACTTTGAGGTTCATCCACCTGGACGCGGAGCCGTTAATCCAATGGCTTTTCTACCCAAGAATCGGTAGTTGATTCTCCCAGCCACACAAGTGTGTAGAGGCGTTGCCTGCAATGCCTCTTCTGGCTGGACACAGTTCAAATGGTGGACAATAGATTGTAGGCAACCTAATCTAGGGCTTTAGCCCTGACTACGAACCAAGTCTTTCGGGATCGGCGAAACCCTGGATATACCGTAGGGTGGACAGTGCCCACCAGCATACCAGTCAGTGGCATTCATCTTGGATAGATGTTGGCAAAAATGCTTGTGTTCACGTAAGCTTTATGCTAAATTAGGGAGGCTGTGAAAAAAAACGGCTCAGTAGCTCAGTGGTTAGAGCAGGGGACTCATAAGCCCAAGGTCGTTGGTTCAAATCCGACCTGAGCCATTTGTTAGAAACCTTATAGAGTAAGCTTTTCGGGGGAATAGCCTTGGTTACGGTGGGGTTGTTCTACCGAATTTTTATGAATTGACTATTGACTTTGACTATGAATCGACTCTGATTAGAGCTTAGGTGTTCATAGCCGTAGTTACAGTATTTTATCGATTTGACTATTGGGTTTGAGTTAAATGACTGAAAGTCCTATCCTAAAAGATTTTCAGCCATCGATTATCTATTACTTAACCGTAACGACTCATCACTACCCGGCAAAAAAAGGACTTGGTTGCCCTTACTTGGTGCTATTCTAGATATTGCCTGTGTCACCCTGAGTCTTTGCCTTGAATGCTGAGAGGTTGGTCTTTTTTTTGTCATTAGGTACACTTAGTAACCCTCACCAAGTCCATAAAATCAAGACTCTGAGCAGGATATAGCCTACTCAGGGTATTCTTATGGGGTGTCTAAGTCCTATTTTCCCATGCCTATTGACCGCCAGAAAAACAAGCAACTCAAGGTGACGATACCAAATGACCTTCACAGGAAGCTGAAAATTATCTCTGAAAAAATAGGTATTCCGATGGCTCAGATGCTATTGCAGTCAGCAGTAGAAAAGTATAGAGAGGAGTTGAAGGAACTTGAGCAAGAAGAATAAAGCAATTATCTCCTAACTTGCTGATAATTTAGCAAAATAACTCCTATAGCTTTATTGGTTATAGGATTTTTTAAACCTCTCAACCTGCACTGATGGAGCTTGATTTGCATTAAACGGATGTATTTAATTCGATTTTTGCATAGAAACATGATACTTTGCATCAATCAATACAAAAAAAGCGGATAGCGCCGATAAGGTTAACCTGAGATTAACCAAGACAGGATAAAACCTCTGGAAGAAGCAATTCCAGGGACAGTTTTCCTGTTGACGAATCTCCCAAAAAACTCTATTTGGTGTGAGAGACGAACGTGAATCAAGCTAAAGTTTCTAGGATTGCCTTACTTAATGTTCCGACAATTTTAGGGATAACAATTTGGCTGTCTACCGCCGCGATCGCAGGTGAACCAACCCCATCAACCCAAAGTATCACGGATCATAATACCCAACAGCCAAGTTCAATTGCCCAAACGCCCCTGAATCTAAATATTCCGGTTCCAGATGCGGCGCTGGAGACGGATGATACATTAAACCCATCAGCGACACCGGAAACCCCTGTACCCTTCCTAGGATTGGACGCTAGGGAAAATCAGGGAATGGAACAAATAACCAACGTTTCCCAACTGCGAGATGTTTCTCCTGGAGACTGGGCGTATGAAGCCTTGCGATCGCTAGTTGAACGGTATGGCTGTATTGCTGGATATCCTGATGGCACATTTCGGGGTAATCGGGCGATGACGCGCTATGAATTTGCCGCCGGATTAAATGCTTGTTTACAGCAAATTGAGCGTTTAATTGGCAACGTTCCCGATAACATTGAAGAATTGCCCACTCTACGACGTTTAATTGAAGAATTTGAAGCAGAACTTGCCACCTTAGGAGCGCGGGTTGATAATTTAGAAGGTCGAGTGGCGTTTTTAGAAGACAATCAATTTTCCACAACCACAAAACTATCAGGGGAAGTTATCTTTGGTTTGGCTGATGCGTTTGGGGATGAAGTTGGTGATGATGTAAATACCGTTTTTCATGATCGCGTTCGCCTCAACTTCCTGACTAGCTTTACAGGCAAAGATATGCTGCAAACTCGTCTCCAGGCGGGTAATGCAACCCCATTACTAGCAAGAGGTGGTGTAACTTTTGATGATGGATCAGGGTTTAGTCAAGAAGGGCGCTTTACCTACGATGGGGATAACGGCAATAATGTGATTATCGACATCTTGCGCTATCGCTTTCCCCTGGGAGACAAAGCCACAGTGCAAATAGTGGCAAACAATGGCTTACACCACTACTACGTGGATACCGTTAACCCCTTCTTAGAAGGTTTAGCCGGGGGTTCTAATGCTATTTCTCGCTTCGCTGAACGGAATCCCATCTACCGAATTGGACCCTTTGGCGCCGGGGCTGCGATCGCGCTGAAACCCAGTGATAATATTAGAGTAGATTTGGGCTACATTTCCAACACCGCCAGTAATCCTGGAGAGGATAATGGCTTGTTCAACGGGAATTATTCCGGAATTGCCCAAATCGTTTATGGCAGTCGGTTTAAAATTGGATTAACCTACGTCCATGCTTATGACGATGGCAGTTTTAATGATGGAGATGATGCCAGACGCTTTCTGTTAGGCGGAACAGGTACAGCCTTTGCTAATCTCAATCCGGCTCAATTAGCAAATGTAACCAATTTGTCAGCCGATACACTCAGCACTCCAGTTGTCAGCAACTCTTACGGAATAGAAGCCTCCCTCAGATTTAGTCCTAGCTTTTTGGTTAATGGCTGGGTTGGTAAAACTGATGCCCGTTTAATTGGATTAGGCGATGCTGATATTTGGAATTTTGCCTTAGGTTTAGTTTTCCCCGACTTAGGGAAAGAGGGAAGCTTTGCCGCCGTTGTTGCGGGTGCAGAACCGACACTGAGAGGATTAGACGTTCCCGGAGGAACTAACGACTTTAATCGAGACTTTGCTTATCACATCGAAGGGTTCTACAAATATCAAGTGAGCGATAATCTCTCGATTACACCGGGTATCATTTGGTTAACCTCTCCTAACCAAAATTCAGATAACAGCGATGTGGTTATTGGCACGGTAAGAACCACCTTTACTTTTTAAAAAAGAGTCGCGACGTCTTAAAGAAGACAGGCTCTAAATGTAGGGTGGGCATTGCCCACCTACAGTTTCAGTTTTACAGAAAGGACAAAGGACAAATGACCAATCACTTCTTCGCTGTACTCGCCGACGGTAGCGAATGACCCGCATTCGGATCGAAGGAAGGAAATGGTGCCGTTCCACCTAAATACGTGGGTAAAATTCCATCCCATTTCTTAATCATTTCCTCTTGTAATTCTAACTCTCGCAAACGAATCGTTAAAGGGGAAACGGTTGAAGCTTTAATCCGAGACGCTTCAGCTTCTCCCCTCGCTTCAGCAATTTTCCGCTTAGATTCCGCTTCTGCAACTTCAAGCTGTGCTTTGGCGGCTACGGCTTGCTGTTCAGCTTGGAAACGAGCGGTTATTTGGGCTTCAATGGACTCGTCAAATCGAGGCTTACTGACAAAACCCACAGAATCAAACGTAACGCCAACAGCACCAAATTTATTGTTCAAGCAAGTTTGGACATCTTTGAGTAATTGTGCCTGCTTGTTTCCCACAATTTCTTCAGGTTTCAAGCCAGTAGCTGACTGGTTAAAACAATTACGGGTTTCGCTGCGAACTAAAGTGGCTTTAAACTGTTCCGGATCTTTCAGATACTTCCCGTAAAAGTCTTTAATTTTCTGGGTGTTGAAAAAATACGACAGGGAGACATCCGCATTAACCGTTGTACCACCGACACCAAAGCTGATGCTTTCATCAACTGGAGAGCCTTCTTCCGTTGAAGCCGTTAAGATATAATACTGAACGTGGTCTGGAAAAACGACGATTTCTTCAGTGTAGCCATTATACCAAACCTTTCCTGTACTAATCGTTGCATTTTGGACGCCACGATTTTCACCATAAAGCTCGACTTTTAGTCCGACATAGCCAGCAGGTATCCGCTTAACACTGCTTCCAGGAACCGCACCACAACCCGATGCAATAATTGCTAAAGCAGCCGTTATTCCAGTAAGGTTAAAGGAACGACGATGTAGATTTTTCATGGTCTTTAAGAGTGAGTAAACGTATCTGAAGTGCCAATCCTATTCAGCACAATCTTTGGGAGGTTACAAGACAATAGTTAAATCATGCCATTCTATGTGTCTCTACATATCGTGCAACTGATGAAGAGATAAAATTGCTAATTTCTTCAGTTGACATCCAAAAGTTCAACCAAGGAAATATCACAATCTGGGAAAGCTTCTTTTATCTGCTTGTGTCGAACTTGAGCATTATGAAGTCTTGCGGCGACATGACTGACAGAAACTCCCGGTACAACAAGTAATCCGACGACGTAATAACTGACGCCTAACCAAACTTTTTGATCACTGGGAGAACTAACTAGATTCGCGGCATTACCTAAAATCCAAAAACAGAAGATAAGTTCGAGTGTTCCTATTGCTATCCACTTTGTTAGGGTTTTCATGAGTTTTGAGGAAGATAATCAATTCTAGTATTCGCCTAAAGTAACAGCGGTTATGCTGTCCTCTTGAACAACCAGAAACAATGTTTAATGTAATTCTTATCTCAATTATCTCTACTCATTCATACACAACGAACAGATGTGTATGAACACTCACAAGTTGGTATTGCGTCCACAGGCGTGTATCGGTATATTCCCCATGCTTCACCTCAAATGTCACAGGATGGATGTTAGGGAATAGGCAACAGGGAATTCTAGAAAGAGTAGGGGGACGACATGTCGTCCCCCTACAGATGGTGGTTCAATGGTAAAGCAAGCCTAACGGAAGTCGTCAATCTAAATGCTGATTAATTCGTCTTGCCCGCGCAGGGATTTTCTTTCGCGGCACAAGGATTAGCCTTACTCGCACAAGGGTTCTCTTTCGCAGCACAAGGATTAGCCTTACCCGCACAAGGGTTCTCTTTACCCGCACAAGGATTCGCTTGAGTTTCCGTCCCGCCTTCGGGTCCAGGTTTAGCGGCACAGGGGTTACCACAGCCCGTTGCTAGCCCCAGACCTAGAATAGAGGCAATGGTAAGTGTGGCAATGTAGTTAACTTTCATTCTCTTCTGGCTTCTGTGATATAAGGATTACTACGTCATCGCCCGGAAGTTTGCCTGGGCTTAGCCAATACTTAATCTCACAAAGCTTAAGTTACCCTTAAAAATAGCTTGGGATTTGCTGAGACTGTGGTCAAAGGTGGCTGGTCGGATTAGGGAGGTTTAGGACAAACCTACATTTTCTCAGGAAAAACTCAGGTTTTCTCTTAATGGATTTGTCAAAATTGACAGTATGGTGAAACCTGAACAAAAAATAATTGCCGCTGATTATACTCTAATTGTAAAATAAATGATGCAAAGTAGTGATTGGTTAGTAACAGATAATGGAGACTGTCTAGCTTGTAATGTCCAAGAAAGTGAAACATCTACAGGATATTATCGACTTTATCGCTTTCTCACCGATGTAGAAGATATTCTCGAATCCATGAAAGATGATCGCCAACGCCTAGAACAAATTCGCCCCTTAGTCCGCCGTTTACTGACAAGTTCCTACTGGCTACAGGGTGAATATCGCGAACCGAATCCCGATACAGGCTGGTCTGTTTTGATGCTGTATGATGAACCAGAGTTTCCCTTAACCGTGCAGACTGTGGTTTGGTTACCCGGACGAGTCTCTCCGATTCATAATCATGCGGCTTGGGGAGTGGTGGCGTTAATCAGTGGTGAAGAAAAAAATACATTTTGGCGCCGGACGAGGGATTCAGAATCTCGCGATCGCATCGAAAAGGTAGGTGAACAGGTTCTGGTTCCTGGCGATATTATCAGCTTTATGCCTGATGGGATTCACCATGTAGAAGTAATGGGAGAGGAACCGACGATTACATTTAATCTTTATGGAAAAACAGATTATGATAAACGATTTGAATTCGATCCGATTACCCACACAGCTAAAAACTTCTAATTTCCTTAGCTTATATTAATAGAAAACCTAATTGAATGATGCATAAGAAAATCTACGTTGTGGACTCAATTGAACTCAGGATTCTAGTTTTATACGGTTCAGTGCGAGATACTTGACAACCTTTATTAGTTGGAACAACGGGAAGTTCAATATTAAACTCTGTTCCTTTTCCCAGTTCAGAAATGCACTCGATAGTTCCCCCATGATTCTGAACAATAATTTTTTCGCTAATAGCCAACCCTAATCCTGTGCCTCTCCCGATAGGTTTAGTGGTGAAAAAGGGTTCAAATATTCTTGCTTTAACGTCCGCTGGCATACCTGAACCATTGTCAATAAGCCGTATCATTACGGATTGATTTGATGTCATTTCTGTGTAAATTGTAATAATTCCAGGAGTTATCTGATTGTGCAGAACATCAATCGCATTACTCAAAAGGTTCATAAATACCTGATTAATTTGCCCTCCGTGACACTCCACTAAAGGTAATTCGCCATACTGCTTAACGACTTTAATCTGAGAACATGTATTATTGAATGGCACGAATGGATTGAATTTTTTTCTGGTGCTTTATGAATTTTTCCACCATGGATAAATTGCCTCCGCATGATTGTCTCTAATTAATGAAATGCGTGGTTGGGTTGGGGTTAATGTCTAAAAAAGCAAATTTTCTATAAGTGTGGCTATTGATAGGATCTGTTTGGCTTTAATTCTGGGAAAATGTATTGATTTATCCAAAATAAATCTCAATTAGAACTGGGCGAGTAACATCCGCATTATAGCCCAGGCATAAGGTTTACCAATCAATATTATGCATTTAATGCAATCAAAAAATTGGTTACGGCATAAAAAAGAGAGGATTAATTCTTAATCAAAGGAAGGCTAAGACGTTTGCGGAAATCTTTTCGTCCCTCAACGGCACGACTGACAAAGGGGACATTTTGTCAAGAGAAGGAGCAGATTATGAATTGGCTGAGATTTTGGCAAAACTGGATCTACAATATACGTTCTCTAAAATTTGGCTGGTGATTACCGATGAAACCGCCAAGTTCTAATGGTGTCGCGTTTAGGGAGGATTTCTGGATTTGCCCCATCCACACGAGGATAGGAGTTCCGAGCAAGAGATAAGTTTTACTAATTATTGAGGTTAGCGTTTATCTTTGAAGTTAATGAGTCAGAGGACTTAAAAAGACGCGCCATGGCACGTCTGTACATGAGAACCGCTAACTGAGGTTACTGATATCAATGTTCCCCCAGTTGCTGTGAGCAGAATTTAGAGGTTATCGCTGTGTCTGATTCCCCGACAAGTTTAATTGTGGCAGAACCGAAAGCAACCTATCAATCCGGTGGTGATCAGAGTCGCTGGGTGGAGACGCTGGTGGATTGTCCGGGACTCGAGGGACTGTTGACGTATCGCATCCCGGCGGATTTGTCCGTTAAACCGGGGGATATTTTAACAGTGCCATTGAATAACCGGCAGGTGGGTGCGATCGCAATTCGGTTACTGGCTTCTCCCCCTGCTGATGTGCCATTGGCGAAAATCCGGGAGGTAGAGGATGTCATCTGTACGGGGTTTTTTGAGAACTCCTATTGGCGAGTATTGGAACGAGTGGCGCAGTATTATTGCACACCCCTGATATCTGTGGTTCGGGGGGCGTTACCGCCGGGATTGTTGATGCGATCGCAACGGCGAGTTCGTCTGCATCGAGAGGCGATTCCTGATGGTGCAGATACGTTTGTCGGTCAAACGGCGCGTCGGATTTTAGCACTCCTAGACGCCCAACCGGACGGAGATTACAGCGTAGCCTATCTACAACGCCAGGTGAAAGGGGCGCGTCGCGGGGTAAAAGATTTACTTAAACGTGGCTGGGTGGAAAGTTATTTGAAACCGCCCCAACCGTCTCGCCCGAAGCTGAAGAAAGCTGTCACTCTAGTCGCGGATCGCTTTGAACCTGATGTCACCGAACGACAACGGGAAGTGCTAGACGTACTGCGGCGTCGGGGTGGGGATATGTGGCTGAATGAGTTGTTGCAAGTCTGTCATGCTACGTCTTCTATTGTTAACAAGCTGGCAGAAAAAGGGTATGTGGTGGTTGAGTTGCGGGAAATTCTCAGAACCTTGGATCAGCCGAATGTGGCAGATGATCGCCCCAAGGTGTTGACAGATACGCAAACTCATGCATTAAAAAAAATTCAGAGTTTGGATGGGTATAATCAAGTCCTATTACATGGGGTAACTGGATCGGGGAAAACCGAAGTTTATCTGCAAGCGATCGCGCCGTTGTTAAGGGCGGGAAAATCAGCGCTGGTGTTAGTTCCAGAGATTGGGCTAACCCCGCAACTCACCGACCGATTTCGCGCCCGCTTTGGTAAAAAGGTGAATGTGTATCACAGTGGGTTATCCCATGGGGAACGTTATGATACCTGGCGACAAGTCCTAAGTGGAGACCCCCAGGTCGTCATTGGGACGCGATCGGCTGTTTTTGTGCCGTTACCCAAATTGGGTCTAATTATATTAGATGAAGAACACGACTCCAGTTTCAAGCAAGACAGTCTTCCTCCCACCTATCATGCTCGTACTGTAGCCCAGTGGCGAGCGGAATTGGCAAATTGTCCTCTGGTTTTGGGTTCAGCCACTCCTTCTTTGGAAACCTGGGTTACTGTCAATGGTCAACAAGCCAATTTCAACACAGACGCACCATATAAAACCTATTACCTTTCATTACCCGAACGCATCCAATCCCGCCCCTTACCTCCTGTGGAAATCGTGGATATGAGACAGGAGTTAAAGCAGGGGAATCGTTCTATTTTTAGCCGTTCTCTCCAAGATGAGTTACAGCAGTTGCAAAAAAAGCAGCGACAGGGGATTTTATTTATTCCCCGTCGTGGACATAGTACCTTTGTCTCCTGTCGCAGTTGCGGCTATGTGATTGAATGTCCGGACTGTGATGTTTCCTTGTCCTATCACTATGCTTATGAGGGGGCAAATCAACTCTTACGTTGTCACTATTGCAACTACACAACCGCCCATCCTAATAATTGTCCCGAATGTGGTTCACCTTACCTCAAGTTTTTTGGTAGTGGCACACAACGGGTGGAACAGGAGTTGGCTAAGGCGTTTCCTGATTTACGGGTAATTCGCTTTGATAGTGATACCACCCGTAAAAAGGGGGAGCATCGAACCCTGTTAACTCGTTTTGCTAATCGGGAAGCGGACTTATTAGTGGGGACGCAAATGTTAACTAAGGGGTTAGACTTAGCGGGAGTCACCTTAGTCGGGGTTGTATCTGCTGATGGACTACTACACTTATCTGATTATCGGGCAGCAGAACGAGCATTTCAAAGCTTAACTCAAGTCGCAGGTCGGGCGGGTCGGGGGGATGAACCGGGTCAGGTGATTGTCCAAACTTATTCACCTCAACATCCGGTGATTCAAGCGGTGAAAACTCATGGGTATGAGGTGTTTACCGAGGCGGAATTAGCACAACGGGAATCGTTGAATTATCCTCCTTATGGACATCTGATTTTATTGCGATTGAGTGGGTTGGAGGAGATGGACGTTGAGAAGGCGGCGGAGACGTTAGCGGATTGGTTGAGTCAAGCGGGTTCCGGGTATGAGATATTAGGACCGGCGCCTGCGGGGATTATGCGAATCGCCCGTCGTTATCGGTGGCAGATTTTGCTCAAGTTTCCGCCAGATGTAGCGGTAGGATTACCGGATGTGGCGGCGTTGCAGCGGATTTGTCCGCCGGATGTGAGTTTGACGATTGATGTTGATCCATTGAATATAATGTAGGAGGTCATTTGTCCTTTGTCATTCGTCCTTTGCCCTTCTTAATTCAGCAAGCCCTAAATATTGTAGGGGCGACCCGCCGCACACCGCTAAAACCACCCACCGATTAATTTTATCGGGTCGCCCGACATCGGATATCGGTAATGATCTGACACCATGTATAGCAGTTCGCTCTCGTGTATTTACAGTACAAGTGTTCTAAAACCCTCCTGATAAGGTATACATCTCGCTTCGTGTAAATATACCAGCGCGAAGCGCTATAGCAATAAGAACTCTTCTGTCTTCTGCCTTTTGCGATAAGGTAGAAGTTGGCACTCCAGGTACGCAGAGGCATTTAAATAAAATGCCAACTACGCCGAATTTTCCAACACGGCAACGGGCAAAGCTTCAGGAAATACCTCAGGAGAAAACATTTCCCACAATACTTGGAAATAGGGTAAAACAAGCGAAATTTGCTGCTGAGAAAGACGTTTACCAAATTCCAATCCTAACAGATGAATCATTTGCCGAACTAATTCCCACCCTACGTTTAAAGTAGGGTAGAGCATGACACACAAGGGAAACAATTCCTGTTGGATGGGCGCAATACTTTTTTCCAGAACACAAAGCCACAGGTAAATCTGGAACATTTCCACATCTCGAATACTAGAAGATTTTACCGTAGAATCCACTAAGCTACCACTATGACAGTGATAGTTCGGATGTAAATCGCTAATTCGGGTGGCAATTTGTTGAGCAATCAATGCTTGATCCGGTAATATTTTCCTTAGAGAAACCAGCGCTAATGATTGATGATCATAGTTGGCGGCAGTTTTGTATAGTCGTTGTAAGGGCATATACAGACAATCATCAATCACCTGGAAATAAATACTCACTGTAGCTTGTTCTTGAGGTGACAGTGATTTCAGTAGCAACTGACCACTATAGTGAAACTGCATACTAACAAACGCAATCACTCTGGGATCAATGGCTGTATAATTGTGTCGAATGTGACCTAAATCTGATGATAAAAATAAACATAAACGTTCGGGGTTGACTTGATCGGCATAAGCCAGCAAGACTTTCTCATAGACTGAGTAGGTGTCTTTCGTAATTTGCCAAGGATCAATTAAGCGATAATTAATCCCTTGGCGTTTGATTTGTTGGCAGAGTAAGGCTTCGGTTTTTGTCCAAGCTTGAATCGTTACCGATCGCAAGGAATCAAGCAACCGCTGTGCTATAACGGCTCGTAATCCTGGAGAATTCGACTGCCACGTTTTGTCTGATGTACTGTGTTGTTGGACATACTTTTTTGCCCAGAGTTTGGATAGCTTTCTTGCAGTCGCGATCTTCGCCGTCTGCGACGGTTGAGAATTACCTCGCTGATCCTGTGTACTCATGACACACCCCTTGTCTAGAACGTCAATGCAGTCCGTAAAATGGCGGTAGCGATAAAGCCAACAGTAAAAAAAGGCTGGTTTGGTAGCTAATGTGACAATTTTTAATTAAGTCGGATGACTAAATCGGTGTTCTAGCACGCTGGCTCACCAATAGCTGTTTGTTCCTTGCTTTCCAATTCCCCAAATCTACTCACCAGTCAAAGGATAGTCTTTTTTGAAAAAATTCTCAATAGTTACTTTATTTAGGGGGGAGCAGGGAATGGGGGAGATGAGGAAACTAGGGCAACAAATGACAAATGACATAAACAAATGACGAAACTAAACTGAATGCTGTGCAATCCAATCCTGCAAAATGGGATTAACAACCTCAGGGGCTTCATCTTGGGGACAATGACCTAAACCGTCTAAGGGGACAAATTGTTCGACAGCGGGAAAATTGACCCATTCTTTTGCCTCCGCGATGGGTTCCCAAGGATCATCGGTTCCCCACAAAATCAGTGTGGGACACTGTAACCGGGGTAATAAGTCTTCGGCTAGAGGTCCTGCGGAATAGCGGGTAAATGCGATAAACACATCAGCCGCACCCACATCAGCCGCCGGTTTCATCAGCAAGTCGATTAATTCATCAGTCACTGCCTCGGATTTGCGATACGCTTGCAATAAAATTTTACGCACCACCTGTGGCTTCGCCAGTTGAGCAAAAAAGAGTTGTCCTACCCACTTAATCCCCAGTAACTGTTGTACCATGGGTGCACCGATGCGACGATGCCAAGGTAACGTCACTCGTTTGCGATCATGCAGCATCCGCAGGGAACAGTTGATCAGGGTAACGCCCAATACCATATCTGGACAATCCACAGCCGCTTGCATCGCTACAATACAGCCAATTGAATTCCCCACCAAAAACGCCGGAGTCTCTACGACTTCCCGGCAAAAATCAATGACTTGTTGTCCCCAGGTTTCAAAGGTATACTCTACTTCAAGTCCCGGCATCGGTTTGGCAGAGGCTCCAAAGCCAATTAAGTCAATGGCATAGCATCGACAGGATTCGGCTAATACGGGTAAATTCTTACGCCAATGTCCGCAAGACGCGCCAAAGCCATGCACCATTACAACTGATGGTCCAGAATTGCCGTGGACTTGATAGGCAATGGGAAAACCCCGCCATGTCCAGAGGTGAGTATCAAGTTCAGGGCGTTTGGGCAGAGTGGAGGAGGAAAAGGTCATGACGATTCCAAGAGTACAGGTTTACTGTTTATATTTTGTAATAAATTAACTCAGACCTTCTGGCGGAATATCTCTACTTCTTCTCCAGCACTAACCCCTATGACTAGACTGACGTTCTAGAGACGCGCTATGGCAGGTTTCTACACTCAACACTCTATCTTGTGTAAAAATTAACATTAAGAAATTCTTTGGTGCGTCCCCTATGTTGGTGCAAACGTCTGCTGCTGTTATCCCGTTCCTGGGATCGGAAATTCAGGCATCCTACAAAGCGTCACGAGTAGTTATTTTGCCGATTCCCTACGAGGCAACCACAACCTATCGTAAAGGCACAGAAAATGGACCCGATGCGCTCTTGGAGGCGTCAATCCAGCTCGAATACTACGATGATGAGTTGGAACGGGAAATTTGTAAAGACGCTAGGATTTATACACCTTCCGCGATCGCAGATACTAGAGGTGGACAACGGATTTCTGCCCAAACCATGCTGACAGATACTCGCGATACAGTATCTGGGCTTATCGATGATGGTAAATTTGTGATTGCGATTGGGGGTGAACATAGCATTACCACGGGAATTGTAGACGCCTACCGCCAAAGGAGTAGCGAACCCTTTACCATAGTGCAAATAGACGCCCACGCAGATTTACGCCACGAATACGAAGGCTCAATTTATAACCACGCCTGTGTGATGCGTCGGATTGTGGATATGGGACTACCGACATTACCCGTAGCCATTCGGAGTCTTTGTCAAGAAGAAGCGGACTTAATTAAACAAAAATCCATCCCCGTAATTTGGGCGCGACACATTGCCCAAAATCCCCACTGGATAGACGAAGCGATCGCGACTATCCCAACTGGACGAGTATTTATTACCATTGACTTAGATGGCATTGATCCGGCTTCAATACCAGGGGTTGGCACTCCCGAACCGGGTGGGTTGAATTGGTATGCACTCACAACCTTTTTGCGACGATTGTTTGAAACCCATCAGATCATCGGTTGCGATGTGATGGAGTTAGCCCCCGTGGTTGATTCAGTGGTCTCCCAATTTAGTGCCGCTAAACTGGTTTACAAACTCATCGGCTATCAAACTCTGGCACAAAGGTGGTAGCGATGGCTGAAATTCACTGCCAGATCCAGGATGATCGGCAAACGGGAACGGGAAAAAGGAAAGAACAAACACATTGTCAAACACACACCTTAACACGATATGAGTCTGAAGGAAAAACAAGGCACACCCATTGGCAGTTATGCTCCCGATTTTGAGCTTTTAGGCATTGATAAGGATGTTCACCACCTATCCCGGTATCTAGAAAAGTGGCGAGGAGTGGTAGTAATTTTCTTGAGTAATAACTGTCCTGACTCTGCCGCTTATGTAGACAGACTCAAACAACTGCAAACCCGATTTCGGGAACAGGGATTTATCCTGATTGGCATTAACTCCAATGATGCTAACCAATCTCCCGAAGATAGTTTTGGTCAGATGCAGCAGTTTGCGAGTAGTAGAGGGTTGAATTTTCCCTACCTGTGGGACCCAACTCAGGATGTGGCACAAGGATTTGGAGCTTCAAAAACCCCAGAAGCCTTTGTGATTGATGAACAGGGAGTCTTGCGCTACAGGGGTCAAATTGACGATAATAGCCAACATCCCGAAGCCGTCAACGAAGCTTACGTCAAGAATGCGATCGCCGCGTTACTGGCTGGGGAAACTATCTCACCCAAATCAACTCCCACCTTGGGTAGTCCCCTAGTATGGCGTCGCTAGGGAGCAATGTAGAGACTCCTCATGCTACGTCTGGGAGCAAAGAAGCAATTAAACGTTCGTCACGGTCACGGTCACGGTCACAGCACTCTGTCAGAATTATCGGTAGACTGTTATCGTATGGGCAAGGCAATAGTCAAGAAAGAAAGAGTCGTAGCATGGGGATGAAATACCGACGGGTTTTACTAAAAGTGAGCGGTGAAGCCTTGATGGGCAAACTGAGCTACGGCATTGATCCAGGAGTCGTTCAGGACATCGCTGCTGAAATAGCCGAAGTAGTGGCAAGTGGCATCCAAATGGCAATCGTCGTCGGTGGTGGCAACATTTTTCGCGGTTTGAAAGCGGCTGCAGGCGGAATGGATCGGGCAACGGGTGATTATATTGGTATGATTGCCACAGTCATGAATGCCATGACTCTACAAGATGCCTTAGAGCAAATGGGAATACCTACCCGTGTACAAACCGCGATCGCGATGCAAGAAGTGGCAGAACCCTATATCCGTCGCCGTGCCATTCGTCACCTAGAAAAAGGGCGAGTGGTCATTTTTGGCGCAGGTTCGGGGAATCCCTTTTTCACCACGGACACGACGGCAGCTTTACGAGCCGCCGAAATTGATGCGGAGGTGATCTTTAAAGCCACTAAAGTCGATGGGATTTATGATTGTGATCCCCAACTAAATCCTAAGGCTCGCCGTTATCATACGCTGTCCTATAACTACGTCCTCGCTCAAGATTTGCGGGTGATGGATAGTACGGCGATCGCCTTATGTAAGGAAAATAATATCCCAATTATGGTATTTGATTTGACAGGGCGGGGAAATATCCGCCGTGCTGTTCAAGGAGAATCTGTCGGAACAATTGTGGGAGGTTTTTGTGAAGTTAGCTGACGCTGAAAGCCAAATGAAGAAAGCCGTTGAAGCAACGCAACGGGCTTTTAATACCATTCGTACTGGTCGGGCGAATGCCAGTCTGTTGGATCGAGTGATGGTGGAATACTATGGTAGTCCTACCCCCCTGAAGTCTCTGGCAAGCATTAATACGCCAGATGCTACAACGATTACGATTCAACCCTATGACAAGAGTACGCTGACTCTGATTGAAAAATCGATTTCTTTATCGGATATCGGCTTAACTCCCAATAATGACGGTCAAGTCGTGCGATTGAATATTCCTCCCTTAACGAGTGAACGCCGCCAGGAATTTGTGAAGATGGCGGGTAAGTTAGCCGAGGAAGGGAAAGTCTCTATCCGAAATATTCGCCGTGATGCTGTTGACTCGGTTCGTAAACAGGAGAAAAATAGCGAAGTTTCTGAAGATGAGTCCCGTGATCTGCAAGACCAAATTCAGCAATTGACGGACAAGTACACGGCTAAAATTGATGAATTGTTAGTTGCTAAAGAGAAGGACATTACCACAGTTTAAAGATTAGGGCAACATCCGATTGGAGTAAAGTTGCAGCAGTAGTGCGGGCATCTTGCCCGCTTCCGCAGTCTGATGGGGAAGATGAGGGAGATAGGGAAGGAAAGGACAAATGACGAATGACAAATGACCAATGACCAATGACCAATTCCTCAGTTTCTTGGTAAACTATGTCAGGGGTTCAAACTTAAACTATTACAGTAATACCTCCTAACCGCATTCGTGAGTTTCTCAATCCATAAAGCCTAATGTTTGACTGCATTATCGTTGGGGCAGGTCCTGCAGGGGGAACCGCCGCCTATCACCTCGCCAAGCGAGGGCGTTCGGTACTGATTCTAGAAAAAGACTCGTTACCCCGATACAAGCCCTGTAGTGGTGGTGTGTCCCCAAGCGTGCAACAGTGGTTTGATTTTGATCTTGCACCTGCGATCGCTCTCAATGTAAGCCGAGTCCGCTACACCTGGCAAATGGATGATCCGGTGGAAGTCAATCTCAAAAAACAAAAACCTGTTTGGATGGTGCAGCGAGACGTTTTCGACCAGTTTTTGATTGAACAGGCAAAAGAGCAAGGCGCTCAACTGCAAGACCAAACCACTGTCACGGGTATTGAATTTAAAGGCGATCGCTGGCAGGTTAACACAACCAATGAACCGATGGCAGCCCGTTACCTGATTGCGGCGGATGGTGCTAACGGTTCTATGGCAAAATGGTTAGGCTTTAAAGATCGGCCCCTGCGGATGGCGGTGACGCTAGAAGCCCCTAATCCCGCCCCGACAAGCAGTGATCCAACAATCCATTTTGACTTTGGGCAAGTGAAAAATGGCTACATCTGGAATTTTCCCAAAACCGATAGCTATTCGGTTAGTGTGGGGACGTTTAAGGGGAATGACAAGCAGGATTTACAAAAGATAGGCACGAAGTATATTCAGCAACTCAATATTGATCCAAAACTCTGTCAGGTTCACAGTCATCCAATGTGTTTGTGGGATGGGAACCAAAAGTTACACGGGCAAAACTCGCTATTGGTTGGTGATACCGCTTGTTTGGCTGATCCGTTTACGGCTGAAGGTATTCGTCCCTCTATCTTTAGTGGTGTCAAAGCAGCAGAGGCAATTGATGCGGCTTTAGGCGGTCAAACCAACGCCCTAACCCAGTATACCCAGGTGATTCAGGATGAATGGGGTAACGAGATGGTTTGGGCGAAACGTTTAGCTGGAGCCTTCTATGGTTTTCCAAAAATCGGCTATAAGGTAGGCGTGAAGCGACCTTCAGCGACTCTGATTATGCTGCAAATTTTATGCGGGGAATTGAAGTATTCAGAGGTGGCAGGTTTGGCAATTAAACGTTTGAGTGGCGGATTCTTCTCACGTTAGGGTTGTCATTTGTCATTTGTCATTTGTCATACTCGCTTCCTTGAGAAGCAAGCTACGTCATTCGTCCTTCGTCATTTGTGGAGTTGGGTCAAGTTTAGTTAATTTCGTGGTTTGAGCTGAAGCATTATCGGTAAAACCACCCGTGTCAACTTAATATAAACCGTAGGGTGGGCATTGCCCACCAGCACCAAAAATCCCACGGTCAAGTGATCCGTGAGATTTCGTCACCTCGAAAAAGTTTTATGAGAAAAGTCCGGCTAAGTTATGCAAATCTCTATCTTGAGAGGCTGCATATCTTAGGAAGTGAAGCGTTAGCTTAGAGAAGCGCGACTGCGATCGTAGCTAGTCCGGAAACTAGAATTTGGTTTGCCTTGAATAGAATCCCAATGGCTGATGTTATCAACATCTAAACCGACTTCATTAGCTGCTCGATTGAGCATGGATTGTTGTCTGTTCTTGACGGCGTGATGATGACGCATCATTAAGGCTCTGGCTTGTTCTTGAGTAGACATTTGTTGATTCTCCGATTGCTTTAGTGAGATTTGATTGAGTTTTTTCTTCTTAAAACTTTAAAAGTTTAGCTTAGGGAAGCACGGCTGCGTCCGTAACTGGTACGGAAACCGGAATTGGGTTTGCCTTGAATTAAATCCCAATAGTTGACGTTATCAACATCGAAACCGACTTCATTAGCTGTCCGATTGAGCATGGATTGTTGCCTGTTCTTGACGGCGTGATGATGACGCATCATTA
>NZ_JBKHHI010000010.1:0-39785 GCF_046539235.1 Coleofasciculus sp.
CTAACCCACCCTACATCGATTCCATCTGAGAATTATTGGTGGGTGGCGGTGGATACAACTCTTTGCGCTGTAATAAAGTATAGTAGATCAAAGTCCCCCTTTTTAAGGGGGATTTAGGGGGATCGACAATGTACCGCATAGCAGAGCAAACTGCTGTATCAATTTATCGGGTTGTTTCCTTAAGTTTAGGTTGTCGGTTGGATTGACGCAGGAAACCTAACAAAATTCAAGGTTTTAATGGTGCAAGGTGTACATTATTGGTGGGTTACGGCGGATATCCCATTATCGGATTATTTCCTGGATTTAATTCCGCCTAACCCACCCTACTCTATCCCCCCTAGCCACCCTTTCAAAAGGGGGGATAAACGGGGGAATAAAAGTGGGAAAATAAAGGAAACCATCACATAAAGATGCTTCTAATATTACATCTGAAACTTCCTTCTTGCTCCCCTCTCCCCTGGTGGGAGAGGGGCTGGGGGTGAGGGGATTTAAGTTGACACTAATAGCACGTCAGTGGAAGAGGGCGCACGTCGGTGCGCCCCTACGGGTATTACATTTTTCGCTCCATCTGAGCAAAATGTTCCAACAACAATCGGTGAATAAAAATATACCCCCCTCCTACCTTCTGTAAAAAAATCTGCTGCGTCGCATAATCCAGAAATCGCGCATAATTCCAGGGAATACACCCACTAAAATAAAGCACTAACCGTAACGTAAAATGCTGAATGCAAGCAATCCCCGCAGGTGAAAACAACCCAAACAGCAATCCAATCACCGCACCAAATAAAATCGGTAGTCCCACGATTTGCGCCAAACCTACCATAGCAACTACCCCAATTAAAGCAAAAATTAAGGTATTTTGTGCCGATTGCCATATCCCTTGATTGGGAACTGTACTTGTCTCAATTCCACCTCCCGTTAATCCACGCAATAAGACGAAAATTAATCCCGTTCCTATACCACTCAATCCATAAGTTAGCCCCTCAATTATCGCCTCCTGACTCGGCGCAATCAGCCAGAAAATGAGTCCACTGCTGAAACCAAATATTAATCCTACGGTTAACCCAATTCGCAACCCCGGTAATATATTTCGTTTTGCTTTTACCCATGACCATTTCAACGTTTCCACGGGTTCAATCTGATTCATAACTAACGCTACAATTAACCCCGCCATCAATCCGCCGCCGAGTCCCATAATTAATCCAGCCAATAGAGTAATTTCCCGCCAAAACATAAGCTCGACATTCAGCCCCCCACCTAACCCCATAATTAATCCCCCGATTAAGCCAACTCCTAGAGAATACAGCCATTTTTGCGCTTTATTGTCTAACCAACTCGGCTGCAATCGCTCAATTAAAAATACGGTTTCTGAGTTTTGATACATCCGTTTGGCTAACCAACTTAACCAGTTAATTACTTGCTCTTGACTATACTTCTCTTGACCCCGCCTGCGCTTAAACATCCGCTGAATGTACCGATCAAATAAATGCTTACGCCAGTCGTCTAAACCACTCCTTTGCGGTAACTCATCTAGGGATATTCCCTGATACGCCAGGGTAATAATACTTAACATTAATGGGGATTGGGCTAAGTCTTGTAGGGTGCTATCCGATCGCATAACTTGGCGCACTACTGTAAGTTGTGTCCCAGCGCTGTTCAGGTAGCGATCAATTTGGGCTAAAGTAAGCGGTTGTAGACAAATCGCGGCTTGTAAATTTAGACGCCGCTGTAGGGCTTGATAATCCCGAATCCGACTACAAACCACGAGTTCAGTTGTGCCATGTTCGCTACTAAATTGATTGATGGCGGTGACACAAGCCTCTCTTAACGTAATACTTACTTCATCTAACCCATCCAATAAGAGTAACAGTTCTCCCGAATCAATCCAGGTTTGACCAATATCTTTCGATACTTGATATTTGGTATGGAGTTCGTTGACTAACCAGTCAGCAATGGTTTGTTTACCTCCCGTCCAAGAGGATAAATTAAAAACCACAGGAATCGGGTGATTACTATCAACGTCTGCTTGATCCAATAGATCGCGAGTTAATTCTAAAAGCGTCGTGGTTTTGCCACTTCCCGGTTCCCCTAGAATTAAGAGCGATCGCCCCTCGCCCATCGCCAGAAACTTGTCACTGACTTTGATTCCCGGTAATAGGGTTTGCTGGAATTCCCCGGAACCCTCCCAAACCAACTCCCAAGGGCGTTCGACTAAATCGAGGCGTTCTTCTAAGCCTAGTTCAATTAAGACGCGACCATGTAATGAGGTTTCTAATACCCCTTTTATCCAATAGTTTCTGACTTTATTGAGTAATATGTGGCGAAACTGAACATCCTGGCGTGTCTGTTTCGGTTTGGGTTTAGACGGATAATTTGTGGGTGAATATGTTTTATTTTCTGACGATACAGGTTGAATTAAATAACTCGGTACGGGGTCAGTAATATTTTTTAACGACAAATCCCCTAAAAATGTGGTGGGTAACTGTAAATGATTTTTGACCAAATCATAAACGATCTGAGAAATACAAATCCCTCCCGGTTGTGCTTTCCCTTCTAAACGGGCAGCAATATTCACCCCATTGCCCATGACATCGCCTTCACTGACAAAGACATCGCCTAAGTGAATGCCAATCCGATGTAAAATAATGTCATTTTCTGATAAACTTTGGGCAGCTTTAGCCAAGGTTCGCTGAATTTCAATCGCACAATCCACCGCCAGAACCGCACTGGGAAAATACATTAATAAGCCATCCCCAGTAGACTTAATCGTCTGTCCAGAAAACTGCCGACATAATCGCCGCATTAACTCTAAATCCCGGTGAATTAAGTCTAGAGTATGTTCTTCATCCGCCGACATTCTGGCACTAAAACCCACACCATCGGTAAACGCGATCGCAGCGAGGGTGCGCTGAGTTTGAAGCTGAGACGGTAAGCTGTTTACAGTTCTTACAGGACGAGGTAAAGTATTCCTAGGTAAGGGGATTGTCGCACTAGAAGGCAAGGCGGCGATCGCGTCTAACACCTCCCTCACAGTTTCATAGCGATCGCGGATATCTTGACACACCATTTTCTCTAAAATGTCATGAAAACGTGAGGGTTCGGCTAACTGTTCCCGCCAAATCACCTCACCCGTTTTCGGATTCGCTGGTAAATGATGGGGTAATACCCCCGTCAAGGCTTGAATTCCTAGCATTCCCACCGCATGAATATCGCTACTAAAACGCGGTTTTCCCGCACATTGTTCTGGCGGCATATAACCGGGCGTACCAATGGCAATTGTCACTTCTGTTGGGGAACTTGTTGCCGTACTCACCTGTTTAACCGTGCCAAAGTCAATTAAAATAATCTTGCCATCCGCTGCCCGTCGAATTAAATTAGAGGGTTTAATATCCCGATGAATAACCTGGTGTTGATGAACAAAGTTTAAGATTTCTAAGATATCCCAGACTAACCGGATCGCCTGCATCTTATCCAATCGATGTCTAGGTGATAACTCGTGACGTAAATCATCCCCTTGAATATGTTCTTGAACTAAATAAAATTGCTGATTATCTTCAAAATGGGCTAAAAGCTGGGGAATTTGGTCATGATTCCCCAACTGATACAGAACCCGTGCCTCGGTATCAAACAGGCGGCGAGACGCCTCTAACACAGACGGATTCGCCACCTGCGGCTTCAGTTGCTTAACCACACAATCAGGATGTCCGGGTAAATCGCGATCGCGTGCCAGGTAGGTTTCGCCAAACCCCCCACGCCCCAAAGGTTGGATAATTTCATAACGCCCACGCAGTCGTGTCCCAATCATAAGATTTGTGTAGACTCTCAGCAGGTTTTGTTAACGGCACAAGTGATATAATTTTGCCATAGCCCCTCGAAAAAGCACGTTCCGTCTCAATCGTAACGCCCTGAATACAGTCCCTGTTCCTGAACCGATTAGTCTCGCGGCGCTGGGACTTGTAGGATTGGGTGCATTAACCCATGCTTGTTGGGTTTCGTTCCTCAACCCAACCGACAAAGACGACAAATGACAAATGACAAATGACAAATCTCTGGACATCGGCTGACCATGCGCTATCTTATTTACAACGATCTGATAACCTCCCCCATCGGACAGAAGGTGAAGCCGTTGTCTTAGAAGAAGTTCCTAAAACAGCCAAACGTATCCTCGATTTAGGCACTGGAGACGGACGCCTATTGGCACTGCTGAAAATTGACCGCCCCCATGTCGAAAGTATCGCGATCGATTTTTCACCCACGATGCTTAACGCGGCTAAACATCGGTTTGCTGGGGATGAGACGGTAAAAATCATAACCCATGATTTAGATCATCCCTTGCCAGAGTTAGGTATATTTGACGCGATCGTGTCTAGCTTTGCGATTCATCACCTAAGTCATGAACGCAAGTATTCCCTCTATGCTGAACTCTTCAACATACTAGAACCCGGTGGTATTTTTTGTAACTTAGAACACGTTGCCTCTCCCACACCAGCACTCCATGAACATTTCCGCGCTTGTATGGGAATTGCTGACAAACCCGATGATCCCTCGAATAAATTATTGGATGTAGAAACTCAACTGAAATGGCTACGAGAAATTGGTTATACTGATGTCGATTGTTACTGGAAATGGCTGGAACTGGCGCTTCTGATTGGTAGAAAACCGAATACAACAGAAAAGTAGAGACGCGCCATGGCGCGTCTCTACACTCTTCGCTTCGCTTGTCGGACATGGTGTGTAGGGGCGGGTTTTATCAATACCGTTCAGGAAAAAACCCCTACCTTAACTAAACCCGCCCTTGCTGAAGGTTAAATGTCAGGTGAACTCCTCTATCTTCCTCATCTTCTGCATCTCCCCTATCTCCCTCATCAACTGTGAAAAGTTAGAAGCATTTACTGATTCCACACTTCATCAATAGGCGGTGGTTCAGGGGGTAGGGGGCGTGATGAAAGAGGCTTTTCGTTCGTCTCCGAGGACTGATTTAAAGCGTGCATCGGATTGTTACCCCGGATAGTCCCCACCCAATTATTTTGATTTTGGGGTGTCACTGTAGATAAGGCATTGCCTCGATCCAGCAAATAACTTAGATGATGTAACCCTTCACACAACCGATGTAAATGGGCGCAACGATACTCCGCCGCTTGCCAATCTCCAGCTTCTAAGGCTTCAGCGTATCCGCGCTGTAAAGCTCTAATGAGTCTGAGTTGGGTTTCAATGATGGGATAGTTTAGAGTCATTCCTTTAGCTTATGTTCACAATTGTACTTGGTACATACCCCCTGATGTGCTAATCGCTTTGGACTAGGTTTCTATACTGATCGCGGTTCTTACTCGTTATGATGAAATACACCACTTTATCCCTCATCCCTTATCTCTCATGCTTTTCCTGTGAGTGGATTGTACCTCATCGAATCGCGAACCGCTATATCCTGACTCAATCATAACCTAATAACTATTGGTCATATCAATGATTTGATTCAATTTATCTTATTGCTCAAACATCGTAATTTGATATATTTCACCTGTTGCAGGGAAAATAGAGATTTCTGTCAATGAGTTATTGTACTTATTAAGAGCATTGAGCTGTTGTCATACTCATGACGCATCAAGCCAGCTACGCTCTGGATTTCTTACCCATGAAGATAAATCTATTAAGTTATCGCTAAGTTTAATAACTCTAAGATATAAATCAATTAGAGAATAATAATGCCATCAAAAATACTCTAGCTTGACCTGGATACGAGCGAGGTTTAGGACTATCACAAACGAGGAACATCGACTTCTGAGGGCTTCTGTTTAACTTCGATCTATTCCATCGTTCAGAACTTTATGGGTTGTAGCCGGATGATTTTTATCGATTCATCTAAAAATTACAAACTATCTGATCTATTCTTTGCTGAGAGAGATTTAATGCGGCATAATAAAGCAAGTGGGATGGCTAATAATATACCATCTTTATCAATGTTAAACCTAACCTAACCTCTGATCTCGAATGCAGCGAGTTGTCTTTTGTGACTTCGATGGTACGATTACGGCAGTAGAAACCTTTGCCGGGATGTTAAAGGATTTTGCGCCTGAGTTATCTGCCCAAGTGATGCCCGAACTCTACGCCAAACGGCTAACGCTACGGGAAGGTGTACGCCGCGTCCTAGAATCAATTCCGTCCTCTCGATATCCAGATATCCTCACCTATAGCCAATCTAAACCGATTCGTCCAGGTTTAGTGGAATTACTCGATTTTCTAGACGATCGCGGCGTACCGTTTGTGGTGGTTTCCGGGGGATTGCGCGGTATGGTGGAGACGGTGTTGGGTCGAGAAAAGCGGGGAGGAACGTCGCTGCTAGAACGAGTGGCGGCTGTTTATGCCGTTGATGTGGATACCAGTGGTGACTGTCTCCAGCCCTTGTCCGAGTTTGAGGGGGATAGCGAATTAGTTGCCAAAGTTCAGGTGATGGCACAACACCCAGCAGACGAACAGATTGCGATCGGGGATTCGGTGACGGATTTTAACATGGCATTGCACGCCTCTGTCGTCTTCGCCCGCGATCGCCTCAGCCAATATCTGGATGAACGTCAAAAGCCTTACTTACCCTGGAATGACTTTTTTGAGGTGCGTCAACAGCTATCCCAGCTTTGGGGAAAAACCTGAAGCATAAGTAGGGCTGTAGGGGCGGGTTTTACCGATAACATTTTGGCACTGTCCCGATAACTTGACTAAACCCGCCCTTCTCAGGAAATAGAGGGAGAGAAGGTTCAGTCTCAAAATGTAAAGTTTTGTAAAATAAAGTTTTGCCAAAACTTTATTGAAAAGCCTGTTCAGCTTCATCGAATTAAAAAAATAACATTTGTATGATGAAATAGTTTACTTAAAAACGTACAAGTGCGATTTGCATGATGACTTATCAACAAAACGATCGCGTAAAAATCATCAAGGGATCTCTCAAAGGTCATACAGGAAAAATTGCCTCTTGTAGCCATGAAGGTAGCTATTTTATTGCCAGAGACTTGACGAATCAAACAAACGATATGTCCAACCTATACGGACCCCTGCTGGGCGACGAAATTTCACCCTTAGCCGATTAAATTGGCGTCACTCAGACAAAAGAAAACAGGGGGAGAAGAAAAAATTCCCCCTTTAAGCTGTTGTGCATTTAAATTGGGCATTAGTCCATAGAGAACTAACGCCTCCGTGAAAGGTCGTGCGACTAACCTGTAAACTCTCCACCCCTACCATTGCTGAAAATCAGAGAAATCAGTGTGATTAGCCAAGGGTTAATAACTCAGGTTTAAACATCATCGCCAAACCAAAGAACAGCATAAAGAGTCCTCCAACCAGTTTCAGCACTCTCCCTTGGTTTTCAGTAAGTCGAGTGGACTTAAACGAATAGATAAAGTTGCCTAAAATAGCCAACAGCGGAATAATGTAAATCACGGCATACAACGCTGTCCACGAGATATGACACAAGCCAATTGTATCGGAGCAGTACTGTAACAGCGCCGTCATGTAAACCGCAGGCAGAATCGCTGTACAACCCAGTTCGACAATATTGACAAAGACGGCTAATAGAACCGTCCCAGCTAATGCAGTGAGAAACATCTGGCGATCGCCTTGAGCATTTCTCAGGTTTCTGACAATTTTTCCGGCTCGTTTATGTATCGTTGACTGTTGTTTTTCTGAGAGGGATAGGGAGATAGATTTTTTGAACCAAAAATAATCCTTGATATTGATCAGACCCGCCCCGGTAATCAGAATTCCCAGAATCAGCATAAATAGAGTGCCATAGTTTTCCAGGAAGACTGAACCTGCCAAGACCATCAGCATGATAAAGATAAAATACATCACCGCTGACGTGATAATAAAAGTTGTCCCCACCAAGGTCATATCCTTGCGGCTGCGGGTATAGGTGAGTAACGACAGCAGAATGACTAAAACCGTGAATGCACAGGGGTTAAAGCCATCGGCAAGGGCAATGGTAGAGACAAATAGGGGGAAGGGCAGCCCTTGGGCAAAGGTTTTAATTACAGCATCAGGGGTGAGGGCAAGAAACACAAATAGACTGATGATCGTTATTGCCAGTAACCCGCCAATCCAATAGCGTTTACCTTGTCGTTTTTCAAGCTGGTTTTTCAAAAACGGATAACTACACAGATACCAGAACGGGATTAAAAAGACCTGCCACGGGGGGCTGGTCTGTTGCTGAGTCGTTTGATCAGTTGTGGGTAAATTGATTGGAGATCCGACTGCCGTTTCTATCGCCGCAATAATTTGGTTTTTGTAGCCGATATAAGCTTGATGAACCGAATTGTATTCCAAGGGTCCTTCGGCTTCACTATAGCCAATGAACATTTTGTCCTCAATCACCGTTCTGGGAACAGCGCCGGACGAAATGCCTCGGGCTTCTCGGAATTCCTGCCATTGGCTGGGATTGTCGTTAACCTCAACCTGCGTAACGTCAACGTTTTGATTGTGTTGATCGATATAAGTCATTAACGGCTTTTGCTCAAGGCAATGGGGGCAGGTTTTGGTGTGAAAAAAATAGACATTGACGACATCATCACTAGCCTGGGCAACGGACTGAAGGGAAGTCACGAATACCAGACCAACCATAATGATAAAGGACAGGAGCAGTCTGCGGTAAGATTTAACCATCATTTTTTAGCATCCTTTTTACATGAGGAGAAATTTAGGAGACGATACTTCTACTGTAAATCCATCACCGGGCGAGGATCTGCCCTGAGAAAAAAGACGTAATAGTTCTATCTTGACAGGATGGGCATGACGCTTTAATTGTCCTTGTTCCCCTGCTCTCGATCAGGCAAATGGCACGCTCCTGCTAGGCTGGTGGGCAATGCCCACCCTAGGATATATCAAGGGTTTTGGCGCTCCCCAAATGCAAGCTTTTCGGTGCCATTGATCCCAAAGCGGTATTTCCTACAGGGGATCAACGGTGTATACCCAATCCAATAAAGTCACCCCTAGGCATGAACTTGGGTACATTTTCCTCGGAACCTTCTGCCCTCTACCATCCACTCTATGGCTTATCCGATGGTTGCCCATCCTTCAGACCCCAGCAATACCAAAGGTTTCCAGAGTTCTGTGTTATGGTAAGGGATGGCAAACTTGAAAGATTTCTAAAATCTGTCGAAAGATCGTCGCTGATGGTGTAAAACATTTGTCAAAATACTGTATAAGTAAGAAAAGCTAATTTTTGAACAAATGTGAAACGGAGGGATCACAATGGTTTACAAGCAAAATGAACTCGTGCAAATCACCAAAGGCTCTTTAAAAGGTCAAACGGGAAAAATCGCGGCTTCCAGTCATGATGGAATCTACTTTATCCAAGGAAACTGGAATAGTCACGAAACGGGTGCTTCCAATCTGTACGGACCCCTGTTAGGAGACGAAATTACATCAGTGGCGAACTATTAAGCCTCAACTGCTCCTATAGCAGCAGAGGAGTGACGAATTGGTCATAATTCCTTGATTACCTCGATTGATCTAAACGTTTTCAGACCCCTCGACTTATACAGACAACTGAAAGGGTGCAGCCTAAACCGGGTTGCACCTTTGTCATATTGAGTTTTTTATGTTTTGTCCCATCAGGCATAATCACATTTTCTAGGTTCGCCCCTTTTTGGTAGCTGGAGCAGATGCGATCGCGAATTAGTCTGATGCTGAGAATAACCTAGAACACCAGTCGGTGTAATCAAATCCCCCCTAATGGTAACATTCCCCACCTATACCTAAGGGCGGGTTTTGCCCTTCAGTTATCGGTGGGTAAGCTAACTTTAGTACTTAAACCCGCCCCTACAATTGACTTTGTACAGATGTGCCATGGCACGTCTGTATATGACCGCTAACTGTAGTTACACCGACCGACGGACGCTCTAGGTGTCATGCCACTACAATTTAATTATGCCTTTTGAGGACGAAACTGTTGCTCGACAATCTGCACCAGGGTTTTCCTGGGCAAGAATCGGGGCAGATTAACGATAAAATTATTCTGCCACCGCCCTGCCACTACCGTACAATCATCAGTGTCTAGAACCTGGAGAATTTCCTGAACCACTACCTCCGGGGAATCGGTTTGTTGCTGTTTTAAACTATCAGGAGCATATTGGGCAAAATTCGCCGTGGTGAAAAAGTTCGTTTCCGTTGGTCCAGGACAAGCTGCCAGAATTTTAACACCCCTGTGCTGATTTTCTGCCCAAAGCGCCTCACTGAAACTAAGAACAAAGGCTTTAGTTGCTGAATAGATTGATAGATACGGGAGCGGTTGAAACCCAGCAATTGAGGAGAGGTTAATAATACTTCCAGAACCTCGTTGTTGCATCTGGGGGAGAAAGTGATGAGTCAAGTCTACCAACGCCAGGATATTAAGCTGAATCATCTCTAGCTGTTTACGCCGAGACGTCTGACTAAAGACACCGTAGTCGCCAAACCCAGCATTATTAATCAGTAAATCGATGGAAATATTTTTCTGATTGACTATTTCAAAGACGTTCGGGGCGGCATCAGGTGCGGTAAGATCTTGGGGAATAAACTCAACTTGAATCCCATAGGTGGCTTGTAAAGCTTGGGCAAGTTGCTGTAGTTTGTCTTGGGAACGAGCCACAAGAACTAAATCGGTTTGCCGTTTAGCGAGTTCCTGAGCAAATGTAGCCCCCAGTCCTGCCGACGCTCCAGTAATTAAAGCAGTGGACATTAATGTTCTATTCTTTTTAGAGATGTTTTGGTTACCATTCTTAACCTAATGTCTAGTTTAACGCATTGCCACTAAAATGGTGCATCAAAGAAGGAACTCAGCCACAATGAATATTTTATAATTAATTGTGGTTAATTAAACAAATAAAGTCTATAATTTATAGTTGGACAAAAATATCGATGTTTATTTTAATTGAGAATGTCCCGATTGAACAAAAGATTTTCAGTTTTGATCGTAGTATTGCTGACGGTGATTTTTACTGTAGCCTGGGGAATTTACCGTCCAGTTACTGGAGACGATCGCACAGAGATTCTTTGGGATACCTGGGGCGTTCCGCATATTTACGGCAATAATACAGAGAATCTATTCCAGGCGTTTGGCTGGGCGCAAGCGGCGAGTCATGGCAATCTTATTCTCAGGTTATATGGACAGGCACGGGGTAAGGCAGCCGAGTATTGGGGACAAGATTATGTGGACTCGGATAAGTATGTCCGCACTATGGGGATTCCCGCCAGGGCGCAGGAATGGTACGAGGCGCAAGATGTAACGATGCGGCGTTATCTGGATAGCTTTGCGGCGGGGATTAATCGGTATGCCTCCGAACATGATCACCAAATTGACAATAAAGTCAAGGTGGTGTTGCCCGTGGATGGGGTGGATGTGTTGGCACATCTGCAACGGGTGACTCATTTTAACTTTGTGGTGAATCCCCAGCGCTGGGAATCGTTGAAATCGGGGGATTCCCAAGCTGGTTCTAATGGATGGGCGATCGCACCGTCTCATTCAGCGAGTGGGAATGCGATGCTACTGGCGAATCCGCACTTACCCTGGTCAGATTTTTACCTGTGGTACGAAAGCCAGTTAACCGCCCCAGGGATTGATGCTTATGGGGCGGCGTTGGTGGGAATGCCCATGTTATCCATTGGGTTTAATGATCAGTTGGGTTGGACAGCCACAGTTAATACTCATCGGGGTTGGACAGCTTATGAACTTACTTTGGCGGATGGGGGGTATGAGTTTGATGGGCAAGTTCGCCCCTTTGCAACCGAAACCCAAACCCTAAAGGTAAAGCAGGAAAATGGGACATTAGCGGAACAGGAATTGGTGATTCGGCGGTCGATTCATGGTCCTGTGGTTACGCAGCAGGAGGGGAATGCGATCGCGTTGCGGGTGGTGGGGTTAGACCAACCTCAGTTAATGGCACAATTGTGGGATATGGTGCGATCGCGTAACCGCCAAGACTTTGAGACAGCCGTCGCCCGTTTGCAACTGCCCATGTTTACCATTCTGTATGCCGACCGAGACGGGCATATTTTACATATATTTAATGGTCAAGTGCCAGTGCGTTCTCAGGGAGATTGGCACTATTGGCAGGGTGTGGTTCCTGGCGATACCTCTGAAACCTTATGGACAAGGTATCATCCCTATCAAGATTTACCTCGCATCCTTGACCCAGAAACGGGTTGGTTACAAAATGCCAACGATCCACCCTGGACGACTACATTCCCCCAAGCCATTAATCCTGATGATTATCCGCCCTACATGGCACCCCAATCGATGAATTTTCGCGCCCAGCGATCGGCAAAAATGTTGATGGGGGAGAATTCAATTAGTTTTGAGGAGATGATTGCCCGGAAATTCTCCTCGCGTCTAGAATTGGCAGATCGGATACTCGATGACTTAATCACCGCAACGCGACAGTCAGGGGATGAGTTAGCCAATGAAGCCGCGAATGTTTTAGCCAACTGGGATCGACAGGCAAATGCAGACAGTCGAGGAACGGTTTTGTTTGCCACTTGGGTACAATTAATGCCCAATACGAATCAGTTTGCCACAGGTTGGAATCCCCAATCGCCTCTGACTACCCCTGATAGTTTGGCAGATCCGGTGGCGGCGGTGGAGGTTTTAGCAGAAGCCGCTGCTAGGGTTAAAGCCGGGTATGGCAGGTTAGATGTCCCTTGGGGTGAGAGGGCGCGATTAAAGTATGGGGACGTGGATTTACCCGGAAGTGGTGCTTCTGGGCAGTTGGGCAGTTTCCAGGTGATTGATTTTGCACCGATGAATGAGACAGGGTTGCAATCAGTAGCTGGGGATAGTTATATTGCCGCGATCGAGTTTTCTGATCCGATTAAGGCAAGGGTACTCACTGTTTATGGCAATGCGACACAACCGGGTTCTAGGCATATTGGGGATCAGTTACCCTTGTATGCCCGAAAGGAATTGCGATCGGTTTGGCGGACTCGTCAGGACATTGAGGCAAATTTGGAATCGCGGACGGTGTTTTGAAAGAAAAAACTTCGATTATTTAGGGGTGAGGGTGAGGGTGAGTAGGGGCTTGGTTACCAAGCCCGTACATTTTTATTATGGGTGATGGATCCGGACATCATATTAAGTATTCAACCGGACATAAGGAGAAACCGAAAAATGGATCAAATTTTGCCGAAACTGCTGTGGATGAGTCCAGCGATCGCGTTTTGGGTAGTGGGGGCTGGAACTGTTACGGCACAAGAGGTTGAGGTGCAAGGGTGTGGAGGTGCGGGAGAGTTTTGTGGTTTAGGGGAAACCTTAGCGAGTCAAGAAACAGTAGGGAATGAGTCGAGTGATCCGGCTGAGAACCGTTTAGACCCAATTAATCAGTACGGAGATAATAATAGCTTAGGTCAAGTGACGAATGTTTCCCAGTTGCGGGATGTACAGCCCAGTGATTGGGCATATACCGCCTTGCGATCGCTAATTGAACGATATGGCATACTCACAGGGTATCCTGATCGTACATTCCGGGGCAATCGGTCAATGACTCGCTACGAATTTGCCGCCGGATTACGTCAAGCTTTAGATCAAATCCAATCCTTAATTGCTAGGGGAGGCGATGTTCCTTCCACAGACTTAGCCACACTAGAACAGTTAACCAATGAATTTGTTTTAGAAATATCCCTGCTACGGGGTGATGTAGACGCCTTAACCGCCCGAACTAGAGAACTGGAACTGACCCAATTTTCGACAACAACTCAACTGGATGGAGAAGTGATTATTGGCGCGGCGGGGATTGTTTCTGAGGATGATACTGTTACCACATTTGGACATCGTACCCGCTTAAATTTAGACACGAGTTTCACGGGTCAAGATTTACTGCGAACCCGACTGCAAGCAGAAGGTTTAGGGCGTCTGGAACGTCGCACAGGTACACCGGAAGGGGAATTATCTTTTACTGGGGCTAGGGATAGTGACTTAGAGATTGATGCTTTATTGTACCGTTTCCCGATTGGGAATCAGACGCAAGTCGTCATCGCGGCGAATGCTGGGGCGGCGGATGACTTTACGGATACAATTAACCCTTACCTGGATGGGGATGGCGCGAGTGGGGCGGTATCTCGCTTTGCTACTCGTGCGCCGATTTATTATTTAGTTAGTGGGGCGGGTGTCGGGGTAAGACACGCAGTAAATGATCACTTAGAAGTCAGCTTAGGCTATTTAGCTGGGAATGGCGGAAATCCGGAACCCGGTAACGGCTTATTTGATGGGGCTTATGGCGCATTAGCCCAAGTCAAATTTGAGATTCGCGATCGCGCCACGATTGGCTTGACTTATGTTAATGCGTATAACCAAGACTGGCAAGTCGGTAGTCAAGACACTAATTTAGTCAATCAATTAGATTTGCCCGTCGTTACCAATTCCGTTAACCTCGCCGCTTCCGTACAACTTAATCCCCGATTTGTGGTTGGAGGATGGGCGGGTTATACCAAAGCCAATGTTATTAACGAAGGGGATGCTAATTTGTGGTATTGGGCGCTAACATTAGCCTTACCCGATTTCGGCAAAACTGGCAATCTCGGCGGATTTATTATCGGGATGGAACCAAAAGTTACCGGGAGCGATGGTTTGAATAATTTAGGCATTGATGATCCGAGTACCTCCCTACATCTAGAAGCATTCTACCAGTATAAGTTAACGGATAATATTACAATTACACCAGGGATAATTTGGCTAACTGCACCGGATCATAATAGCGATAACGATGATACACTTATTGGCACAATACGAACCACATTGCAATTTTAAAGTGACGGGATTGTTGTCGTGCGCCCTAATCCAGGTATGTTGAAAATTGTATAAATCGTAGGGTGGGTTAGGCGGAATTGAATTCAGGCGATAATTATTTAATCAACTATCCAACCTAACCCACCGATATTCAGGTGGGGAATGGCAAGCTACGTTTATGTAAGGGGTTGAGGGCTATTTACAGAACTTAATATAGGCAGGTTTATGGCTATCGACCTAATTATTGGAGCCAAAGCGCCATTGAATAAAGGGCGGGTTTTGTTGTTCAGTTATCGGTAACCAGCCCAATTGAGTCCCTAAACCCGCCCCGACAATGGATTAATAAATTCTGATAATTAAAGGCGCGATCGCACTAACCCGTATAACTCGTAGCCCCTGATGAGGTGGAAGGATTGATACAATACAATTTAAGATTGCTATAGTAAATACCTATCTACACTAACTATTCTATGCGTTTATCCATGATTAAAACCCTCCCTTTAGCCACCCGCTTTACAACTATTGCTCTAGTTATCCTGCTATGTCTTAGCAATTCCGTGCAAGCCGCCAAGGATCAAGATGTAGAAAAGCTCTTAGATGAAGGAGAATGTCCGACTTGTAATCTGCGGGGAGTGCGTTTGAGGAAGCGGAATCTCAGGGGGTTCAATATTGAAGGCGCTAACTTAGTTGAAGCCGATTTAAGAGAAGCTGACTTACGGGAAGCCCGACTTTCTGGGGCAAATTTAGAGGATGCAGATCTCCGGAATGCTAGACTCGCTAACGCTAATTTATTTCGTGCCAAGCTTCTTAAAGTTAATCTACAAGAGGCGAATTTAGAAGACGCTAATCTCCAGAATGCTAATTTACAATTTGCAGATTTGCGGAAAGCAAACCTGATGAATGCTTCATTACAGAATGCTAATTTGACTCGCACCAATTTACAGGAAACCGATTTAAGACGGGCTAAATTAGCCAATGCATCTCTAGAAGGAGCCAATCTCGGTGACGCTAATTTAGAAGGAACCTCATTAAGAGGGGTAAACCTCAAAGGCGCTAACTTAGAAAATGCCAAGTTATTTCGCACCGATTTAAGAGGAACCCAATTTAATAGTCAAACGGTTATGAATGACAAATGGTTATTCGTTTGGGAGTTGGTTAATCAAGGAATTGCCGGACAAGCGTTAGCAGGGGCGGATTTGTCAGGTGCGAATTTAGAAGGATTGAATCTAGAAAACGCCAATTTAGAAAATGCCAATTTAGCTGAAGCGTATTTATTTATTGTCAACTTACGAGGGGCTAATCTGCAAGGTACTCAGTTGACCAATACTGAATTGCGCTATGCTGACCTGAGTAATGCAGATTTAACCAATGCCAACTTAAGAAATGCCGAACTTGGAAATGTTAATTTAGCCGGAGCTAATCTAGAAAATGCTAACCTGAGAACTGCCAAAATCAATGAAGAGACTACCCTTGACCCCAAATGGCGTTTGGTTTGGGAAATTGTGAATCAAGGGGCTGAGGAACGTGAACTACGGGGTGCTAATTTATTTAATACTAATTTAAACGGAGCCAATTTCCGCAATGTAAATCTGAGTGGTGCTAGCCTGTACAATTCTAACCTGCAAAACACGAACTTTGAGCAAGCAACCTTATTTCAAGCCGATTTGATTAATGCTAATTTAGCGGGGGCGAATTTGCAGAAGGCAAATCTACAAGAGGCGAATCTCAGGGGGGCTAATCTAGAGGGGGCTAATCTTAACCAAGCGAACCTCTGTAACGCTATTCTGCCCGATGGAACACAACAATCTTGTGAATAAGTGAGGGGGGAGTCGATATAAGTTGTCATGCCTTTAAAGTGGGTATTAGTATTAAGTGGGTATTTGCCAAAGGTTTTAAACTTTGTTGGCTATTTGCAGCAGGAATTACGCCAGGAAACCATGGCGTTAGAGATTGATGTAAAAATGATATTATTACAGATGGCACCGTCATACCCGTAGGGTGGGTTAGGCGGTAAGTTCAATTATCGGTGGGGAGGGCAGGTTTTGTTGTTCAATTATCGGTGGGGATGGCGGGTTTTGTTGTTCAATTATCGGTAGGTATCAAAATGAAACGGCTAAACCCGCCCCTACATGCTTATGACTTTATTTTGTATTGATAATTTACACATTGCCTATCCAACTAATCCGGGATATTGGGCAGTGAATAATGTCTCATTTACCCTGAATCCTGGAGAACGATTGGGATTGGTGGGAGAGTCGGGGTGTGGTAAATCCACTCTGGGACGCGCGGCGATGCGGTTATTACCAAAAGCCACAAAAATTGAAGGACAAATTAAATTTAAAGGACAGTCTATTTTTGAGTTAAACCCCACTCAACTGCGCCAGTTTCGCGGGGAAGTAGTGGCGCTGGTATTTCAAGATCCGATGACACGCCTTGATCCGTTGATGACAATTGGCGATCATTGTCTGGAAACCTTACAAGCCCATCAACCTCAGTTATCGCGTTGTGAGTGTAAGCAAAAGGCAATTGAAACCCTAGAAGCGGTGAAGATTCCGGCTAACCGTTGGTCCCAGTATCCCCATGAATTTAGTGGCGGAATGCGGCAACGAGTCGCGATCGCACTCGCCCTTTTACTCAATCCTAAGATGATTGTCGCGGATGAGCCAACCACAAGTCTAGATGTCACCGTCTCTGCCCAAATCTTACAGGAATTGACACGACTGTGCCAAGAACGGGAGATGGCGCTGTTGTTAATTTCCCACGACTTGGCAATGGTAGGGGAATATTGCGATCGCGTGGCGGTGATGTATGGGGGCAAAATGGTGGAAATGGGGGCAGTTGAGGACATTTTACACCACCCTGAGCATGAGTATACGCGATCGCTCCTGCAAGCGGCGCTGCTGATGCAAACGGTGAATGATGGGGAACAGGGAACGCACAGAGGCGGATTTGTAGGGGCGGGTTTTACCGATAACGATAGCAAAAAAACCGATAACCTAACTAAACCCGCCCTGATGGAGAAACAGAGGGAGAACAATCAACAGACACCCATTCTCCGAGTGCAACAGTTAAAGCAGTATTTCACCTTAGAACAAAATTTTATTGCCCAATTATTGTCCCGCGAACCTCAACTGATCAAAGCGGTGGATGAGGTTAGTTTTGACCTGTATCCGGGTCAAGTTTTGGGATTAGTGGGAGAATCAGGATGTGGAAAAAGTACACTATCGCGCACCATTTTGCAACTGATTCCGCCCACCTCTGGTACTGTTGAATTTCAAGGCATAAATTTAACCCAACTGAACCGGAAATCCCTGCGGGATATGCGGCGACATATTCAAATGATTTTTCAAGATCCGTTGGCTTGTTTGAATCCTTTGATGACAGTAGGTGATAGTATTGCTGATCCTCTATTTATCCACCACCTAGCGAAACCTACAGAAGCGAAACATCAGGTGATGGAAATGCTGGAACGGGTGGGATTAACGCCTCCAGAGGACTATTATTATCGTTATCCGAGGGACTTATCTGGAGGACAACAGCAACGAGTCGCGATCGCGCGGGCGTTGATTACTCACCCCAGTTTGATTATCTGTGATGAACCCGTGAGTATGTTAGATGCAACTGTCCAGACGCAGGTACTAGAATTAATGCGATCGCTAAAACAGGAGTTTGAGTTAACCTATTTATTTATTACCCATGATCTCTGGGTAGCGCGGTTTTTCTGTGATGCGATCGCGGTGATGAATCGGGGTGAGATTGTGGAAATGGCAGAAACCGAAACGTTGTTTACCAATCCCCAGCATCCTTATACCCAAACCCTCTTACAAGCCGCACCCTTATTGACAGTGTAGGGGCGGGTTTCACTACTATCGTTTCGGTTACACCCAGATATAACTAAACCCGCCCCGATGCAGGTTGCTAGATTTCCCGTGAAAATTGGGAATTCAAAGTGACAGGAGAGTCACGGCGATACTACCGCCAAAACAAATATCAACATCTGTACCTGGGGCGCGATCGCGTTTAGCATATTCGCCTTTATAGTAATAGTGATCCCCCTCTATAACATAGTTAACGGGTAAGGGCTGAATACTCGGTTTACAGAATACGATATCGGGTTCTGGAGAACCGGGTTCTAGGTGAGGTAAATTCACATTCCAAAACGTACCTGGAGGAGTGGGACGTTGAAATAACTCCCCTAACACCCTGGTTGTCCAACGGCTAGCCACTTGCCAATCAATCACCAACGGGCGTTTAATCCAGTGGGAAATCGCCATCCCCGGAATTCCCAAAATTGCCGCTTCCCGCACCGCCGCGACTGTACCGGAAATATGGATATCTACCCCCAGATTACCGCCTGCATTAATCCCAGAGAGTACCCATTGGGGATTTTGCACCAGTTGACTCAGGGCGAGACGGGTGCAATCGACGGGCGTACCGGCTACCGCGTAGGCAAATTCTGAACGCTGTTGGACATGGATCGGCTGATGCGTGGTAACTTGATGACTACAACCGGATAAATGGGTTTGAGGCGCGACGATGACGCCTTTACCCTTAACCGCTTGCTGGAGTGCTTGAATCCCTGGAGCATCTATTCCATCATCATTGGTGAGAATTAAAGTCATCTTAGGCGCAACTGATAACACCAATGTTCTAGCATAGCGGCAAATCGTTGATTGTTGATTGTTGATTGTTGATTGTTGATGGCTGATAAAACTGTGGCTGGTATATTTCTATCGTTGAGACAAAATAAATTAATAACCTGTAATGGCGTGGCACAACTAAAATAGGGCTGTGTTTGTAGTAAGCACAAAGCGTGCTATAATGCCTAGCTGGAGAGGGCTCGCATCCCTCACTACGAACCAATTCCAAAATGATACAATCATCAAAATCGCTAAAGTTTGATGTAGATCCTACATCAGACTTTATTGTGCCAGATATACCTGGACTAAACTACATCCCCGATTATATAAATACCCAGGAGCAAAATCAATTACTGGCGATTATCGACCAACAGGAATGGTCAACCCAATTAAAACGCCGAGTACAACATTATGGTTATCGCTATGAGTATAAAAAACGGGCATTAGCATCCGCCAGCTACTTAGGAGAATTGCCAGATTGGGCAAACCAACTGGGACAACGACTGGTTCGCGATCGCGTCACCCCAACTCCCCCCGATCAACTGATTGTCAATGAGTACTTACCCGGTCAAGGCATTACCAATCATGTTGACTGTGTTCCCTGTTTTGGTAATACTATTATCTCCCTAAGTTTGGGGAGTCGTTGTGTGATGAACTTGACCCATCCACCCACGCAAACTCAGATCCCTGTTCTGCTATTACCGGGGAGTTTACTTATTTTGCAAGGGGTTGCCCGCTATCAGTGGCAACATGGCATTCCTGCTCGCAAAAATGATAAGTATCAGGGAAGAGAATTCGGCAGAAATCGCCGAGTTTCGCTCACATTTCGAGAAGTTGTGTTTCCGTATAAGTGATTGTGACAATGCACCCCTTAAAAAGTTTTACCAAGCTTGAGTTGAGCGCGATCGCTGAATTTTTTTACGGCTTGTCGCCTTCAGTTCGAGTTGGATTGTTGCCGTTTGTAATAATCCCAACTCCTCAGCAAGGCGTTCTAATAACTCCCGCCAACGTTTTGAGACAGCACCTTGACTTTTTAAGCCCAAATCAGCAATTAGTTCGACTTGGGTTTTACCTTGTACTTTCCCCTGCCATAGTTTCTGATACCCTCGATTAGGATAACGTTGATCGAGTGCTGAAATAGCGGCGATGGCTCTGTTAATTAAATCAGTACGCTCCACAGCATCTAGCACGTCAAATTCATCCGGGATGGTTTCCAATAAAGATAAATTTGTTCCGGGAATCGCTTGATCTAAACTTGTACAGTGTCTTTGTTTGTCTTGACGAACTAAATCAATAATTGCCAAGCGAGCTACTTTTTTTGACCAGTGGTAAAATTGATTGGTTTCCCCAGTACGAAACTTGCCAGCCATTACAGCTTGAAATAATTTGATATGGGCAGTTTGGGCGGCATCTTCCCAGTCAATCGCCGTTCCGCTGGTATTTTTTCTGGCAATTTTCTCGATCATCTGGCGATAGTCTGGATGATTTAAAAGTTGGGCAAGAAACTGAGTTGTTTGGTGAGATGCGTAATTCTTGGGTTTAGGTTGAGTAACCCTAACTGAAAAAACATAGGTCATATAAAACTAGCTTGAAGTAGAATCCTGTTGGGTTGTGATAGTTTTAGTTTAATCATCAAAATCACAATTTAATTTATAAGAATTGAGGATTAAGATGAAATCGATCCCAATAAAAGTTGGGTAAAATTCAGGAAAATTCAGTTATACCAAATCCGGGTTAGCTATCCCCCTTATAACCCAGTCCGTGCAGGCGGACTACCCTTGGGGAAGGATTCGCATACATTAGTGTAGCCGCGATTTCAATCGTCTCCTCTTGCAGGGGGTAATAAAGGCGGATTTGGTATTAGGTGTAGCAAAAGGCAGAAGGTTTAGGGTACACGAAACAGATGTGATGATTCTGGACAAACTGTAACAAAAGCTACTAAACGCTCTGTGTTCTGACGATCTGTTGAGATGCCATGACACAGTTTTAAGCAATTCCCTGTGAAGTCAGAAGCTGGAACTTCAACGAAGTAAGTTGCGGTAGTTCACGAAGGTAGCGGTACCAGGGACTCTATCCCGATAGCGCTGATGAAAGCTGTATCACTATATAAGACTGAAACATAATCTCACAGGGTTCTCTATCCATAATCTCACCCTTGACCATCGTGTTTAGTCATTAGTCATGGGTCGTTGACACAAGGGGTTTTACAGAAATGAATTATCAAGACAAGTTGAGTCCGTGGAAAATTGTCCGCTTGCAGTCGAATTTGCAACATGTCATTGTGGGTCGCTTCCGTCGTCGTGGCGATGCTGAAGGTCATTTGCGTATTTTGAAGCGAATGATGCCTGACTTACAATTCGTGATTGTGTTTGATGTGGGTCACGCAGAGGAGTCTATTCCTTCCGTTTCTACGACTGACGGAGAAAATTAATCCTGTAGAGACGTTGCATGCAACGTCTCTACGTTAACCTGACTGATGCACCGTCTCTAGCAGCCATAATCCAAAGGATAAAGCAATACCGCCCACTAAAATAGGTCGCCGCCACTGAACCGCCATATCTTTTTTCTAACCTTACTTCCACTACGATAACGTTTTCGGGGGATTTACAGAATCCCTACAGGCGTATTTTAGAGTTGAGATTGGGTAGGATGCATCGGTGTCGGAGAGACATTGCAGGCAAAGTCTCCATAGTTCCTGAGTTTCAATTTCTCTGAACAAAGAAAAACATTAACTCCAACAATCCCCATTCCTCTCCATCAACGGCGGACTCTAAATCCAAACTATCCCGCCCCAAATTTATCTATTTAGGAAGAGTACAGTCTAAGCCCTTGATAGCTAAAATAAAAAGTATAATTCTTGTCGCGCTTTATCCGTCTGCCAATGTTGAGCAATGAACAAAATTACGAGTGGGATTCCCTGCCGCAATCTCAAGAATATTCCAGCCCTACTTTAACGAGACAAAGACAGTTATGATCAAGCCTTAGAACGTAAACAAGATTATCACTACTGGACAGAACGTGGAAATGCGCTTCAGGAATTACAACGCTACCAGGAAGCTATTACCGCTTACAATCAGGCGTTAAACTTGAACCCCAATGATGATCAACTGTGGATGCTAAAAAATCTGGCGACTAATCGCAGGCGTTGGCAAAAATGGCATCAAAAGCTAGTCAAGTTATGGCAGAGAATTAAATCCTTGTTTTAGCTAAAATTACAACCCCACTGTCAAGATGAGAGTACCAACTTTTCTGTGTAATCAGTGTGAATAAGCTCTCACCTCCCTACTCCCATCTGGACAATAAATCAGTGAAATCAGTGTTTTGACACATAACAAATTACCACGGACTACCAATCATCATAAATCCCGACCAATAATAAGGATGGGATAAATCAACTTGTCCCAACTCAGCCAATTGTGGCGGTAACGATACCCCTCCTCGCGTTCCACTCCCGCGCAATTGTCCCCCTTCAATCACCACATTTCCCCGCAACATCGATAACTGGGCTTCTCTTAGCGCCTCTGCCTTAATTGGAGTCTGACCCAGTTGATTATACAACTCAGTCATTAAGGCTAATGTGCCTTGGTCACTCACCTGCCAGACACTACCTAAAGCACTCTTCACACCCGACGCCACCGCTAATCCAGCAAATCCTAACTCCGCCTGATTGTCACCCACCGCCGTGCGACAAGCCGATAAGACTAATAACTCCACAGGGGGATTATCCCAATTCATTTGTTGCATTTGGTCTAAAGTTAACTTATCATTCCACAACTGCACATAGGAATTACTCGGTCCCCCGGATTTAAAATCGGCATGAGTTCCTAGATGAATAATTTCGTAAGGATAACGCTGGCGTTCTTGAATTAAATTCTCTAACGTAAACTCCTGATTCAGAAAAACTTGACCACCCACTTCTTGGGCAATCGTTGATAACTCTACCGGAACCGCTGGTAACGGATTAAGTTCCGTAAATTCTGATGCCCCCATCGCTAAGATTCGCGGATTTGTCAGCGGCTGATAATTACTATTCATCAGGCTGAATGTGGGAATCATGCTGAGGCTGTAGTTTTCAATCAAAAACTGTTCACCATCATGCAAGACTGGCATAGGTATCGTCCGCAATCCCGCATCCATGGAAAAGAGTAACGTATCAATTTCAGCCGCTTCCAGTTCCGATGCAATCGGTGCAATTAACCACTGATAGAGTTGTTGCGCGGGTTGCAAATAACCATTCCCCCGACGGCGGAATGCATCCGTCAGTTGGACTCGCAGTTCATTTGTAACTCCTAGAAGTTGGTCACGATTAACCGGGATAACTTTAGTGACAGGTTCAGCGGCGGCGGTAAAGAGAACTAATTTCACGCCATCTGGTTCTGTCACCGCATAAATCACGGCAGAACGATTCCCGATTTGGCGTTCAATTTCTGCCAACGCCTGTTCAATACTGGCTAAGGAAATTGAATACTGAGAGAAATCTCGCCCAAAGTAATCCGCAAATTCTTTCAGTCGGGCTTGTTCTAAGGATTCAATATAGCGATTCGTCGCCTCCCCTGCATCTTGTCGGGTCAAAAGTGCGGTTGAGGCGTTGATAATTGGCAGCGCTTGAGTCACATTTTCTGTGGTATCTATAAAGGGCAGAGACTCGATAAGATTGTCTGAATCAATTCCCTTATAAAGATTGTAAATGTCACTCGGGGAAAGAAGTGTCTGTGGAGGAACAGGTGTCTGTGGAGAACCTGCACTAATAATCTGGATATTTCCTGTCGTTTGAGTTGAGGGAAAGGATTCCACCGGAGAAATTGTCGCACTACCCGTGGTAAGGGCGGCGGCTATGCCATTCGTCGTTGCATCACCGATTTCAAAGGGTGTTTCATTTTCTCCGCCATGGCTAATCGTAATATTGCCCCCTTCACTCCCCCCAATGGTGGAGATACTCGCAGGTATACCATTAGCGGCGATAAAGATATCGGTGGCGCGGAAAAAGCTGTCAGTGGTAATATCGACTGTGCCGCCTGTCGTACCCCCTTCTGTATTAATCCAGCTAACTTGAATATCATTAGGGGCATTAAGGCTAACATTACCCCCTCCTCCAGAACCGCCAGTGGTGTGAATTTTCCCGGTGGTAATTTCCCGGTTGGCTTCGATGACAAGATTCCCGCCATTCGTATCGCCAGAGGTATTAATATCACCCGTCGTAATCCCCCCATTTTGGCTAGTTAGGGTAATCGTTCCACCAGTTGTGGATGAACCACTATCCAGGATGCCACTACTGGCATCAATACTACCTTCACTGGTTAACGTAATATTTCCAATACCTTGAGTTTCAACCGTACCACTTCCCAGCAGAGAAATACCAATATTATTTGAGGCGGTTGTATCTTGTCCCGTACTGCTAAGCAGAATATTACCAGTATTAGAACTTACCTTTGTCCCCGAATCCTGAATCTGAATTCCGCGACTAGAAGCCTCTGTTCCCCCTGTACCCTCTAGAGTAATATTCCCTGAACCTGTGGATTCAACCACACCGCCACTCAGCATAAAAATACCAAAGTTATTGTTTCCCGTGGCATTTTCGGCTGCACCCCTGAGGAGAATATCACCATTGTTTGAACTTACGGTTCCTGAATTCTGAATCTGAATACCTCGATTCCCATCTGTTCCCGTTCCCGCTGTACCCTCTAGAGTAATATTGCCGATTCCTGTGGATTCAACCACACCACCCAGCATAAAAATACCAAAGTTATCGTTTCCGGTTGAGTCTCCACCAATACCGTTAATTACAATATCGCCATCCTCGGAACTTACCCTTGTTCCAGGATTTTGAATCTCGATACCGCGAGTCGCACTTGTCCCAGAACCACCAGTTCCCTCTAAAGTAATAGTACCTGTTCCTGTTGATTCCACAACCGTACCATTAGTCAGAAAAATCCCCGTTTTTGCTGCACCGTCACTACTTCCTCTGCCAGTAATCTCAATCGCACCATCTCCAGAATTGAGAGTTCCACCATTAAGCTGTACCGTTCCAATCGCATCACCGCCAAAGGTTCCCGGTTTTATGAAAATATTACCGCCATTGGTGAAAATTTGCGAGTCTGAATTCATCAGGAATTGGGCAACTCCGGATTCTCGCTGGGTGGCTACTGAATTTTCATCATTAATTGTGGCACTAAAGTTGCCGCCGTCTAAAGTAATGACCACATTATTAATCGTGATACTTCTGCCCGCTTGCAGCGTCAACGTGCCAATGTTACTGGCATTGATACTCTGATTAATCGTAATATCATTATTCGCTTGCAGAACCACATTCCCCATTAGGGCATTAAATTGATCCGCATCAAAGGTAACTGAGTTGCCTGAATTCTCGCCAAAGGCATTATTGAGATTGAAATCATCTGTTCCTCCATCACTAATCGTGATATTCTTCGGATCAAATAAGATAGTTCCTAGATTCCCAGATGTTGCCCCGACATCAATCAACCCTCGGAAAATAAAACTATCTCTAGCCGATATCTCCACCAAACCGCCATCACCGAAACTTTCGCCCCCTGTGGCACTCACACTGCCATAAAAACGGTTAATTTCATCTGCCCAAGCCACAACCTGCCCAGCATTTCCCTGTTCAAGTGCATCAGCATAAATAACGGAATCTGAACTTACAAATGTCCGTAAAGCATTGGGTATTGAACCTTTTCCTTGAAACCCGCCACCAATCAAAACTGTGCCACCCCCATCACCACCAGAGGCATTAATTGTGGCATTGATGACTCCTACTTGTTCGCCGACTAGATAGACATTACCCCCCACTTGTTCACTAGACGTATCAACCACACCAGACAGAATTGTTGTTCCCGCCTCTGTGGGTATTACCACATCTGAACCTATGAGTCGCACCGTATTTGCTGAGTTAACAATAACGCCTGTACTTTCTTCATCTTGTCCGGTGAGTAACTCAGCTAATTGTAATGGTGAAATTCCGTCTGCTGTTGGCAGGTAATCTTCCCCCGTGGCTGCTTTAATTTCTAAAGACAGTAACATCCCCGCTTGCGAAATCCGGACTAAGTTTTCTCCAGGAACCGCCGTCATCGTAATAGTACCCCCAGGGGCGGAAAGGGTTCCTGCATTAATAACTTGACCCGCCAGCAGGGTTAAATTTTCTCCCTCACTTACCGCCAATTCACCCGCATTAATAATACTTCCTGGCTGAACCATCGTAAACGCAAAACGATTGGGAGAACCGACTAAGGATTGATAGTCTGTCTCACCACTGGCATTAAACCAACCATTCTCAAAGCCAATTCCATTTGCCGTCGTCGCCGTAAAACTTCCTGGCACATTCAGACTGGCATCCGACCCAAAAATAAACCCCGATGGATTCATCAGAAATAGATTCGAGTTTCCACCAGTAACCTGAATTAACCCATTAATAAATGATGCTTGATTCCCAGATATTCTGCCTAAAATATTGTGAATCTGTGGATTAGATAAAAAGTTAGCAATTTGATTTGCATCGAGTCCAAATTCCTGGAAACTATGGAACAGATTCGCGCCATCTCCGGAAAGCGTTCCCTCTGTAATATTAAACTGGTTCCCTTCTAAATTAATACTTGTATTCGTTCCATCATCAGCCGCTGTTATCGACTCGGCTTGTAGCGGTTCCTGCTTCAGAAATACCAATGGGATGAACAATACTATCCCTAACCAACGGCTGAACTGAATCGGTGTAGACATGAGTGTTCCCTGATCTTGAGGTAGAAATGCACTGGACTGGTTTAAGGGATTAAATCGATAAAAAATCACCCTGTTGGGGGTAGTTAATCGACTTAGAAGAGGTTGTTATTGATAACCTATCAACTAAAGCTGACCTTGGTATCGGTTTAGTGAGGTTGCAGGGTTACTAAATTTATGTATTATTTTGCCGCAGCTTTCTCTAGTATAAAGAAATAAAGCGCTATATCTAAATGATTAGTGAAACTTGAGTTCCCAGTTTCCAGTTTCCGGAGTGGGTTAGGGCGATCGCAGATTCAACTCCTGAAATGGTTCTGCATCCTCATCCAAGGTGATTGTCCCCGGTTGGGCGGGTTCCTGATTGATTTGCAGCGTGAATGTCCCCTGGGGTAACTGTTCCAGATAATAAACACCCGCCCCATTGGTGACGGAAAATCGTCGTTGTTCGCCATCAACGCTAATCGCTTCTACCCTCGCCCCAGCAACTATATTCCCTTGGGCGTCAGTCACCACCCCAGAGAGAGTATAGGATAACACCAGAGGAACTTGGACTACCGTATAACTTCCCGCCACCACTTCAACCCTGTATGCATCATTGACGGTTTGCCAATCCAGGGGAAATCCAGACGGATCAAAGTCGAGGCGATAGGTTCCCGGTGGTAAGCGTAGCCCAATTCGATCCGCTTGGACTTGGGGACGAAAGGATTGAATCGGTTGGTTATTGAGAATTAATAATAACTCTGGGTTTTCGGTGTAGATTTCTTCGCCCCGATCGCGCTTACCATTATTATTACGGTCAAAAAACGGCTGAATCAATATCCCACCGCGATCGCGAAACCGATCCGATTGGCGATCGCCTGGAGTTACCCCTTCCTGTACATTTAAACTTGCCACCAATTCTAGGCTATAATTAGCCTCACTAGAAGTTAGTGATACCCCATCATAACGCCCACGCAACAGCAAACCCGGTATAATCGTCGTCTGTATCTGGGCAATCCAGCCCGAACCCTGAGAACCCAACCCATAGCCCAACTGAGTGTCCCACAGATAACTCCCATCTGGCGATCGCGCTTTGGATCGATAGCGCCAACCAACCGTCGTTAAAGTATCCCGACGCTGAAGGTTGCGGGTTTCATAACTCAGCAGTACAGAATAGCCATCACCCAGAAAACGGCGCGATAGATTATAATTCAACTCAGACCGAAACCCCAATTCATTCCCCTGATGATTCAGTTGTAAAAATCCTAACCGTTGTGTCGCATTCCAGCGCCAGCGATTTTGGTCATCAAGCGTCGCCCGGGCAAAGGTAAAAAAACCACGACGACTGAATCCGGTTTGCATCCCTACCGCCGTCCCCTCGCGACTATTATAGGTTCCCAATACCGTCAAACGGGGAAAGACACGCCAATTCAGGTTAAGCCGTTGGGACAAGCGATCGCTATTAAACTGTAAACTAATCGTAGAGGTTGGTTCATAACGCAAATTCGCATTAATATCCCAATCCCCCTGTTGATCTGGACTCAACACCGACGCCGCCACTTCCAAGGGTATCCCATTAGGGCGGAAAAATACATCCGCCAATCCCCTCGCTGCTTGGTCATAAATCCCCCCCACCCCAATCGTCAAATCTTCCGATATCCCCCACCGTTGGGCAATTCCCCCCTGAAAATTCTGCCATTCTCCAATAAAATTCTGATTTTGAACTCCAGAGGGTTGATGAGACAAACCTGCTGAAACAATTGTCACGGAAGCCCCATCCGGAATTTGTCCTGGAACCGTGGAAAACGTCGCCTCCCGCACCTCCGGTTGAGCCGAAAGGCGTCCTTGAGGATATAATAAAACCCGATAATTCCCCAACCGTTGACCGCCAATCGGTACATCCTCAAACCGATAAACCCCCGACGAATCCACCAGAACCTCAGCCAATACAAGGTCACTAAATCCCTGTGTCAGACGTACCAACGTCCCCGGTTCCGCTTCACCCACAATCGTCTGTCCCACCTGCGACGCTTGCAACCGTTGTCCTGGACTAAATCCACCCCCACCAAACGTCACCGGAGGTGTAAACCCTTGTCGCTGAATCGTGGTTACACCCCAATAATCCCCCCTCCCCTGACTTCGCCAAAACGTCGGTTGAGAACCAATCACATAATCCGCCGCATCCGTTTGTCGCAAATACTGGGCTTCTGTCAGACTCCACGTCGGTGAGTCTAAGAAATCCGGTTGATTCACCCGAACATACCAACTCCCTGATAGCAATGTTCCCACCGCCGCCAACTCCCCCCGATACCGTAGGGAAGAAGACTCACCCAAACCCGACGCTGACTCTGATCCAGTCGCCGTAATCTGTTCCTCAATCGCCGTTAGCGTCAAATCGTTTGGCGTAATTCGGGGTAAACCTTCCAGTTGAATAGGGGGTTCCGTCGCCGCAATCCCCCCAATTTTCTGTCCCAACCACGGCGGATTCAGAATAATCGCATACTCATTAATATCGAATTCTGCGGCAACACCAAGTAACCTTTCCACCTCTTGAATTGACAAAACCAACCCCAACTCCGGATCATTCTGTAACTCCTGGGGATTGAGGCGAGTAATCAATCCAGGCGATCGCACGTCTAATTGTCCATCCGCTAACGGCGTCACCTCCAGCTTCAACGCTTGAACCACCGCATCATAAGGAATCAACCACTTCTCAAACTCAACCGCTTGGCTACCATCTTCTTGTCCCCGCACCAAGACACTAAAAATCACCGGACGCCCCCCGACATTCACCCCCACCGGAAATACCGTAAAGTTATCGTAATTTTCAATAACTGGAGTGACTGAATCCTCCATCTGTGTTTGACTAATCATCGTCTCCTGAAAACGGGAATAGCTAACAGAACAAGCCTTAGCCGCCATTCCCACAACCAAACCAACAATTATCGCGATTTGCCACCAAACAGAATCCACACCGGAAAACCCCAGGCTTGCGTCCAGAAAACCTGTAATCTCTAATCCACTATTTTAGCTGTCTTCCGCCAGTCAAAATTTGCCGACATTCTTCCTGTACATTACATATAACGGCTGACGATAACTAAAACTTTTCCCCCCACCCAACTTCAATCAGACTTTTGTTAATTTACAGAACTTAACCGCCCCAAAAACTGTGAGAATAATTCTCAACTACTAACGGATTTACGTCAATCCAGCGATTTGGTAGAATTGAACATCTGGGGAAGTCTGTCCAATTTTTCTCCAATCCTGGACACCATTCCCTGAAACCATTGAAATAGCATCAAAACAGAACTCAATTCGCCTCAATTCCATCAAAACCCGCACCACTTAGATGCATGTATTTTTGTAAAAAACACATATTTTTTTTGACATAACCCCCTTTTCCTGGTAAAGCGAACAAAGCCAAATAAACAGCAAAAACAAAGCCCATCGCCTCCCCGACTCAAACCCCACAGACCCTCTGCGACCCTCTGCGCTTTCCTCTGCGATCCTCTGCGTTTAAAAAAGATCAACCTCTCGACACCACCAATCCAACCGACAGGCTCAACCACGCGATCGCCCCTTATTTAGGGCATAGGAATCATCAAATCAACAATAAACGGCTGTGTCTGTCGCTGATCATCTTCAGCCCAGATTAACTCACCCGTAAGCTGATATTGACCCGTAGCCAATTGCCCTTCATCAGGATAATTTAATAGAAACTGACGCTCACTCTCAGCCACAATCCCCGTTGGTTTCAAACTTCCTGTATCTATAACCGTATCTCCCTGCTTTAACGTCCAACTCACCGCTGCTCTAGCCGATGCCATTCCGGTATTTTCAACAAGGAGTTGAATCTGTCCTTGCTCTGAATTCCAACTAGCACTCTCCACTGCCAAATTTGGTGATAACTCTCCCTGACGCACATAAATTGTTGTGCCAATTCGGGCGGTTAACGCGACAGAATTACCCCCAGTATCCGTGGTTTCCTGAAGTGTTTCCGTAAACACAACGGCTCGATATTCCCCCTCTGGTAAACTAGGGGGAAAGCGAGTAATTAAACGGATGCGTCGCTGCACTCCCGGTGGTACAGTTAATTCTCTGGGTGAAAATTGCAGGTAAGGGGTTAAATCACTAGGGCTAGAGTCTAAGATTTGGAATCCATTATCATCATAAGTAAAGGGTTCAGCGTAAATTCGCCCCCGAAACGGTTGATTACTGGTATTGGTAACATTAATAATCGCTTGAGCTTGACCGCGATTGGCTTGGGCTTCAATCACCAAGGGTGAAACACTCATCTGGGCTTGCGCCGCACCTGCACACAGTAAAGCCGCCGATAATACCCAACGACTGAGGCGAGTAACGGTGGGCAAGACAGAATTAAAACCTAGAGTCATAGCCGTATCAGGGAAGGGTATCAGAGATGGGTAGGGGGTAGGGGTAGGGGGTAGGGGCGAGTCGCTGCACTAGCGTAAACGGGACAACCGATTAATCAACTCGACTCGCCCTGCTAACGTAAACGGGACAACCGATTAATCAACTCGACTCGCCCTGCTAACGTAAACGGGACAACCGATTAATCAACTCGTAACCCTGATTCGGGTATCGTTGGGGTCTTCTCGCGGAATTTGATCAGGGCTAAGGTTCCCTTACTACAAACCTCCTACGGCACAATTGTTAAAGTGACAGCATACTGATAAACTCCGGCTTCAAAAAATCCACCATCAACGCCTAGATCAACTTCCACAGTTTGTCGAAACCCGTCATCAGGGTTAGGACTCAAAGGAAAAATGGGCATGGATAGACCAGTACCACCGCCGCTACCGTCAGCCGGACCGCTATAGAATGTTTCTGCACCTGGAACTCTTGCCCGTGCCTCTAAAAAAGCATCTGAACCCGGAGGGGGGAACGGACCATTATCGAACTCTGGATTGGTGGGAGTAAAAGAGACAAAGCGGGCATCTGTGATTTCAAGGTCTACTCCTGATGTATTACAGGAAACATCAACTGTACCCGATACTCCTCCCGGCGCATCAGAGGTAATTTCTCCATTCACAGGTCCACCGGTTGATGGTCCACCCCGGTACACCAATACACCTGGAACTGGGGTGGCAAAACTACAACTCTCCCCAATATTTCCTTCAAAAATGACATCAACAGATTGCGCCAAAACGTTCGGACTAAACGCCACCGCACCCGCCAGAACAAAGCCAGATAAAACTAAACGACGAATCATGGGAAACCTCCTTAAGGTATATGCACAAATAAACCAAACATCGATAAGCGAATTAAGGGATAACCGTCAGCGTCACCGCATAATTGTAAGTCCCAGCCGGAAACGGTACAGGTCTTTCCACACGCATATCGACTTCTAAATCACTAATTCCCACCGGCAGATTCATGGTAACCTCCGCCGTATCCGCCGTCACCTGTTGTGTACCAACCGTAACAAAGGTGACATAAGTTGTCCCATCCGGATCAGGTGTTGACCCGGAGATGAGCCGAGGCGGTGAAACCGTTAACGTAGCAGGGGTGTTTGACTGTAATGTTACGGTGGCTGGATTGACGGATTCTATAACATTAGGCAGTTGAACTGAACCACCACTAGCCGTTGTTTCCACTATACCCAGGACAACCTGGTCAAAGGTTACCTCAATGGGAACACTAGCCGTAAATGGAATATCAACGGTTTGAGCCAGCGCTTCAGAACTAAACCCCATAGCACTTGCCAGGGTTAACGCTGATGCAACGGCGTAAAGACGAGACATTTAAAGCTCCTCTAGGGTAGCTGTTTTCAATCTATCCCAAGCTTTGTTGGGTAAACATCTAATTTATCCTCTGGATAATAATTCGTCAATTTCTTTAAGAGTTCGCAATCTTTCCAGACTGGGGACAAATAACAATCGGGTTCACTGTTGTCCAGTATACCTTCATAGTTCATTGTTCATTGTTCATGGCAATGAACGACAGGCGATGAACCATGAACCAAGGGTTGGGCAGCTAAATCCCTTATCTTTGTCTGATTCAGGAGCATCTCAAGGAAAACCTATAACTCATAAGAAACACGTTTTGACATAGGAAATTGAGTAAAGGGCGACCCGATCAGATTAAGTGGACACAATTGTTGATTAATGCAAGCGGGTCGCCCCTACAGGATGATTAAAGGTGATCAGATCCCGTTTGATTCTCTGTCACTGAGAGGATTATTGACAATTGGAGAGTGCGATCGCGCTTTGTACTGTTCCGCTTTGAAGTGATCAGTATCGAGTCTAAGTATCGAGTCTATAGGTCGGCACATTTTCCCATGATAAAAGTATACCAAAAAAAGGAGCGATCGCACCCTGACTCAAAAAAATCTGTAACTGTTTCTGATCATCAATAAACCATCTGTTCCATAAGACGAAAATCTCGTTCGACTTCTGCCCACAACGAACGATTATGGGGGTCAGTCTTCAGAGCTTTTTTCAAATAAATTCTCGCCTTATCCAACTGCCCATCCTTAACCAAATATCGTCCCCAACATTGATAGGTAATCGCTTGCCACTGTCGCACCTCTGGATCTTGGGGAATCCGTTGCGCTAACCCCTCAACCAGCGCGATCGCACGGGCAAATCGTTGTTCTTTAAGTAATTGCTGTAAACGCTCATAGGATGTCCATTTGAGCTGATATTCTATCTCTGATAGGGGAGGAATGGAGGGAGGTTTTGTTGGCGGCTGCTTTGTCACCGTAACCGTCTGGGAATCCTCAGCCGAGTGAGTTGTCCCAGAGGGTTTAATCGCATTCAGCAGCAGCTTATACGCCTGTGTCAACTCAATAAACTTAGTTTGAGCCAGCCCGTCACCGACATTGACATCCGGATGACACTGGCGTGCCAAACGCCGATAGGATGCCTTAATCTCTAATCGAGAGGCACCATCACTTAAACCCAACAATCGATAACAATCCGCCAGATTCATCTCCAGGACAAGCAATGATAGGGGTAGAGGCAGTATTTTAGAACTGCCCCACCGATTCTGTCTATCTTAGCCTGCTCTGTCTTCAATCACCCGGTCAATCAATCCGTATTCCTTCGCCTCTTGCGCGGACATGAAAAAGTCGCGATCGATATCTTTTTCAATCTTCTCAACCGATTGACCCGTCTTGTCCGCGTAGATTTGGTTGAGTTGACGCCGGATTCGCAAAATCTCCCTGGCTTCAATCTCAATATCTGTCGCTTGTCCCCGCACACCGCCAGAGGGTTGGTGAATCATAATCCGGGAGTGGGGTAACGCCAACCGTTTCCCATGCTTCCCAGCCGCCAGCAGGAACGATCCCATCGACGCCGCTAAACCGACACAGATAGTCACCACATCCGACTTGATATGCTGCATGGTGTCATAAATCGCCATACCTGCGGTAACTGAACCACCGGGAGAATTGATGTACAGATAAATATCTTTGTTGTTGTCTTCCGAATCCAGGTAAAGCATCACCGCGATGATCTGGTTAGTAATCTCATCATCGACTTCTTTACCCAGAAAAATAATCCGTTCCCGGTAGAGACGATTGTAGATATCAATCCAATCGCTGTAAGGAGAACCAGGAAGTTGATAAGGAACCTTGGGGACACCAATGGGCATAATTTGCTCCGAATTCTAGAAAACGTTTTTAATGGTCTGTCGGGGCGGGTTTCACAATTATCGTTTTTTCTCTCACCTAGATGGGACTGAACCCGCCCTGATCTAGTTGTAGAGACGTGCCATGGCGCGTCTTTGTGTGCCATGGCGCGTCTTTGTAGTCGGCAAGAAGGGTTTAGACATGAGACTGGATGGTTTACCGAAGCTGAACCCCAACGACTCACCTTTGAGTACCCAATTTAAGCACTAAGACGCACTGGCGGCGATAGCAGCCGGAACCTCATCGCTCTCTAACACCCGATCAATCAAGCCATACTCTTTTGCCTCATAGGGGTTCAGGTACAACATCCGCTCCATATCCTTGGCAATCTTTTCGGCAGATTGATCCGTATTTTTGGCAAAAATATCCATCATAGTCATCTTGTTGGCTAGCACTTCCTTCGCCCGAATTTGGATATCTGTGGCTTGACCCCTTGCATAGCTCTTGGGTTGGTGCAGCACAATTGAGGCATTGGGTAAGCTTGCCCGACAGCCTTTTGTCCCCGCCGACAGCAGCATCGCCGCCATCCCCATTGCCGAACCAATACAAATGGTATGGATGGGAGGTTGAATGTAATTCATCGTGTCACAGATGGCAAAGGCTTCTGTTTCAAAGCCAATCGGTTCACCATCGTAACGGGAGGTTCCCGTGGAATTAATGTAGATTTTAATCGGCTTGTCGGGATTGTCGTACTGCAAGTACAAAAGTTCTGCCACAATCAATTCGGTAACTTGCGGCACCAAGGGCAAACCTAGATAGACAATCCGCTCATTGAGGAGCAGTGACGGTAAATCAGGTGGCGGGGTGCGGTAGTTTTGCCGACCATAGTAAGTTGATTGAACTGCCTGAATCGGTTGTTTCATGTTTTCCCTGTACACGACTGCATATTTGTAGAGTTAGGTATAACGTAGACCGCGTAGGTCTTAGGCTGGTCAGGTATGGACAATTTCGGTACCCCCGGCTTAAGCCGTGGGGTTCCTGACTGGGGAATGCAATAATGGCGCTATCTTTAAAACATAGTAGCGTGCTTTTCAACTACCCCACCGTGTAAGACGGTGGGGATTGAGAGAGGCAAGTCTCAAAACATAAGTGTTGGTGCGATTCGTTTGTGGCGAAATGAAGTTGCTTGGGGTGGTTCTTTGCATTGATTATGATTCAGAGTTTACCATGAGCAACCTCAACCCTTCATCAGTACTTATGTATTACACAAAGGTTACTATAATTACATCTTTTCACTGGCTTAGGAGTTTGAGAGAGACATGAAAGTTGGTTTACACCCTGCCCTCAGCGATACTAATCTGGATGCCAATCAACCCAGTTCCCAGCGTCAGTTATCGATCGCGATTCGGGCAATCAGCCAATCCCAGGATCAGTCACTGCCGTTGAATTTATGCTTAATTCTCGATCACAGCGGATCTATGCATGGGCGTCCCCTAGAAACGGTGAAAAAAGCGGCAATACAACTGATTGAACGACTCAAGGAGGGCGATCGCATATCTGTGATTGCCTTTGATCATCGTGCCAAAGTGTTGGTTCCCAATCAAGCGATCGATAATCTGGATACGATTAAATCCCAAATCCGCCAACTGTCTGCCGATGGGGGAACGGCGATTGATGAGGGGTTGAAACTGGGGATTGCAGAAGTGGCTAAGGGAAAAGCTGACGCCGTGTCTCAGGTATTTCTGCTAACCGATGGCGAAAATGAACATGGAGACAATGAACGCTGCTTAAAATTAGCCCAATTCGCAGTTGAGAATAAGCTGACGATCAATACCCTAGGATTTGGGGCAAGTTGGAACCAAGATGTGCTAGAAAAAATTGCCGATTCGGGGAGTGGTACACTTTCTTATATTGAACAGCCAGAGCAAGCGGTGCAGGAGTTTGGACGCTTGTTTAACCGTATCCAAGCCGTTGGCTTGACCAATGCCTACTTATTATGTGAATTAATGGATGGTGTGCGGTTTGCCGAATTCAAACCCATTGCCCAAGTCGCCCCGGATACGATTGAACTCCCCCTGCAACTCCAAGGTGATCAATTTGTCGTCCGCTTGGGTGATTTGATGACGGATGCCGAACGGGTGATTCTGGCAAATCTGTATATGGGACAACTGTCTCCAGGGTATCAGGCGATCGCGAAGCTGCAAGTACTTTATGATGACCCGGCTACGGGGGAAGAGGGGTTAAAGTCGGAACAGGTTCCCGTCGAGATTAACGTTCAGAGTACCTATCAACCGTCTCCCAATACCAAAGTCCAACAATCGATTCTGGCATTAGCCAAATACAGGCAAACCCAAATAGCCGAAGCCAAACTGCAAACAGGCGATCGCTCTGGCGCTGCCACAATGTTACAAACGGCGGCTAATACGGCGATCCAAATGGGAGATCAAAGTGCCGCTACGGTGCTGCAAACTAACGCGACTCGTTTGCAATCTGGCGAAGAACTCTCAGACGCCGATCGCAAGAAAACTCGGATTGTGTCCAAGACTATCTTGCAGGAGTGAGACTCTAGCATAAGGCTCCAAGGCTCCAAGGCTCCAAGACACCAAGCCGATAAGGTGCATGTCACCCCTTCAGTGCATGGTGTCTGTTTTTTGCCCACACCCGACACCCGACACTCGACACCTATTTTACAATTCTTAATATCATTTCTCATCATATCAGTTTACCCTAAGCATTTGGGACGGTTTTGATACGTTTTGGACGTAAAAATACACAAGTCGTAAACCTTAGGGATAGGAAATTTAACATGAGTACCAATTTAGCCACTCAGTTACGTGAGGGAACAAAAAAAGCCCATACGATGGCAGAAAACGTGGGATTTGTCAAATGTTTTTTGAAAGGGGTCGTTGAAAAGAACTCCTACCGGAAACTCGTCGCCAATCTCTACTTCGTCTATAGTGCGATGGAAGAAGAAATGGAGCGCCATCGTCAACATCCAGTTCTCTCAAAACTCTACTTTCCCCAACTCAATCGCCAGAAAAGTCTAGAGCAAGACTTGCACTATTACTACGGTGCCAACTGGCGCGAACAAGTAGCGCCTTCAGCCGCCGGGAAAGACTACGTGCAGCGAATTCGCGACCTGTCCGCCTCTGAACCAGAACTATTAGTCGCCCATTGCTACACGCGCTATCTGGGCGATTTATCTGGGGGACAAATCCTGAAAAAAATTGCTCAACGGGCGATGAATTTATCTGAGGGTGAAGGTACAGCGTTTTACGAGTTTAAAGACATTCCTGACGAAAAAGCCTTCAAAGCTGAGTATCGCCAAGCCTTGGATGAACTCCCCATTGATAACGCCACAGCCGAACGGATTGTTGATCAGGCAAATGCGGCATTTGGCATGAATATGAAGCTGTTCCAGGAATTAGAAGGTAACCTGATTAAAGCCATTGGTCAAATGCTCTTCAACACCCTAACCCGTCGTCGGAGTGGTGGTAGCACCGAACTGGCTACGGCGGAATAACTTGCTTATATCATGTCCGGTTAAATACCCATAATTAGGGTGATGGGGAGATGGGGTGAGGGTGAGTACGGGCTTGGTAAAGGAGCCCGTACATTTTTATTGGGGGTGAGAAAGCCGGACATCCTATTACTTTTTATCATTGGGACTAAACGCCACCTGATTCACCTTATCCTTTTCCTTCAAAGTCGTTAATAAAGTGCCATCTCGCTTCCAAACCTTTACATTCTTATCCTGACTTGCCGTAGCAATGAGCTGACTATTTGGACTAAAGGCGACATCCTGAACCTTGTCAGTTTCGTTCAGAGTTGTTTGCAAAGTACCGTCTTTGTGCCACAAGTTTACGGTATTATCATCACTTGCCGAAGCAATTAATGTCTCATCTGGGCTAAACGCGACGGCATTCACCACATCTTGATGCCGATGGAGCGTTTTGACAAAATTGTTCTCACGTTCCCAGAGTTTGACGCTGTTATCTTCACTAGTGGACGCAATCGTATGAGTCTTGGGATTAAACGTTACGTTTGTCACCTTATCCCTATGCCCAGCCAGGGTTGCCAGCAAAGTGCCGTCTGGTTTCCACAGTTTAATGGTTTTATCGTGACTGGCGGAGGCAATAGTTTTCCCATCAGAACTGAACGCCACTCCGCTAACCGAATTTTTATGCCCTGACAGCTTCTTGAAAAAGGTGCCGTCTCGATTCCACAGTTTGACGGTTTTATCATCACTGGCTTGGCTTGTTTGCTTTCCTGAATAAATGTTTGCTGCAACGCTGTCGGTGCAGGCTGTTTATTTTGCTCTAATGCCGTTTGTAACCAGTTTTGGGCAACAGCAAACTCACTCCCCCGCAGCAGCAAGTCTTGACTGTTTCCTTTTTCCTGCCACTCCAACGCCCGTTGCGACCATTTCGTGTGACTGCTAACATGTTCACGATCTGTGTCTAAGGTTCTAACCAGTTGGCTGAAGTTGGTGGCAAAGTCGATTTCGTTTTGACTAAAGTCAATCCACTGAATTTTGGCTAACTCTGGATGCAAATCGGCTGGGTTCACCGCTTGATGCAGCACCGTCACAATTCGCTTATTCAAGGAAGCCGCATATTCGACTTCATCGGCACAGTAAGGAGAATTGATTGAGCGAGGAGAGAGAACCACTAAAAAGTTGTCCGAAGCTTCAATTCCCTGATAGATTTCTTGCTGAAAATCGGCATCCGCTGGAATACTTTCTTGGTCAAACCAAGTGGTTTTTCCCTGCATCTGTAATGCCTCATTCAGCTTATGAACAAAGTCAGAATCAACACGAGAGTAGGAAATAAAGACATTCAGTGAGGTGGCGGGTGGCTGGCGTAGACTTTCGCGGATAAATTCGTTCTGGAAGGAGGTAGGCAGATGCTGATGTTGAAAATCTACCCCCAGAGGAATATTTTCAAAGTCAAACCAAACCTTTAAACCGTAATCCCTGAGGTGCTGGTAAAGTTTGAGGGCAAAAGCTTTGCTATCTGCTCGCCCGTAGGAAATAAATGCATCCTGGAAACCGTTCATCTATCTATCTGGGGGTAGAAATTTCTGGTTGTATCCGCAATATAGC
>NZ_JBKHHI010000011.1:0-36001 GCF_046539235.1 Coleofasciculus sp.
CCCTATCGTAGGGGCGGGTTTAGGGATTTAATCTGGCTGGTTACCGATAATTGAATAACAAAACCCGCCCTTTTTAAACGGTGCGTTACGCTCCGCTAACGCACCCTACGCGCAACTACAAACGATGTGAGGTGATGATTATGTCATTTAGTAAGTACAAAAGTATTGCGGATGTTATCCAAGAGTTTCAGATTACTTATACTGAAGCGAATTTTATTGTTGAATCTCCTTTTGATATTCCGGACTATTTCCGGGAAGATCTCCAGATGGTGATGCGGGAAGGGGTGGTGAATAATTCAGAGTTTGCTATTTGTGAGAATCTTATTTATCCGGTGCTAAAACAGGTCTGGAAATGTTATTCGAGTAAGTTTATTTTATGGAGTCATGAATCGCTTAATTGCGATGATAATCTTTCTGGATTTCCGGAGTATATTTTAGCGAAACGCTCTCCCTTGGGAAAGGTGGTTTTTGACCAACCCTATTTCTTACTGGTTGAGGCAAAGCAAGATAAATTTAAAGAAGGGTGGGGTCAGTGTTTAGCTGAGATGGTGGCGGCTCAACGTCTGAATCAATATCCTCAGATTACTGTCTTTGGGATTGTTTCTAATGGGCAACTTTGGCAGTTTGGCAAACTAGAAGGTAATGTATTTACCAAACATACGACTCCATACATTATTGAAAATCTTGATCAACTCTTTGCTGCTGTTCACTCTATTTTTCAACACTGTGAAGCCCAACTCGATACCTTAGTCGCGGCTTAAAGGATAGGTAGTTTAAGATCAATTTAGATTATGCATAAACGATTGGTTAATCAATGTACGATTGATTTTAGTTTAATTCCCTGTGGTCCGATTCTGATTAAGTCAGGGCGGGAAGGTGCTGATCCCACGAAGCCGGATATGGAATTTGTGGAAACCTATCATCGGGGAGGGCGTTCGGTTTATTTACCTGGAAGTTCTCTAAAAGGGGCAATTCGCGCCCATGCGGAACGAATTGTTAGAACGGTGGGACGGGATAATCGGAATTCTGATAATCCGAATAGCCTCTGGGCAAATGATCCGTTAAATGATAACTATGATTATCTGAAAGATCAGTCAGGTTATGAACTCTATAAGTTATCCTCGTTTACCGATCAGATGTTTGGTAATACGTCAATTGCCAGTCGGGTGAGAATTGAGGATGCTTATCCAGTTGAATCTCAACCTGTGAAACTGGAAGAACGGAATGGTGTGGCGATTGACCGCGTATTTGGTTCGGTGGCGGTGGGACCGTTTAATTATCAAGTTTGTACGGCTGGGGAGTTTCGTACTAAACTCCATCTGAAAAACTTCTCGTTAGCCCAATTAGGATTAATTGGTTTGGTGTTGCGCGATTTAGATGAGGGATGGTTTGGTTTGGGGTTTGCTAAGTCTCGCGGTTTGGGAATTGTGGAAGTAAAATTAAACGAGGCGGTTGTTCAATATCCGGGTTGTGTTGTTGAAAATCAACGGATTCGTAGTCTGGGAGGTGGCGGTGAATGGCAAGATAATCAACTTTTGGGGGCTGGTGTGTTTTTGGCGGAAGCGGAACGAGAACGCTATGGTTTTCCGGCTAATGATATGCAAGATACTCCTGTCCGGGCGGAATCAATGGCGCTGGGGTTTGGAGTACAGTTAAACTGGCAAGGAAAGGTACAAGTTGAGGATTTATTTATGCGGGCGGTTCGGGCTTGGCGTCAGAGAGTGGAAGCCGACTTTTCACCGTATGTGGCGTAACGTGAGTGTGAATTGTGTAGGGGCGGGTTTCACTACTATCTTTTCGGTTGCAACCAGATGTAACTAAACCCGCCCCGACTCAGGTTTCTAGACTTCCCGTGAAGAGTCACAGTAGAAGGAGTTGCAGCATGAATCCTTTTGTCGGTGTTTGTCAAGATTTGCTCACTGAAACTCAGTTAAGAGAATTATTGCAACAGCAAGCAATTTCGCCGAGTTATTATTTTCTGCGCTGGAGTCATCAAGTGAGTGGAATTGTGGAAAATATTCCTGGTGATTTTCCCTCTCCAGAAGGACAGATGTTTAATTGCGATCGCGAATTGCGCTGGAAACACCAAAATGATGGTTATAGCGTCCTTGTGTTGTCGAATACGGGTGAGGTTCCGGGGTTTAAATCGATTATTGATGATCCGGAATATGCCAGTGAATCTGAGGATAAATCCTATTGGAAAACCGAACAACGTCCAGCTTATGGGTATCCTAAAACTGAAACCCGATTTCCGCGATCGCGAATTTACCCCGAAAGTCTGGATGTGAGAAATACTTCCCCCAATCAGCCGAAACTAGCCCAACGTTATTTTATCGCTCAACCCACCGCAACGGTGCATTTTGTTGCCTTAACTGTGGAAATGCCAAACAGTGAGTCTTGTCAACCCGTTTTAACGGGTTTAAGCTTTTAGCCCGAACTTTAGTTCAGGGCTTTAGTTCAGGGCTTTAATTCAGGGCTAATTAAGTCAGTACTTATTCAGCAAGCCGATGAGTTATAATAAACCCCGTCCCCGTCCTCAACAATCCCAAAGTATTGCCCAGAAACCCTATCATCTCATCCCTTTACCCAAAGACAAGCCACAATTACAACATCCCAAAGGACAAGATCAATATTATCGCGATCGCGTTCATGGAAGGTTACATCTAAAATTAACGGTTCAAACCGGATTACACGTTTCTACAGGAGTTATCGCCCTGGGAACGGATGTGGGACAAAAGTCGATTCCCTTGATTAAAACTATGATTCAGGGAAGCGAAGGACAGTTAATTATTCCCGGTAGTTCTCTTAAAGGTGTGGTACGTTCCACCTATGAAGCGATTACCCGTAGCTGTTTGTGTAAAACCAAGGCAAAACCGAATCAAATCCCCCCAGGCTATCAGGAATGTCGCGACAAAACCCAACTTTGTCCCGCTTGTCGGGTATTTGGGGCGCTGAATTGGCAAGGGTTAATTCAGTTTAGTGATGCTGAGTGTGAATCCACTGAATTTCGTCCCGGATTTATGCCGTCTCTCTATCGTCCTCGTCCTCATGAATACCCAGGTTATTTTAACCAGGGAAAGGTCGCTGGGCGCAAGTTTTATTATCACACGATTCGGGCTATCGATAAAGGAGAACAGCAGGGAATATCGGTACAACAAGCGGTGAAAAGTTTTGGGTTTACCACATCATTACCCTATCGAAATTTAACCCAAGCAGAACTGGGAACCCTACTGATTGTACTGGGACAAGATACACAACAGGCGATCGCACTTAAAGTTGGCGGGGGTAAACCGATTGGGATGGGGACAATGACGGTTGAGGTAACGAGTGTAGAACCTGTGGAGAATATACGCGATCGCTATTTATCTTACCTAACTCAATCCCAACCCCTCACCGGAAAACCTTTGCAACAGTTCATCCAACAGGCGATTCAGGCGGCGCATCGAGAATTGGTGCAATCCCAGCCATTGCAGGAGTTAGTCAAGGTATTGGGATATCCTACGGATAGAGAACCGCCGGAAGGAATGTATTAGAACCATTGTAAAGACGTTGCATGCAACGTCTCTAACAACTGGGAAGAACCAAGGATAAAATCTCTATGGTAGTAACTGAAGACTTAACCGAACTCCAGTGGCAAATTGCCCACGCGATCGCGCAAACTTTGGTTCAAGCCGATACAGACGCCAATGAACTAGGAAAAGCGATCGCCTATCTTCGCAATTACGCCAACCAAGACGGAACTAAATTGTTTGATTATCTCAAAACCTTGGTCAGGAATGGCAGACAAATTGGACATAGTAAGCGAACGTCTGACTATTACCAAGCGATTGACAATACTTGTAACCAATACCTAAAAGCCTATCAAGATAATCCCCCGGTGATGTTACATATTTTAGGCTGGTCTTATCGGCTAATGCGCTATTACCAAAACGCTGAACCCGTTGGCGAAATTAGCGCCCCTGTTGTCGAGTCAGCGCGTCAAGCGGAAATTGCTGAGGTGGTTAGCACTCATGATTTTCAGGTGGGTCAAGTCTTGGACGCCACGGTTACAGGGGTTAAGGGAAATAAGGTAACATACACGATTCTGGAAACGATTAAATTAACGGAAAAAGAGCCAAAAAAGGCGAAATCGTTTTCTGAAGGGCAAAATGTCAAGGTTGAGGTTATGGCTCTCAAGCAGGATGGAAGTCTCAAAAAGGTTAAATGCGTTGGTTGAAATAACTTTGTTGGTGGTCATTAAGATGAGTCTGAGATTAGGATAGAAGGTAAGCTCAGGGTTAAAACCGTGAGTTTGTAAAAATTGATACATATTCGGGAGGAAAGATGTCTGAATAAGCACTCAAAATCGACTCAACTGTTGCAAGCAACTTCTAGCTGGCGTATTTAACAATAGGTAACGAACAATGCAAAAAGACTCGAAGTCATTGGTGGCTGACCCTGTAGCAGGTTTAGCCGAATTAGATTTATCTGCACACCCGTCACCGGATGGTCATGACTTTACGCTCCAAGATGACGTACCGGACAATAATCTACAGCCGTTGGTTTTGACGGATAAGTTCCAAGAAAACCTTACACACTCGAAGCCGACGCAAAACCGCGCAAATTTCCAACCTAAATTTTGTTCTTGGAAGTATTTGCAGAAACTTCAGATACTGGTGGCAATTGCCTCAGCGCTAATCGTTGGCGCTAATAACCTTGTCCAACTTGGGCAGAACTTGGATATTAGTAACCGCTTTGACTTGTTTGTCAACGATCGCGATGTGGAGCAAGTTAAGCCGGAGTCTGACAAAAACGACTAGACATATCTGGATGATATCAGGGTAAGCATCCTACCTCACTGGGGAGAGTCGCTGACATGTTACCACTCTCCCCGAATTCATACGGCTGTTTTGAGTTGATACCAACTTGACTTTTAGAACCAGTACGGTTATCTTTGATTTGGCTAGAGGAGTTAAGTTTCCGCAAGCGGTAATCGCTTGATAAACTTACCCCGCAAGGGGATGGAAACACGCCTCTAGAAGTTGACTCAACTGTTGAGTCGTCTTTCACCTCTTCCCCGCAAGGGGAACTTTATGGATTAAAATCGTAGGGGCGCACCGACGTGCGCCCAGAAAACGTGAGTAACCGCAATGGGGAGCAAAATAAACCTCGTCAAGACACTGCGATCGCTCTATAGTGAAATCAGCCCAAAATTTCGTGAACCGAAGCGGGGGCGAATTTCCGGGGAGGTTTACGAAAATCTTCGCTAGAATCCTCATGCAGACGAGGTTTCAGAGGGTGGAGTTTCCACCAACTAAATCCCCGCAAGGGGACTGAAGCCTTACTAACCTCGATTGGTTCCAGATTGGCGACACGCTGGGTTTCCACCGACTAAATCCCCTCAAGGGGACTGAAACTACCAAATCCTACCTAACATAGCATGTTGGCAGCTTGAACGCCAGGAAATGAATTTCCGGAACCTAAAGCTCAAGTAAGCTAAAGCTTACTAGCTAAGTCTTTGAACCCGTTTTAACGGGTTTAAGCTTTTAGCCCGTAGACGCGAAGCGGCTTCTCTTCGAGTACTTTAGTTCAGGGCTACTTTGGGATTGATATAGGGGCTACCCACTCCTCGATTTTAGGAAAGGGCGGGTTTTGCGACAAAAGTTATCGGTTACACCGCGATCAAAACCCCTAAACCCGCCCCTACAACCCTGGATCTGGGTGAAATAATTACCCCCTCCATTTTAGAAAAGGGCGGGTTTTGCGACAAAAGTTATTGGTTACACCGCGATGAAAGCCCCTAAACCCGCCCCTACAGCCGGGATTTGGGTGAAATCATTACCCTTCCATCTCGTCTACCAACTTGGGAACCCCAGCGGTTAACACCTCATTCCCCGACTCGGTAACCAAAACATCATCCTCAATTCTGACGCCAATCCCGCGCCAACGTTCAGGAATCTCAGGTTGACCTTCTACCGGTTTAATATCTAAGCCAATATATAATCCCGGTTCTACCGTCACCACTTGACCCGGTTCAAAGGTTTGCCAGGATTCTTCCCCATTCTTATATACCCCAGAATCATGCACATCTAACCCTAACCAATGTCCAGTTCGATGCATATAGAAGGGTTTATATTTCTCCTCCTTAATAATTTCCTCGATATCTCCCGCCAGTAATCCCAAATCCATTAATCCTTCCACCAACACGCGCACGGCGGTATCGTGAAATAGATTATAAGGCTTTCCTGGTTGTACTTGTGCGATCGCGTCTTGCTGCGCCTTCAATACCAAATCATAGATGATCCGTTGGTCTTCGCTAAATTTGCCCCCAATCGGAAACGTGCGGGTAATATCGGCATTGTAATACTGATACGCACACCCCGCATCAATTAACAACAAATCCCCAGTTTCCATCTGGCGCGTATTTTCCACGTAATGCAAAATACAACTATTCACCCCCGACGCCACAATCGACGGATAGGCTGGACCCAACGCCCCTCGTTGGCGGAAAATATGCTCGATTTCCGCCTGAATTTGGTACTCATAACATCCTGGTTGGGCAAATTTTCGAGCATAATTATGAGCATCTACAGAAATCGCCACGGCTTGACGCATCATCTCTAACTCAGTTGGACTTTTCACCAAGCGCATCTTCTGGAGAAGCGGATTTGTGGACTCAATCGCCATCGGACCCGTTCCCCGCTTGGGATACGTCCTCATTAAGGTTTGCCAATGGGTGAGAACGGTTTGATTAAACTCGCGATCGCGCCCTAACTGATAATAAATCCGATCTGCCTTCTCTAAATACTGGGGTAACTTCTCATCCAGTTCCGTAATCGGATACGCCTCATCCGCACCGTAGCGTTCCTTCGCCCCATCAACCCCCGTCCGATACCCTGTCCAAACTTCCTTCTCTGGATCTTTAGGTTGGACAAACAGAACAAAGCGGTGTTCAGCATGGTGCGGCGCTAACACCGCCACGGCTTCAGCTTCATTAAACCCCGTCAGATAAAAGAAATCACTATCCTGACGAAAATTATATTCCACATCATTATGCATCACCGCAACCGGGGCGCTGCGGAAGATAGCCGTCCCCTTACCAATCTGACTCATCAACTGTTCGCGGCGTTGGCGATACTCGACTTGTGAAATCATCATTATGTTTCGCTCGCTTTTGGGTAGACAATTAACCCCAGAACTGATATGTATGGTTAGGGTTTTATTATTCTTACTTTAGTCAATTCCGGCAATGCACGAGAGAACCACTGGAATTTGACGACCACTTTGGGGGCATTCTACTAGACGTTATTGTTCATCGTTCAGGGTTAATTGGTTATCGCCATGAACTCTGCTGCTTGGATTTTATCCCGGCGTATCTCCTCTCTCGCCAACTTAAAAGTCGGTGCAAGGAGAACTCAATCTATCGTAATACATTGTATTACCAAAACGCAATCATTTTCGAGGCAATTATGGCACAGTTTCCCCTGCAAGACACCCATCAGATCACCCAGCCCCTCGTCCAAGATATTTACGATGAAATTAGCGCCGAATTGGGATTTGGTATGGTACCCAATTTATTCAAATCCATGGCGATTCGTTCCGAGTTTTTATCCACCACCTGGAAACAGTTTCGATCCACTATTTTAAAAATTGATATGTATCAGGTTAAACGACTCAAAGCCGATTTTGCCACTGATCCCCTCGGTCTGGTTCCCAATGAAACATTTAATAAGATTTATTTGAAAATGTCTAGTCTGGCGGTTCAATAATCATCGTAGGGACTCGCGCATTCTTGCCCAAACGTTATACCAAATCTGGGGAACGCTACCTTCGTTATAACCTAGTCCGCGCAGGCGGACTTTGTTTGTGTAGCAGCGATTTCAATCGCCGTTGCAAAAGGGGATAATAAAGGCGGATTTGGTATTAGTCTCAAAATTTGATCGGGGCGGGTTTAGTCACATCTGGGTTAGGTCAAAAACGATAGGAGTAAAACCCGCCCCTACACATTCAAAATTCAGACGTAGCATGCTACGTCTCTACATCAATTAATGTCGGTGATTATTACTATAATGAAATCTCGCCCCCGCCCACTGGAGTTTTTCCCGTAAAGTTTTGTAGTAGGAATTATTTTCGCGGAGAACAATAAACTTAGCATAGCAATCTGCCTTACGCACATCCACCCGTTGTCCGGGCCAAATCGGGGTTGCCATTACCCCATCCATCCACAGCTTGGTGTTGAGTTCATAATCGCCGAGGGGCCAAATGCTGACGACGGAACCCGCAGGTAAGACTAAGGGGCGACTGGATAGACTTAAGGGACAAATCGGTGTCACCCCGATCGCTTCCATGCCATCATGGAGAATTGGACCATTGGCAGATAAGGTATAGCAGGTGGAACCCGTGGGTGTGGAGACAATCAATCCATCCCCTTGATATTGATCGACGACTTCTCCGTCAATTTCCATTTCCAGAATCGAGGTAATCATCCGATCGGCTGAGGCGGGTTTGATGCACATTTCATTTAGCGCCAAATAGCGATCGCTGATTGGTTCGAGATTGGTACCTGTGGCAAAGCTATCCTGGCGGGAATCCCCTTCAAATAAAAAAGCTTCGATCATCATGCGTCGCTGCACAGCATAGCGATCTTCGATAATTCGATCCCATATCTGTTCGGTATCCTTGAACGCTTCAAAGGGTTCTGTCAGAAATCCCAGATGTCCACCAATATTGATCGCCAAAATCGGGATACCTGCGGGGGCTAGGTGTCGTGCGGCGGCTAAGGCGGCGCCATCCCCTCCCAGCACTACCGCCAGATCAATGTTGTGCATTACAGATGCCAAAAACACAGGATAGGGATTATCCTTAGCACTACTTGGTCCAATCAGGACATGACAACCGCGTTGTTCCAATTGCCGAGCGCATTTTTCCGCCCAAGCTTGACCTTGGGAGTCTCTGGCTTTGTGGGCGATAATCACTTGTTTTAGCTGCACGGTGACCTCGTTACTGACGTTTGAGAGATGTCCTCGATGGGAAAGCGATCGCACGGGTGGTTAAGCTGTTCGGCATTTAAACCTTAATATCAGGAATGGCGAAAGCCTTGTAGTGCGTTTAGCGAAGCCATGCCGCAGGCTTTGCATCTTGCTCGCTACTAATACCCAATTTAAATGCATGACAGCTTATCCGTCTCAATTATCGATCCTTGTCGTCTGCTGATCAGAACCGGGGAATCGAAATAACTTTAATTAGCGTAGCGCAGCCAAAGGAGTACAGCGCGGTGGAAATAAAGCTAATCTACTGTTTTTTAGACGTCTTGCCCTGACTCCCAAATGTCAAACATGTAACCTTAGATACTGAATATTTTCCAGGATAACGTTATGTGTACGTCCTCATCAGGCGTCTTTAATTCATTTTAAGATGGACATCAATCAACATAAAATTGCGGATGGAATTTTAAGAACAGAATGGGCATAAAACCATTTTTAATTTCACTAAAATAGTCTAGTTCATATAATTTTTATGGAAAATAAAATTTTTAGTCAGGGTCAACGAATTTCCCCCTTGACCAACAACTTCAAACCCAAAGCGGCGATACAATCGCAAGGCGGGATTATCAGGGGATACACTTAGAGAAACGGCAGAGTAGCACGGTTGCGCTGTTTCAACTAACTGGGTAAGGAGTTGAGAGCCAATACCATGACCGCGATAGTCCGGCAAAACAGCGATGGCTAGTTCTGGTGTTTCATCGTTGACATATCCAAATCCTTTATTGCTACTCTTAAATAGTCGTAACCACGCCGCACCCACAGGCATTTGACTGTCCTTAAGCATAGCGATAAAACCGATATCATGCGGTTGTCCCCAATCTTTAATATACTTAGCCAATTCCGGCTGATAAATCACCTCTCGTGGTAAAGGTGTAGCGTCGGGTGGAACATAGAGTGCCAGATATAGCATGTCCCACAAAAAAGGTTCATCAGTTACCTCTACTGGGCGGATAACATATCTCATCGCCATAGTTGTTTTTTACCACCAATTATCTTATTGCCAAAGGCGTCTGGGACGTGTCTAGAACGTTTCCGGTGTCGTCTAACATTCATTAGCCAGAGGACTCTCCAAACCGTTCTAACAATTGCTCACCCGAAAGGGTAGTCAACAGGGAAGTTAACTCCTGAGGAGGTAACTGTAACATCGGCGCGATCGCACTCGATAATTCCTGATCCAGTTCACCAAATCGCACTCGGAGGAAGTTTTCTACTATTTCTCGCCTTCCTTCGGATCAGGTATCTTCTTGCCAAGGCACATCTCCAAACCAAACCAACAGTTCCTCACGAGAAAGGTTAAACAACAGACGAGTCAACTCTGGAGGGGGTAACTGTAACATTGGCGCGATCGCACCCGACAATTGTTCATCAAGTGAACCAAATCGCACTCTGAGAAAGTTTTCCGCCATCTGCCGTTGTCCTTCAAGCCGACCTGCTTGTATACCTTCTTGTATACCTTCAAGCCGACCTTGTTGTAAGGTTTCTTCCTGCCATTTCAAATAAGCGGGTGATAAGTTCATAAGCAACTCCCTATCCTGTTCACTTAAATTTTCGCTTTCGTTGACAGTGATACGCCAGTTCGCCAGAATCTCCAGAATAGTCTGTCGAAAGGGGTTTTGTTGTGGCAGTGCAACCAACTCATCGATCGCCCGCCTCTGAGTTCCCCTTTTTCCCAGAACCCTTAACCAAAGTGTATCTTCAGTAACTGGGAGTTGGTTAATCGCGATCAATGCACTCTTCTGGAACTCCTGCAGAAAATACACGCCTTCCCCCCAGTTTCCCGACTCATTTAGTCTCGCACCAAATCCGTCCAACAACCTTGTCGAACAAGAGGGCGAGAGAATCCATAAATGGGGCCAATCCGCTTCTCGAAAAGAAGTTCCTTCTCGTCTGGCTTTACGCCGCATTTCGCTACGGACTGAATTCAACTTACTCTGACAGTCGAGTACCTCTGATGGACTCGGTGCATTGCGGAAAGGTTCCAACAGACAAGCCGTTGCTGCCATGCGACCCAGTAAACCTAAGTTTTCCGGTACTGTCGATGGCGATGGCGTTGGCACAAACCAAACATCGACTTGGCGGATTAATGATCATGCAAGTTGAAGACAAAAAGCTCTATACACCTGAAGAATACCTGGAGTTTGAAATAAACTCAGAAAATTGAACACTATTTCAAAACTGAGCGAAAACGCTGGACATTTTATGAGTATGATGATGCTGATGAAATCGTTTCTCTCAACTCTTTCTCATTCCAAATAACCCTGGCAGATATTTATGACAAAGTTGAATTTGACTCAGCCTCAGAAAGCAACGGTTAAAGCATCGCTTGATGTAACTACAGTTAACGGTGATGTAGAGACGTAGCATGCTACGTCTCTACACAGTAATAGGGTGTCTGACAAATCACTCATAATAAATAAAGGATGAAACCCTAGACATCAGATTTATGACCACTAATCCCGATAACCAACCAAAGACTACCGAACAAACGCCGCCGACTCCCTTGCGCTGCTTGGTTTCAGCCTTGATATCGAGTTCTCTGGCGATCGCGGGATACTGGCTGACAACCGCTATTGCACAATCCTTAGCGAATAAACCTCTACCCTCTGGGAACGTGACGGCGATTAATATTGCGATCGCGGTTCGTACTTTAGTTGTGGGAATCAGTACTCTCGCCACGGCTGTCTTTAGTCTCGTGGCTGTTGGCTTGGTGGCTTTAGCCATCCAATTGACGGTGCAACGCTTCACCCAACGGGCAAAATGATTGCTTAGTGATCAACTCCTGTCTAGAGGTTGACAAATTCAAAAAAATATGTATTGTAGAGACGTTGCATGCAACGTCTCTACAGATGTGATGATGATACCACTAACTTTCCGGTAACAGCCCCTTTTGTGCCAACCACTCCCGATTATAAAGCCGCGATTGATAACGCGAACCGCTATCACAAAGCACCGTCACAATTGTATGTCCGGGTCCCATTTCTTTGGCTAAAGCTACGGCTGCACCAACATTAATTCCCACAGAACCACCCATGAATAAACCATCTTTTTCCAGCAGTTGGTAAATTACCCGCACGGCTTCTTTATCATCAATCTGAATCGCATCATCAATGGGAACCCCTTGCATATTGGCAGTAATTCGGCTGTTGCCAATCCCTTCAGTAATAGAATTTCCTTCTGTGTTAATTTCCCCCGTCTTCACATAACTGTACAACCCACTTCCCATGGGGTCAGCCACAATCGATTTAATTTGGGGATTCTTTTCTTTTAGGAACATAGACACCCCAGCAAATGTTCCCCCTGTCCCTGTCGCCGCCACCCAAGCATCCACTTTACCATCGGTTTGTTGCCAAATTTCGGGTCCCGTGGTTTCGTAATGTGCCTGTCGATTGGCTAAATTATCAAACTGATTTGCCCAAATTGCATTCTCCATCTCTTCGGCAGTTCGTCCCGATAGCTTAACGTAATTATTTGGGTCTTTATACGGCACAGCCGGAACCGGACGCACTTCGGCACCTAGCGTCCTTAATGCATCCATTTTCTCTTGGGATTGAGTTTCGGGAATGATAATTAGGCACTTGTATCCCTTAGCGTTGCAAATATGCGCTAAACCAATACCCGTATTACCCGCCGTTCCCTCAACAACTGTACCACCGGGCTTGAGTAACCCTTTGTCTTCAGCATCTTGAATAATATAGAGGGCGGCGCGGTCTTTGACAGAACCGCCAGGATTAAGAAACTCAGCTTTTCCCAGGATTTCACAGCCTGTTTCTTCGCTGAAGCTATTTAATCGAATTAGAGGGGTATTCCCTACTGTGCCGACAAAGCCGTCTTTAATATCCATTTGCTTTACCAGTTTGCTGCTTTATTGTCCTTTTTCTATACCTCCCCTGTTCCCTGAGAAGGGCGGGTTTAGTCAAGTTAGGAGTTTGTGCCAAAACCTTATCGGTAAAACCCGCCCCTACAGCCCTGTTTGCAGACGCGCCATGACACGTCTCTACATTTCTCCCTCTCCCCCATTTCCCCCATTTTCCCCATCTTCTCTCGCTTACTTGTTGGGTTGAGGGGTCATCCGCAGGTAAGGCTTGACTTCGGTGTACCCTTTGGGGAATTTTTCTTTCAAGACTTCTGGGTCTTTCAGAGAAGGGACAATCACACAGTCATCCCCATCTTTCCAATTCACGGGAGTGGCAACCTGATGGTGATCCGTCAGCTGTAGGGAGTCAATCACCCGTAAGATTTCGTCAAAGTTGCGACCGGTGCTGGGAGGATAGGTGATGGTCAGACGCAGTTTTTTCTGGGGATCAATGACGAAGACTGTGCGTACCGTCACACTAGCATTGGCGTTGGGATGAATCATGTCATACATATCCGACACCTTTTTATCCGCATCTGCCAAAACTGGGTAGTTGACGGTCGTATTCTGGGTTTCGTTGATGTCTTGAATCCAACCCTGATGAGACTCCGCATCGTCAACACTCAAGGCGATGACTTTAGCATTGCGCTTGTCGAATTCGGGTTTGAGCTTGGCAACCTCGCCTAACTCTGTGGTGCAAACGGGTGTATAGTCAGCTGGGTGGGAGAATAACACGACCCAGCTATCCCCTGCCCAGTCATAGAAGTTGATTTCGCCTTCACTAGAGGATTGCGTGAAGTTGGGGACGGTATCACCTAATCGCAGAGCCATAGCTAATTTCCTTATGCTTTCGTCAACACAGACAATTTTTAATTTTCTCACAAAACCCCGGTTTTCCGGTAGACTTTTAGAACTATTTAGCATTTTTCATAATTCTGGGCGGATAAGCGCTTAAACTCTTGAGGTAGGGATAGATAAGATGAGAGGATAGAAAACAAAAGTTAAGGTAATCGAAGAGGGGCAGTTCTGTCTTGGTCTTCAATGTGTCTGAGCAAGGAGGAGAGTTAATGAAACGATTGGTTCGTGTGTTAATGGTATGGGGACTGTTAGTGGGCTGTTTCGGATGGTTGGGTTTCTCCCAAAGCGCGATCGCAGCACCAATGTCCTGGACTCAGGGCGTGTCTTTGAGTAACGCGATCCAGAATGGGTCACCGATGTTACTGGCTGAGACGACTCTACGCAATCCAGCCGATGCCAAGCTGGAAACAGAGTATGGTCAAAAGCTGGATTTGAACAATACTCATATCCGAGCGTTTCGCAAGTATCGGGGGATGTTCCCGACATTAGCATCATTGATCATCCAGAATGCTCCCTACGACGATGTAGAGGAAGTGCTGGATATTCCCGGATTGACTGATCGGCAAAAACAGATCCTGAAAGATAACCTGGATAACTTCACGGTGACTGAGACAGCGGACGTTTACAACGAAGGTGATGACCGCTTTAATCCCGGCGTCTACTAATCTCGGATAATTCCGGAAATTCCTAGTTCAACCCACTCCTGTTGGGGGGTGGGTTATTTTTTACACATAAAGGCAGATGGTAGATGGTACAGGGATGACAACCTGTCCGGTGTAGAGACGTTGCATGCAACGTCTGGAACATTGCCCTTGGGGTGATGAAGATTCCTATGTCTGCTAAAGTATTTGACTATATTTGGACTAACTGTCAGGAACCCCACGCCTTTAGGCAGGGGCTTGGAATTTAGCCCATACCTGACCAGCATAAGACCTACGCGGTCTAGGTTAACGGTAAGCGTTAAAGTTCGTACCTACAAATGCTTCCGCTAGTTTGTAGCTCTACAACTTCAGCATTAAACAGGTGTACAGGGTTAAGCCAGTGTGTTGGAGAAAGTACCGACCGTTAACTTATGCGAAGCTAACATTACCCCGGAAACGGGAGGGGCGCAAGCCCAATTAAACAACCCTTATGCGTACAGGTTAAAAGCACGAGTCTGTAATTGCCCAGACGAAAGGCGAATGCAATATGTCGAACGTCGTCAGTAAATCCAAGGCGGTAGGGGTTTCAATTTTAAGCAGTCGTGTACAAGGGAAATGGAGCCGATGCACTATCTAAAAAAAGGAAGTCCTGTCGGACTGCTGTTTATGTAAGGGGGGGCGAATTCCTCCCCATACATAAATGACAGGGGTTTCCATTCGCCCCCCTTACCAACCCCTAATTTTCGATGATTTCTGTTCCTGACAATTCTCAATCGCCACTCCATCAGCCAACCCAGTTTGATGTCGTCGTTGTAGGTGCTGGCGCGGCTGGACTTTATGCCGCCCTATGTTTACCCGATCGCTTAAATGTTGCACTGATAACCAAAGATACGTTATCCATCGGTGCCAGTGACTGGGCGCAGGGCGGTATTGCGGCAGCTATTGCCCCCGGAGATTCCCCAGTGTTACATATTGAGGATACACTTCGGGCAGGGGCGGGTCTTTGTGACGCTGATGCTGTGGAGTTTCTGGCTCAACAAGCGCCCGATCGCATTCGCTCGTTAGTTGAAATGGGGGTGACGTTTGATCGACGGGGGGAGCAGTTAGCGTTAACCTTAGAAGCGGCTCATTCTCGTCCCCGGGTTCTCCATGCAGCAGATACCACGGGGCGAGCTGTGGTTAGTACACTTACTGCCTTAGTCTTGCGCCAATCTAATATAACAGTGCTTCAGCAGGCATTTGCTTTATCTGTCTGGCTGAATCCTGAAACAGGTCATTGTCAGGGTGTCCAACTCATGTATCAAGGTCACATTAGTTGGATACGGGCGGGGGCGGTTGTCCTGGCTACAGGAGGCGGTGGTCAAGTTTTTGCCCAGACGACGAATCCCGATGTGAGTACCGGAGATGGAGTCGCGATCGCATGGCGGGCGGGTGCGATTCTCAGAGATTTGGAATTTGTCCAATTTCATCCCACAGCTTTAACCAAACCGGGAGCGCCTCATTTTCTGATCAGCGAAGCGGTGCGGGGAGAAGGGGCGCATCTGGTGGATGATCAGGGACACCGTTTTGCCTTTGAGTATCATCCTGATGGCGAACTTGCGCCCAGAGATGTGGTGAGTCGAGCGATTTTTAGTCATTTACAGAAAACTAAACCTGATCCAGCCACCAGTCATGTCTATTTAGATTTGCGCCCCATTCCCGATGATCGCATTCGCCACCGATTTCCGAATATTATCCAAGTTTGTCAGCAATGGGGGGTTGATGTATTTCGGGATATGATTCCTGTCACCCCCGCCGCCCATTATTGGATGGGGGGAATTGCTACGGATTTAATCACATGTACCTCTATTTCTAATTTATATGCTGTGGGTGAAACGGCGAGTACGGGTGTTCATGGTGCGAATCGTCTAGCCAGTAATTCGTTATTGGAATGTATTGTATTTGGCGCTCAGTTAGGGGAATTAACACCGGATCAATCTGTCTTGAATCAGGAATCAGCTTCTATTTCTCCCTTAACCTTATCCGATGAAGCTACGAAAACAGATAAAATGCTGGCGATGCAAGATCAGTTAAAACGTTTAGTCTGGCAAAGTGCTGGGATTTGTAGATCTGCACAAAAGCTAGAACGTGCGATCGCAAAGGTAGAAATCTGGCAGTCCGAATTGGCTGCGTTGCCTTTAAGCCAACAGTTACGGGATTTAACGCCACAGAAAACGGTTCAACTTGATGTTCCGAATGCCGATTACCTGGTGCGAACTTGGGGAGAAACATCTAACTTATTAGACATAGCTTACTTAATTTTGAAAAGCGCTCTGTTTCGGACAGAAAGTCGTGGCGGACATTACCGCTTAGATTATCCTCAATCTGATCCGAATTGGCAAATGCATACACTCGTGCAAGAGGAGCGTTGGTGGAAAGGGTAATTGTCTTATGCCTTATGTCATTCGTCTTATGTCTTAAATCTAAACGGCAAGAGGGCGGGTTTTGTTGATAAGTTTTCGGCATACCCGTCAATTAAATGGCTAAACCCGCCCCTACAGATATGATTTTTACCTTCTACCCTCCTACCCTCCTACCCTCCTACCCTTCGATCTGTCATTCAGAAATAGAGAAATCTCTCAACAGATAGGTGTCAGAATTAAGAAATGGGTGCAAGATTGCAAGGGAGTGTTTTGATGTAGTCAACCTAAAGACAAATAGATGGTTAAGGTAGGATTTCTCGGTACAGGATTAATGGGACAACCCATGGCGCAACGGTTACTGGATGCGAAAATACCCGTCGTGGCGTACAAGACAACCCTTATTAATGGGTTCTGTGGGAACCGCCGCCGCCACAAAGTTAGCCTTAAATCAATTAATTGCCGCCTTAACCGCCGGGTTTGCCCTTAGTTTAGGATTTGTGCAGCGTCAGGGAGTAGATGTAGACAAATTTATGGAACTGCTGCGAGACAGTGCGCTGTATGCACCGACGTTTGATAAGAAGTTAAATCGGATGCAAGACAGTAATTTTGCTAATCCCAACTTTCCCCTGAAACATTTACTTAAAGATATTAACTTATTTCTGGGTGAGGCAAAAGCAGAAGGGCTAGATGCGAGTAGTTTGGCAGGTGTGCGCCAGGTGGTTGAGAAGGCGAAAGATGCTGGATTCGCGGATGAAGATTACTCTTCCTTATATTCAGGAATTAACCAGACATTGGGTTGAATATCTACAGATGTTTTCAGCCAACGCGCTGAAGATTGAAACTGGGTTTGTCGGGGCGGGTTTAGGGAATTTTGTATCTAGGACATCGGTCGAATGGGCGAGTTTCACTACTATCGTTTCTTTTTAACCCAAATGTTATTAAACCCACCCCAACCGATGGTTTCACTATGATCATCCCACCCAACTGTGACTTAAGCCGCCCCTATTTCTATTATCTCCCCTACCCAAGCGATTTTGGGATTTCCTGGGAAACGTTCAAGTCTGGGAGTTGATTATTGCCATTGTGCGTTTGACCGGATTTTGGCGAAACCCAATGAAGGGTATGATTGCGAATGTGCCGTTGTAATTGATGCGAGTAGCCAGGAAATCTATTCATAATCCACCCCTAAGAAATCTTCATCAATCTTACTCCCTTTATCCGGGTGAAAGGGTTAAGCTTTGACAAGGTATTCGTAAAATTTGAGTTAATCTTTACTCCATAACTAGATAAAAAGCCGCTTAGACCCTTGATGGATAAGGGGTTGCCTAAATTTTCGACTCAGGTAACTCTAGAACACCTGTCCAGTAAGATGTTCCAATAAGGAAATCTATTAAAAATAGCGTTCTGTTCCTGGAATATGACCAAAGATTCGTTCTGAATAGTCTCGAAGTTCTGCATGATCAATGAGTTTTTGATATTGGGGATCATCTGCAAAAACTTTCCATCGGTTAAGAACATCCATTTCAGCCGCTTTACCTCGAAATGTAATTCCGTCGAAAGAACTCCCACCACCTTGACCTTTTACATCATTAAAACCTGTATCATAAAACTTTATATTAAGTTGCTTGGCTAATTGCTGGCGATAGTCCACATCGATAAACCACTGATTATAATTAACCAGGATTTTATTATTTTTCAAGAACTGCGTTTCTCCCCAGAATTCTTGAGCGTATGATATCCACAGTTCAACTAATGTTCTATCAGAACATTTTACCTTCATATATCCCTTTTTTAATCGGCTTGCCAGCATATTGAAGGGATCTCTTAAGATAATCACGTCGTATTTGATTGCACTTTTGCCCAAGTACAGTTCACTTTTTTTGTCAAACTCCTTGTCAGTGATTTGCTCAAGCGCATGATCTTCATAACTATAGATTAAACAGTCTTTTTTGGTAAAATTACCTTTGGCTTCCTGCTTTAATTTTTATTGGTGATAATGTTCATACAAGAAACGGTATGGATTTCTTTTTACTGGAATCTTATTCAAATGCCATACTTCACCGTGGTGTTGTTTTCTGATCCAGTTGATAATGGCATGATTTCCACTCCGTTTTAAGCCAACTACTCTAATTTCCTTTTGATTAACTATTTCTGACGGACTCACGTTGTTGGATAAGTGTCTCATGGCATCTTCGACACGGTAACCCATATTTCGTTTCACGCGGCGAAGCCTGTTCAGTGTGTTGTCCATCTGTATAGTAGAACGGTGAATTTAATTGTGGCTGATCTATCTTAACAGACGCAAAGTTTAGTCTTTTGATTAATGGCAATGGAGACGTTCTAGGGGAAAACTGTCTGTGATGGAGTTAAGTCAGTATTATTACTTAGGTATATAGCACATGTAGCTTTTGATAAGTTCATTTTATAAAAAGCAGAACAAGATTCAATAGCATATCTATTGCGTTTCTGTAAAGACATTCGTTAAAGTTATAGACAACATAACCCTTGGGATTTGGGATAACCAAAAGCCTTGCTTCGGCAGGACTAGAAGAGAGCCTCAGTAGCCAAATCCGCGACGGTAATAGTCGTGGATTTTTACTGTTTTTTTCGAGCAATTCCCGAAAGCAAAGTGATATAAATCTGTGTCATCTTTGATAGACTGTTTTGAGTTTCCAGTGTGTAGGGGCGGGTTTCACTACTATCTTTTCCTTTGCACCCAGATGTGACTAAACCCGCCCCGACCCAGGTTTCTGAATTTAGCTCGCCAAAACCATGGATATACCGGAAAACCTAATAGATTGGCTGTGGACTATGTGTTATAACTAGAGGAATATCGCCTGCCCAATCGAGTTTATGGAACTGTTGCGATCGCAAGACCGAATCAATACATTAATGTCTCGCTAACGATATCCTCTCGCCCATAAACGCGATCGCACAAATTATTGCTCGATAAAACCCAACTCTTTGTTTACGTCTCATTCCCCCCTTCACCCGAACTCTGATCTGTGTTTTCCAATTCCAATCCCGCCTCTGTAACCAATTGATTCACCACAGATTCAAATGCTTCTAAGGATTGAGTTGTCACCGCCTGAACCAGAAGAGTCTCTAGCACCTCAAGAGCCTCGATTTTTCCAATTAATCCCCTCAATTTCTGCGGAATATCTTCAAACCGAACTTCAAGAATACGGACAATATCTTCTTGTCGTCCTTGCTGTAACCCCTTCTTGATTCCGATTCGTTCAACGCTGGTAATATAAGGCATTTTCCTCTCCTCTTCTAACGTTTGTATTTCTTGCCACAATCGATCCTCTTCTGTTTTAGGTAGAGCAATAAACCAATCGATTAATCGAAATAATTGAACAATATCCTCTCGCTTATACCCCCGCTCATATAAACTCTTAATCAGAGACAGCTTACTTTCATATCCAACCCCAACATCTTTCCCTGCAACTTGAGCAGAAAGGTGCGCCTGTACTATCGCCGCCAATGGGTTTTGACTACTCGCAAGCTCATCCATACTGTAATCTAGCAATTTCACCATCGGAAATTCCAGTATTGCCCGACACCCCCACAATTCACGCTCATACCGACTGGGGCGCCAACCCGGTTGCTCATCGCCGAGTATTCCTAAACTCACCACACTGCGACGATACCTATCGAAAATCCGGCTGTGATACAGGTACATCCGCTCACTAAACTCACTTTGACGCTGTGATTGCACCTCCACATGGACAAGAACCCATTCCTCCTCCCCACTACGACGCCAGACTTTCACCAACTTATCCGCGTCTCTCCTACCCGTTTCCGTCTCTCGCTTGATTTGTTGTAACTCAGTGTCTAAAAATTCAAATCCTCGTTCCCAATCGATATCCTCTTCTATGCGTGGATAGAAGAAATTCAAAAACTCCCGAAAATATAGCGAAATGCTTTCCTTCCATAGCGAATCATATTCGCTCATCTTAGTCACTCCTCAATTCTCATCCTTGCCCTGATTTAAGTTGATTTATTGTAATACAATTGGACTGATTTTTATGACCAGAACGACACGGAAAGAGATGCAGGGGCAAATGCTTTAGGTTCGATTGTGGGAGTGCTATTAGCTGCTGGATAAGGTTCGCTTACCTGAATTAAGGCGGGTGGGTTGAGCGAAGTCGAAACCCACCCTACTGGCTTATTTGATGAATTAGAATTACATCCAGAAACTGTAGGGGCGCACCGACGTGCGCCCATAAAATCGACAGGACTCTTGCGTTCGCTTCACTATAAAACGCGCAATCCGGGAAGCCTTGCAGGAGAAGCCCACAGTCCCTTACAAAGGACAAATAACAATTTCTACTGTTAGCTTTTATTGTGTCCACCGACTTACATCATGTTTAAGGGCGCAAGCTTTGCGCCCCTACATTGAATAACGATAACGGTAAAATCTGCCCCGATATCAATGTCAAGACGCGCCATGGCGCGTCTCTACCAGGGAATTCGGTAAAATAAACCATGAGTCCTCGTCACTCAAACAATAACCATGACCACACATTCCGCTGTAGATTTCCAAGACGCTTTTGATGTCATCGTTGTCGGTGCTGGACATTCCGGCTGTGAAGCCGCACTAGCCGCCGCCCGTCTGGGATGTCGCACGATGCTACTTACCCTGAACCTGGATAAAATCGCTTGGCAACCCTGTAACCCTGCTGTGGGCGCCCCGGCTAAATCCCAACTTGCCCACGAGGTAGACGCCTTGGGGGGAGAAATTGGCAAAATGGCAGATCGTACCTACCTCCAGAAGCGGGTATTAAATCAGTCGCGTGGACCTGCGGTTTGGGCATTACGGGCGCAAACGGATAAGCGGGAATATGCGGCGGTGATGAAACGGATTGTCGAGAACCAGGAGAATTTGGTCATCCGGGAAGGGATGGCGACGGATTTAGTCCTGGGTGCGAATGATCAGGTTATCGGTGTTGAGACCTATTTTGGTGTCGCATTTGCCGCCCCTGCAGTCGTATTAACCACGGGAACGTTCCTGGGTGGATGTATCTGGGTGGGGAATAAATCGATGCCCGCTGGACGCGCTGGGGAATTTGCCGCGGTGGGATTGACGGAAACCCTGAACCGACTAGGGTTTGAAACGGGACGCCTTAAGACGGGAACTCCGGCGCGGGTGGATAAGCGCTCCGTGGATTACAGTAAGATGGAACCTCAACCTGGGGATGAAGTGGTATCTTGGTTTAGCTTTGACCCAGAGGTGTGGGTGGAACGGGAACAGATGAATTGTTATATTACCCGTACCACAGCCGAAACTCATCGATTGATTCGGGAAAACCTGCATCTGTCTCCGGTTTATGGGGGTTGGGTGGATGCCAAAGGACCCCGTTACTGTCCTAGTATTGAAGATAAAATTGTCCGGTTTGCGGATAAGCAAAGCCATCAGATCTTTATTGAACCGGAAGGGCGAGATATTCCCGAACTCTATATCCAGGGATTCTCGACAGGATTACCAGAGAAGCTACAGTTGCAAATGTTGCGATCGCTCCCTGGATTAGAACACTGTACTATGCTACGTCCGGCTTATGCTGTGGAGTATGATTATCTACCCGCAACTCAGTGTTTCCCCACGTTAATGACCAAAAAAATCGAGGGGTTATTCTGCGCTGGACAAATTAATGGGACGACGGGATATGAAGAAGCCGCCGCCCAGGGGATTGTCGCCGGAATTAATGCAGTACGCTATGTGCGACATCAACAGATGTTGGTGTTTCCCCGTGAGGAAAGCTATATCGGGACATTAATTGATGATTTATGTACGAAAGATTTGCGAGAACCTTACCGGATGCTAACCAGCCGTTCTGAGTATCGCTTACTCCTGCGTTCAGATAACGCCGATCGCCGTCTGACTCCTTTGGGACGAGACATTGGCTTAATTGATGACCGCCGTTGGCAACTTTATAGCCAAAAACAAGCCAATATTGCGGCGGAGAAGGAACGACTTCAGACGGTACGGATCAAGGAACATGAGGAATTAGGCGTTGCGATCGCGTCGGATACTCAGCAACGGATTAAGGGTTCGATTACTCTAGCTGAATTGCTGCGTCGTCCCAAATTCCACTACGTTAATCTGGATCACTATGGATTAGGGAATCCCAGTCTCAACCAAGCTGAACGAGAAGGGGCGGAAATCGATATTAAATATGCCGGATATTTGCAACGCCAGCAAAATCAGATTGATCAAGTGTCCCGTCAAAGCCAGCGACGATTACCAATGGATCTGGATTATGATGCCATTGAAACCTTATCCAAGGAGTCTCGCGAGAAACTCTCCCAGGTTCAACCCCTGACAATTGGTCAAGCTTCTCGCATTGGGGGGGTTAACCCGGCGGATATTAATGCTTTGCTGGTGTATTTAGAAGTGCGATCGCGCCAATCAGCACATCCTTCAGAGTCCCAAATACCAACAACATCAGGAATCTCTGGGTAATTCGACTAGATCCCCAAATGTAGAGACGTTGCATGCAACGTCTCTACAATTTATAAAAAACAGATTTCTATAATGCCAGAATTGGTATTATTCCACCTGATGCCCAACAGAGGTAATAACTTGTTTAATTGACTCGTGAGACGCCTCAGTTTCCACACTAACCGTCTTATTTGCCACATCAACATCGACTTTCGCTTCAGGTTCGTGGGTACGAATCCCTTCGCTGATGGTTTTGGCGCAAGCATCACAAGCAATACTCGGAACGTTGAATTTCATTGCTGCCATCGTGTAGATTTCACTCCAGGTTTTTATTCAATCTATCATTATAGCGAATTGCTGCTTTTTTTTACTCTAAAGTATGAATTTCAAAAAAAGCTTAGGTGTGTAAATTTCATTTATTTTTATACCATCTTTTTGGAAAATTTATATCTTTTGTAAAAAAAATAATATTTAACAAGATTTACGATAATTGGCGTAGTATTTTTTACGCTTATTATCGTATATATTTGTAAACGCAAGACCTTTCAAAGGTAAGTAGTTGGACAAATTTAAAGTTAATTGAGATGGGGAAACAGGGAACAGTGAGAACCCTCCTGCCTTCTGCCATATATTCCTGATACTCTGGCAAATTCCTGTCAAAGGAAAAAGAGAGAGTAATGGAATGTACCATGAGCGATCCGTATTTACTAGCAGCCAGTCTGCTTACCGTAGGTCCCGTATCTGCACCCCCGCCACCGCCACTGGTTCCCAACCTGTTCGAGAATTTGTCGGCTTTATTAGCTTCTGCTAAAGCTAATCCCTCGCACTCCGTCGTCACTCAACCGATTATCCCTGAGGTGGAAATCCCTGGTGTTGAGTTTAGTTCATCGGTTAGTAGTGGGCACTTTAGTGCCACCACGAATCAAGCGCTTACTACTAACTCTAAAAGTAACATTTCCCCCAAATCGGGAATCCAACTTTATTACCAACGATTAGCCGCATTAAATAGAGGTCAAACCTATACCCGCCTCCCAGCTGATAGTTTCCAGTCGGTTTGGAGTAAAGCGACACTGGCTAAACCCACTCATAAGCAATGGAAACAGTTACTTGCAGAAGAAGGGAAAGCAATGGCGAGGGGACAGGGGAATAATCGTCTGTCTATTTTAGTGGGCGATTCCTTGAGTCTTTGGTTTCCGACAGCCAACCTACCTAGCGGTCAATTTTGGCTGAATCAGGGGATTTCTGGGGAAAATTCTCGCCAAATTTTAGAACGACTCTCGGCTTTTTCCCAAACCCGACCCGATACAATCTATGTCATGGCTGGCACCAATGACTTGCGCCAAGGCGTTCGCGATCGCGTGATTCTCGATAATACTCGCCAAATCATCCAGCGCTTGCGCCAGAACCACCCACAAGCCCAAATTATCGTTCAGTCTATTTTACCTACACGGTTGCCTGCGATTAAGAGCGATCGCATCCGCAACCTGAATCAACACATCGCCGCGATCGCACAGCAAGAAGGTGCAGGCTATCTTAACCTGCACAGTTTGTTTGTGAATAATCAGGGTCAAATGCAACGGGAGTTAACCACGGATGGGATTCATCTCGCCAGACGCGGTTATGCTGTGTGGCAAGAGGCTTTAAACTATGCCGATGCTTTAATTTTGGCGAGTCGCTAATTATTTGTCTTATGTCAAACAACACTCAGTCGGGGCGGGTTTAGTTACATCTAGGGTGAGATCAGAAACGATAGTTGTGAAACCCGCCCCTACCAACCAGGTTCCCTGAGCCAAGCTAAACCGCCTGTCGAGACGCTAGCTTTTCCAAGGTGGCTTGGGTTTGCTGTAACAACTGCTCTCGGCTATCTACTGCCTTGGTGAGAGTCGGGACTAAATTCCGGGCTTGTAACGCCATGTGTAGCTGGAGCTGAGCCACGTACTCACTAATATCTTCATGAAAGTCGTTGGTGGTTTGAGCAGAACGCAAATCCAAAATGTCCTCCTTTCCTAAGGCTGTGTTTTTCGTCAACACCTCATTGAAGGTATCATGCCTATGGCAATCGGCTCTCACTCTGTAATAAAACTGCAATAAAGTTTAAAGATTTAGGGGTTTAATGTTAAGTAATGTAAACAAGTCAACGGAAATATGGAAATTTTGAGCATCCTCCTATCGGCGTTACTCACCCTGGGTTCCCCTCCGGGCTTAATCATCGATCGCGTGGTGGAAAATATCCTGAGTTCTCAATTGGAGAGAGTTGAACAGCTTGATGTGCGGATTGACAATACGCCGAATTATCGAGCATTGCAAGGAAAACTCGAACAAGTCCGCATCGCGGGTCGAGGGTTATGGTTGACGCCAGACATTCGGATTGATGTTCTAGAAGTCGAAACTGATCCGATTAATCTAGATATCAAACGTCTGAGACAGGAGGGTCAAACGTCGCCCTTAGCATCATTACGTCAACCGTTACAAGCAGGGGTGCGTCTGGTTTTAACCGAATCGAATCTCAACCAGATGCTTCAGTCTCCCAGAGTTGCTGCAAAATTACAACAACTCGGTAGTCGTCTCTCCAGAGATACCGCACAACGTTACCAGTTTCTCAATCCTCGATTAGAGTTGCTGGGAAATAATCGCCTGCGTTTCCAAGTGGATGCGGTGGAAGGGAATCGTCAATCCCTAGCCATTGTTGTGGAATCTGGATTGGGGATTGAAGCCGGACATCGCTTGCAACTGATTGAACCAAGAGTAACCGTTGATGGTCAAGCGCTACCATCTCGCTTGGTTGAAGGCTTCGCCAAGGGAATAAGCGATCGCGCCAATCTCCGTAGCTGGGAAGATGCTGGGATTACGGTCAGACTCTTACAATTAGAGATAGATAATCAGGAGCTACAGGTAGCCGCATTTGTTCGAGCTGATGTACCGCCAGCGGACTAGACCTTCACCTCAGACGTTTCCCACTCCTACAAAATGTTACACGATTAGAAAGGTAATAACTATGCAAAATCCACAAGACACAGGTCGCATTCCCACAAGTTTGATCGCTGGTGTTTCGGTGGTGATGTTAGCCGCCGCTGCTGGAGGCGCTTGGTGGGCTTGGAATACGATTACCGCCTCACCCCCCCAATCAGAAGTGCCTACCCTCTCCCAATCGCCCCAAGACAGGCCGCCCGCGACTGAACAAAAGGTTCAAGTGTATTGGGTTGATGCTGTCAATAATCAAATTGAACTGGTTCCCAGTTCCATTACCGTCGAAAATGCTGATAATCCATCTGAAGTGTTAGAGATGGCATTCCAGCAACTATTGTCTGGACCTGAGCAGCAAGCGGTAGCATCGGCAATTCCCGAAGCAACTGAGCTACGGAATCTTTCGATTAAATCTGACGGAGTGCATCTAGATCTCTCTGAAGACTTTACCACAGGGGGTGGCAGTACTTCGATGCAAAGCCGCCTCGGACAAATTATCTATACAGCCACCAGCTTAGATCCGGATGCTCAGGTCTGGATTGATGTGGAAGGAAAACCCCTCGAAGTCTTAGGAGGTGAAGGGTTGATCATCGATCAACCGATGACTCGCCAAAACTTTGAAACAAACTTTCAACTTTAAGGTCAAACAAACATGATTAAAGTTGAGCATGAGGACAAGGAAACAGGGAACGGGGAACGGAGACCAGTAAGGTTTTGACGCTTGTTAATATTTCTGAGTACAGTGAACAGTATTTATGTTCAGGTACTTAGAGCGCCTGTTCCGTTCAGTTTTTGAACAAAAAAATTCCCCTTCTACCCTTTGTTGGTCACAGTAAAGTTCCGAAAATGGCGGGCTTGTTGTTCGATGCGGGTAGCGAGGCGATCGCACACTAAATTACATAGGTCAAAAATCAGCTCATCTTCTACCTTGTAGTAGGCAGATGTGCCTTCAGTGCGGCGGCTGAGTATTCCCGCCTGTAGCATCACTTTCAGGTGCTTAGAGACATTTGCCTGACTCGTCTCTGTGGCTTCTACCAATTCTTGGACACATTTTTCACCTTCGCGGAGTAAATTGAGCAGGCGCAGGCGCATGGGTTCGCTTAAGATACTAAAATACTCAGAAACTTGTTGGACGACCTCTTGAGGGACTGTTTTTACTCTTGGCATCGGTCTAACCCGAAATTAGGTAATCATCAAATTTTAGCCTATTTTTGGTCAATTGATAACAATAGAGTAATCATCAATCCTTTACATCGCTCATTTACCCTGTATTGATCCGCATCAACGGTTGACCATATTCAATCGGTTCGCCATTTTCGACCAAAATTTCCATCACTTGTCCGGATATTTCGGCTTCAAGTTCATTCATCAACTTCATCGCTTCAATGATACAGATAGTTTGACCGACGCGAACTTGATCGCCAACTTCGACATAAGGGGCATCATCTGGCGATGGTGCCCGATAAAATGTGCCGACCATTGGCGATTTCACCTCTTCCCATTTTGACTCCACTCCTGGAGACGGTGCAATTGAAGGTGTTGCCGCTGGAGTAGACGGTGCTGTTGCTGGTGTGGGAGTGGGGGGCGTCGGAGCAGTCACCCCAGCCACAGCCGTGTCCACGCGGGAAGCAACGGCGGTATCTGTTCGACTCCCTGTTGAGTCGCGAGGAGGACTGGCGGATAATGCTTTACGTACCGTCAGTTCAAAGTCAGCACTTTTTAACGTCACTTCCGCAATATCGGTTTGAGCGATCGCGGCTAGCAGTTCACGGATTTGGTTGAAGTCTAATGGCACAACTAAATTAGGGAGATAGGAATTCCGGAAAAATTCAAGGGAGCGAGTTCTACATGATACCTCAGGCAGGATTGATCACGATTTGAGCTGGGCAAAAGCGGTGTTTGGATATTCACCTTAGCCGTTAATTGATTAGTTCAGATCCATTTACTCGCGACCGAGATAGGAATCGTTACGAGTATCGATTTTAATTCGCTCGCCGACGGAAATAAACAGCGGTACCATTACTTGCGCTCCTGTAGACACCGTAGCGGGTTTAGTGCCACCTGTCGCGGTATCACCTTTGACACCCGGATCAGTTTCCACTACTTCGAGCACAATGGAGTTAGGCAATTCTACTTCTAGGACTTGGTCATTCCAGGTCACCACATTGACTTCCATCCCTTCGGTGAGATACTTGACGCGATCGCCAATTTGCTCTTCATTGAGACGACTTTCCTCAAAGGTTTCCATATCCATGAAGACAAATTGGTCAGCCTCTTTGTAAGTATGTTGCATGGTGCGTTTTTCTAGGATGGCTTGGGGTACTGTTTCCCCAGCCCGAAAGGTTTTGTCCATGACATTCCCCGTCTGAACATTTTTCAGCTTGGTGCGGACAAAAGCCGAACCTTTTCCCGGCTTGACGTGGAGAAACTCCACCACCCGCCACACCGATCCTTCTAATTCAATCGTGACACCCGTGCGAAAGTCGTTACTTGAAATCATTAGTCCTCAAGGGTTGGGGAATAGTGTACGCAAGATATTGTAGCTGGCATTGATGTCAGCATTAAACCCAACGCCCACATCAGACTTGTCAAACCCCTAATTTGCGACGGCTGACGGCTTCCGCATAACTTTGGGCATAACAATCGGCACTTTATTGTACCCTTGTTGAGGAACATCCCATACTATAGGGGGGCAAGGGAGGTATTCGCGCTCGGACGTTTTGGCACGGACACCCCCTATGGCAAGATGAAGAATATCTGTTTCAATCCTGTAAGTTAGCCTCAACCTAATGGTATTCAGCCTTAGGCGATATGTTTATGCGACCTTTAAAAATTCTCAAGCTCGATTGGTGTCAACGTCTGCTCAAAACCAGTTTTGTGGCGCTGCTACTGGTGACACTCTCGGTAAGTTTAAGCGGTGCCTGGTGGAATTTTGGTAATGATCAACAACCACCTGCCCGAGAAAGTCGCTTGGCGCAAGGGAATGCGATTACTGATGGCAAAGCCCTACTGCGGTATGCTCTGCCCATTGAGAACCAAGCGGTGCGGAATGTGCAAGCAAGTCTCGAAGATATTGCCACTCAGTTACGGGGAAAGCGCTGGAGTCCGATTAACCGGGATATCACCAAAGCGGATGTAATTTTGAGCAATCGCCCGGAAAAATTGCTGGCTGACATCCCAGAGGAGCAAAAACCGCAAGCTGAAGCGATCATTACCACCATCAGAGATGATATCGTTTCACTCCGAGAAGCAGTTGAAGCCAAGGATAAAGAAGCCGTCTGGATTGAGCGAGGCAAAATCCTTGACCAAGTGGGCGAACTGGAACAAATGATGGTCAAGGGATTTCCCTTTGAAGTCCCTGCAGAGTACAGTAACTTGCCTCAACTCAAAGGTCGCGCCACGATAGAGATAGCCACGAATAAAGGTGATATGACCCTAGTTGTCGATGGCTATAGCGCCCCGGTTACGGCAGGTAACTTTGTTGATTTGGTGCAACGGGGTTTTTATGATGATCTGGCAATTACCCGTACTGAAGACTTCTACGTGCAAACCGGTGATCCACCTGGACCCGAAGAAGGATTTATCGATCCCAAAACAGGTGAATATCGGGCTATTCCCTTTGAAGTGTTAGTCAGGGGAGATGAGGAACCGATCTATGGTATGACCTTAGAACAGGCGGGGATTTACTTAGATGAACCCGTGCTTCCTTTCTCCGCTTACGGTGCTGTCGCCATGGCGCGTCCAGGAGATGAACCCAATGGTGGTTCTTCTCAGTTCTTTTTCTTCAAGTTTGATAGTGAGTTAACCCCTCCTGGTTTTAATGTTATGGATGGGCGTTATGCGGTCTTTGGTTATGTTGTTGAGGGGAAAGATGTATTGGACAAGCTAGAACTCGGCGATATGATTGAGTCAGCTACAGTTGTTCAGGGCGCTGAGAATTTGGTTAAACCCGACGTTGCAGCTTAAGTACAATGGCACGCTCAATCAGCCGTTTGGAATTGCCAAAACCCTTGATATCCCGTAGGGTGGGCATTGCCTATCAGCCTCATCTGAGCGTGCCATTCAGGTTAAGGTAAGGATCATCGGTTTGTTTCCTGTTCCCTATTCTCTGTTCCCTGAATATGCCAATTATTGACTTGCTATTGATCATTACTTTAGGTGTTTTAGGCATCTTGTTCTTGCAAAGAGCCACCCAAAGTCAACAAAAGCAGTTAGAGGAAAGGTTTTATCAGTTATTAGAAACGGAAAATAGCTGTATTTCTCTGATTCAGTTAGCTGCAGCCGCTAGGGTTGAACCTGAAATCGCACAGCAGTATTTGGAACACCAAGTTCAGGTGTTTAATGCTATCCCAGAAGTTGATCCGGATGGAGATACCTACTATCGCTTTCCGAAACTGCATCGGCGTAACGAATAAGGCTCTTCCGGACTTGCCTCAGCCCAACTGTTAGTTAAAATGGCTTCAGATCGAGTTATACCGTGATTTTATGCCTCAAATCACCGACTCTATTGGCTGCAACTGGCTCAAAACTATACCGAAGCAAAACAATACGATCGCGCCTTAGTAACGCTGCGACTCGTAGACGAGCAATCGGTGCAACCAATGAGCTAGCGGTGCAATGGAACACCACCCTTTGGAATCAAGATAATCAAAAGATGCAGGGTCAGGGTGTGACAATCGTCCATCTGCAAAAGGGTCAACTTGTCTTAGCCCATGAGTTTATCTTTGACTTAAGCCCCAGTTTCTTTCAAGCAAATCAGCCTGCTGCACACTGACTAGATCATTGGTTAAGAACCACCATTTGTAGGGACACGACATGTCGTGTCCCTACTCATAATTAATGTCGTGTTTACTACCTGAATGCGTGACATCTTCGCTCTAAACACAAATTTCCTGGTTACTGTGAATGAATCAACTCTGTCATTTAATGTAACCCGTGATACATCTCATCGTATAAGTGGACTTTGATCACATAGATCATTGCTGACTATCACTCATTTTTTGCTAAACAAATCACCGATTTTCTAGATCAATACCACTGTATATATCCCAATACTAGAGGAAAATGAGAGTGTAGAAAAAAGAATCTAAACCTAGAGTTAGTGAATCAAGGAGATTGTGGCTATGTTAGAACTACTGATTTTGATGGCTTACTTAGTCGGCTGTTTTGCCTTTATCGAAGCGCTATTTGATAAAGAGTTCGATGGTTCTCGCTAACGTCGAACACAGACAAGCGTTTAAGGCGAGTGAAGCCAAAAAAAGGCATTTTCCTGTAAAGTTATACATTAACGCCAACATGAAAACCAACATCAGGCGTTCATACTATTATTTAAGGGGGATGAACCCAATCAGAATGCACCCTAATCCCCCTGCTTTACCCCCGCTAGATTGACGGAACTAGCGGGGGTTTTCTTTGGTATGAGCGATACTTACTGCTTGTCTTGATCTCCAAATGCTAAGATTCCCTTGAACAGCATCAGTAGACCCCCGGCTAATATCGCGATCGCGAACCCGCCAATGACTAAATCGAATATGTGATTGTCCACGCTGGTTTTCCTACTCTTCCTGCAAATGCTAGCGTAGAATAGTCTTCTTGAGGGAGACAAGACAGAAGGAAGATGGCAGATAGCAGAAGGGATAGAAGGAAAAAGTACCCAAGCGATAAAGAAGATTACTTAAACGGATTTGGGATGAGCAAATCCAGCTAGCTTGTCACCAATAACCGCTAAACAAAACCCACCCGATAAAATATCACCCGCAACATCATTGCTCCTTTTTTCGAGCCATAACCCTCTTTGCCACTTGATAATCATCATGAATCAAATAGGCAAAATGGTAATAACTGGCGAGAAAGAAATCACAGTCAAATTTTTGATACCTATCAGCCACGGCGAGAAAGCCATACCTAGCTCCCCGTCCATCTTTAAACCACGTTTCATGGAAAGAATCATGCAAAAATAAGGTTAGACTCTGTTCGTCCGAGCTTTTGAGTAGACGAATTAATCGGATATAGGGATGATGACTGCGCTCCACGGGGAGGAGAATATTGTATCCTTCAAAATTGATAAACTCAGCTAAATCATCTTCGCTGGCTTCATAATAGGGAGAGGATTCTTCCGGTAAAACCAGAAAATGTCGCCAAACCATCCAAAATTCATGCTTGCTATCAAATCCGGGATCAATATCCAATCGCCATTTCTCATCGTGGCAGAGCTCATCAAAGACGGGTTGGGGTAAATCAGCAAGTTTCATAGGTTAATAGTTTATTGTTCACGGTTATTTAAAGAATACATACCGATAAGGGTGTTGGATGGTTGCTTTTTGGGTGTTGGTATAGTTATCATGCATGATGGCGGTGGTGATACAGGAGATATAACCTCGATGTGAACTCTTTTATTCAACTTGACCCCTTTGATTTAGTTTGGGGATTGGGCATGATGGCAATCGCTATTGGTTTATCCAGTTGGCAGGGTTTAGGATTGGAGTTACCGTTAGCGATCGCGACAGGGCGAACGGTGATACAGCTTTTGGTAGTGGGGTTGTTTCTGGGGGTTGTCTTTGCCTTGGATAACCCCTTGGCAGTTTTAGCCGTTTTACTGGTAATGCTAACCATTGCAGCAATTACCGCCCGTAACCGGATTGGCAAAAAGATTCCCCGACTATTCTGGGTAGTATTTGGTTCGATTTTCTTCTGTAGTGCCTTAACGTTGATTTATATCAATCTACTGATTATTCAACCGGACACCTGGTATCAGCCTCAGTATCTAATTCCCTTGGGTGGTATTGTGTTAGGCAATGCCATGAATGGATCGGCGATCGCGGGTGAACGCTTGGTGAGTACGATTACCAGTAGTCGCTTAGAAATTGAAACCCACCTGAGTTTAGGTGCTACCCCCCAACAAGCTGTGGCGGGATACCGCAAGGATGCTATTCGCGCCGGATTAATTCCTACCCTAAATCAAATGATGGTGGTGGGGATTGTCACATTACCGGGAATCATTACAGGTCAACTACTGAGTGGCATTGATCCGTTGAATGCGGCATCTTACCAAATTTTAATCATGTTTATGATTGCCACAACTAACCTCACCACGACAATCTTGGTGACTCAGGGTATTTATCGTCAGTTTTTCAACGCCCAAGCCCAGTTAAAACTTCCTTGAAATGTCATTTGTTGATTGTTCATTGTTGATTGTTCATTGTTGATTGTTGATGGTTCATGGTTCATTGTTGATGGTTCATGGTTCATGGTTCATTGTTGATGGTTCATTGATAAAATTCTTCTCTCCCCCTGCTCCCAGACGCGCCATGGCACGTCTCTACATTGCTCCCCCATCTCCCCCATCTCCCCCATCTCCCCCATCTCCCCTGCACCCCAACACTCCAGCTTGCTTATGTGATGCTACCATAGTCCTAGTTTAAACAGCACCTAGCTAGTATGAGTTTTTCTTTTGTTACCCCCCGTCACCTGCTCGCTTCTGGTTTGTGTTTAGGTGTTCTGAGTACCCTCGGGTTAACCGTTCCTTCTCATTCATTGCTATCACCCGCCGTTGCTGAAGTTGCGATCGCATCCACTAAAGACGTCACAGCTGACGATGTAGCGGGTACATGGCGAGGGGAATTAGCACCCGGTCAAATGATTACCTGGATTTTTACGCCAGATGGTAAACTCTTCATGACCGCCCCACCTGTTGCTGATGAACCACAACAGGCTTTAGAAATGCGTTACCAGGTAGAATCTAGTACCAAGCCGATGGGTTTGAATATAGACTTGGCGCAGGGGGCGACTGTGATGACGATTTTTGAAATGACTCCAGAGGGTCAAATGCGCGTACAAATTGCGGGTACGACTCCGGGAGAAGCACGACCTGAAGCGTTCAATAATGCGACGATGTTTGAAAAAGTTTCAGATACAACCACCTTACCGCAGAATACACAAATTGATGATTTTCAAAGTCGCTAGAACATTAGTTCAGTCGTCCAATCATCTCCTGAAAAACGGTAACATAAAAGATACCGAAAAACCTCTCTTTTGACCAAGGGCGGGGTTTTTTGAGAAATCGATAGCAGCAATCAGTCTATTATTTGTTTGCCAAAAGTATCAAATACCCACCAGCCAACATTAAATTCCGCTGGTGGGGCATGTTCGCTACGAAGGGCTAGCTTTTTTTAACAAAGCCCAACGTCAAGCTATCCGGTGCGAGAAAATGGTTCAAATGATATGCCCGTTCCTCAGTTTTCAACAGGATTTGTTCATACAAATAGCGGGTGGCGCGATCGCCTAAACTTTCTGCTTGTGACGCCTGACGCCGAATTAACTGGATGATAGCTTGCTCGGCTGCCAAGTCATTCTCGATCATCTGACGCGATGAAAAAATACCATCGGCTTCTGGAGAGAAGCAACATAACTGCGCCAGGGTGCTAAAACTAGCGGCGGGAACTCCACCGAGTCCATTGAGTCGTTCTCCTAAATCGTGGACATGTCCCTGCGCTTGTTCATAGCTTTCTTGAAAGAAGTCGTGCAGGGAAGAAAATTCAGCACCTTCTACGACAAAGTGATGTTTTTGGTATTGCAGATACAGCGCTTGGAAGCTTGCTAATGCAATATTAAGCCCTTCACAAACAGGAGCGGTGACACCTTGCTCCAGTAGGATGGGATTATCGTGGACTTCACCAAATGCCTGGACTAAACCCTGAGTATCTGGCATGGTTGTGTTCTCCTTCTCATTAAGTTGGCGTTATTGCCAGTGTCTAGAGTTACTTTAGCACGCTTGTTTGAATCAGGTTAGTAACTAAGGGAAGAGATTGGGAGAGGGGAGATGAGGGAGAGGGGCTTCCACCCTCCCGCTCTTTCCTGTGAGAGAATAAGAGACGGTGTTCTCATGTCAGCAGCAACTATGCAAACCAGCGATCGCACAGCTATCAATTCCCAGCCTCAGCCTTCTCTATTCCCCGCCCGGAAAGCAACCGTGAGACGTACCACGGGTGAAACTGATGTACAAGTTAGCCTGAATTTCGATGGTACAGGAACCTGTCATGCTGACACAGGTATCCCGTTTTTAGATCACATGTTGCATCAGCTATCCTCTCATGGGTTAATTGATTTAGACGTGAAAGCCACGGGTGATATCGAAATTGACGATCACCATACCAATGAAGACGTTGGCATTACACTGGGACAGGCGTTTGCTCAGGCATTAGGCGATCGCAAAGGGATTGTCCGCTTTGGTCATTTTATCGCACCCTTGGATGAGGCATTAGTCCAAGTGGCACTGGATTTTTCGGGGCGTCCTCATTTAAGCTATGGCTTGGAGATTCCCACTCAACGGGTTGGCACCTATGACACACAACTGGTGCGGGAATTTTTTGTCGCCTTGGTGAACCATAGCCAAATGACGTTGCACATCCGCCAACTGGATGGAATTAATTCTCATCATATTATCGAAGCAACGTTTAAAGCCTTTGCGCGATCAGTCCGTATGGCAACAGAAATTGATCCCCGTCGCGCTGAAATGATTCCCAGTTCTAAGGGGGTTTTGTGACTTAATAATCATTTTTAGGATGCGATCACAGTTAAGAATAAGGTGGGTTTTATTATCCGGTTTCAGGTTAATATATAAATCTGATATCGGGGCAGTGAATCTAATGTAGGGGCGGGTTTAGGGGCAAAATTAACAGACAAACCCATAACCTTTCTACAAAACCCGCCCTGCTCCACCCTATCACCCAACTGATCACCTCAATCCCCCATCTTTCCTACACCTACATCTTTGGCGTGCGATCGCGGTTGAAAATCAGGTGGATTTTGTTGTCGGG